>DEHX01000171.1 GCA_002352145.1 Chitinophagaceae bacterium UBA2789
CCAAGAATCCTTCCGCCGAGTGGTGGAGGGATTTTTTTTGGTTGCCCTGGTGGTGGTCCCGATAGCTATCGGGATGGCAGACACGTCCCGATTAGAATCGGGATGGCTAGTAATGGCCATGTCGGTTTGAAAGGCATAGTTCATAAATATTTTTTACATCATCGCCCTGGTGGTGGAATTGGTAGACACGCAGGACTTAAAATCCTGTGGCCAGCAATGGCCGTATCGGTTCAACTCCGATCCGGGGCACAACTTAAAAGCGACATTTGTCGCTTTTGTTGTTTTATGTACTTTGTATATATCCTTTTCTCGCAAAAGTGTAACCGCTATTATTTCGGATTTTCTGCTGATGTAACAGCCAGGTTTAACAGGCACAATAATGGGATGGTTCCGGCAACAAGAAATTGCCTCCCATATATACTATGTGCTTGTAAGACTTTTGAGAATGAAGCGGAAGCCAGAAAAGAAGAGCTAAGGATAAAAAAACAGAAAAGCAGAAGTTATACAGAATCGCTTATTACGGGTACCTGGCCAACTTATTCAAACGGTTTACCGTAAGCCAGCAATGGCCTACCCCGATGCAATCGGGGTCCGGGGCACTACTTAAAAGCGATTCAATATTGAATAGCTTTTTTTATTTGTAGATTTGAAACAAAGCATATTGTATCAATGGCAACAGAAATCAAATGCCCTAATTGTGGCCACGAATTTGAGCCCAGCGACAGCATACGGGAAGAAGTGCAAAAAGAACTGCGCAGTAAAATGAGCGAATGGCAGAAGCAGCAACAGCTGAAGTTTGAAGCCCAATTGCTGGAAGAAAAAAAGAAAACACAAAAAGAAACCGAAGAACTGATCCGTAAATCGATTTCAGCAGATTTTGAACATAAACTGCAGATCGCTGAAAAAAATAATAAAGAATATGAGGAGAAACTAAAACAGGCAAGGGAGCAGCAACTGGAATTTCTGAAGAAAGAACAGGAGTTGAAAAATAAAGAAGCAGAACTGGAACTCTCTGTTCAAAAGAAACTACAGGAAGAGAGAGAAAAACTGGCTGGTGAAATCCGTAAACTGGAGGAACAAAGAATTGCTGCTAAAGAAACTGAGTTTCAGCTTCGCCTGAAGGAAATGGAAGAGAAACTGGAGGCCCAGAAAAAACTGGCGGAAGAAATGAAACGCAAAGCGGAGCAAGGTTCTATGCAATCCCAGGGCGAGTCACAGGAACTGCTGCTGGAAGAATTACTGAAAACTTCCTTCCCATTCGATGTAATTACAGAAGTAGGGAAAGGTGTCCGGGGGGCTGATTGTATCCAAATAGTAAGGAATGGTTTTGGCCAGGAATGCGGCAAAATCATTTTTGAAAGCAAGCGGACAAAGGATTTTGCCAACGACTGGATTGAAAAACTTAAGGCCGATATGCGCAGCCAGGGAGCAGATGTGGCAGTGATCGTTACACAGGCACTGCCCAAGGACATGAACAGTTTTGGCGAAAAAGACGGTGTCTGGATCTGCTCTTTTAACGAAGTAAAGCCGGTAGTTCACATGCTGAGAGATGCTGTTATCAAAATTTATAATGCAACAAGGAGCCAGGAAAACAAAGGCGACAAAATGCACTTACTGTACGACTACCTGACCAGCCGTGAATTTGCCGAGCAATGGGCGGCTATCAGGGAGGGTTTTATGAGTATGAAGATATCCATCCAGAAAGAAAGAGACCAGATGGAAAAATTGTGGAAAGCGAGGGAAAAGCAGCTGGAAAAAGTACTCCTCAATGCAGCGCATATCCGTGGTTCCATTGAAGGCATTTCAGGAACAGATGTTGATCTGAATTTACTCGAAAATAGAGAAGAGGGTGAGGAATCATGATACTACCCATGCCAGCACCAAGCCATCAAAATGCCGGTAATGAATGACCAGGTCTGATTCATTCTTTGCAAAAAAGCAATCGATGGTTTGTTTTTCCTCCTGCAGATTGAATAGTTGAATATGTTGCCGAAAATCTACCCCACCGGCTCCATACCATTTAAAAATTGATTCCTTGGCTGACCAGAAAAGAGTCGGTAATCTGAAGTCAGGAGTCTTAAATTCATCTAAAAATTGTTCCCTCTCCTTATCGGACAAAAACTTATTCTGAATGTTCAGAATTTTCACCACAGGTTCCTCCACATCTACTCCTACCCTGTTTGTACTGCTAACAATTGCGGCTGCATAATCACCACAGTGCGAAATGGAAAAATGATACCGCTCATCCGGCAGATAGGGCTTGCGAGTATCGGCGATTTGAATAAGCTTGTAAGGGAAATCCGGGAAGAGATATTGCAATAGAAAACGACCCGCAAGGTGTTGCAGCCTTTTGTGCGGATGCGTAACCTCCCGATGCTGAGGCACATTACCTTTAAAGAAATCTTCTGTTTCTTCGATCTTCCAGACTCCCAGCCTTGTGTATTCGTTGATTTGATGTTGAAAAAAAACCGGCATTCGTCAGCTTTTCCTTTTTACTTTGCTCATTACAAAACGAAGATAGACAATGATACTTTCTGATACCCGGATACTGGAAGAAATAGAAAAAGGTACCATCAAAATAACCCCTTACGACAGAGATTGCCTGGGCAGCAATTCCTATGATGTACACCTGGGTAAAACGCTGGCAACATATAAGGAACATATCCTCGATGCCAAAAAACACAACCAAATCGAATACTTTGAAATCCCTGATGAAGGATTTGTATTATACCCGCATATTTTTTATCTCGGCGTAACAGAAGAATATACCGAAACCCATGCTCATGTTCCCTTCCTTGAAGGGAAATCATCGACCGGCCGGTTAGGCATCGACATTCACGCCACGGCTGGCAAGGGCGATGTAGGTTTTTGCGGCAACTGGACGCTGGAAATATCCGTAAAGCAACCGGTAAAGGTTTACAAGGGCATGCCTATCGGGCAATTAATATACTTCCCGGTTGATGGTGAAATAGAGATCGCTTACAATAAAAAGAAAAACTCCAAGTACAGCAACCAGCCCGACAGACCGATTGAGAGCATGATGTGGAAGAATAAATTTTAAATGCTGATTAGACTGAATAAACCGGGCCTTTACCAAAGAACAATCACCTGTTCAGCTGCCAGATCGAGTAATTGAGAATAGTGGCAAAACTCACCCAGCTGATATAAGGCACCAGCAACCAGGCCGCCGTTTTATTCACCTGCACAAAAGCAAAAATGGTCAGCAAAATAAAAAACCACATAGCTATTATTTCAACCAACGCCCAACCCGGCTGCTGCAGGTTGAAAAAGATAAAAGACCAGAAAAAATTCAAAATCAGCTGAACGGAAAATAAGGCGATAGCAATTTTTTTAAGCTCTTCACTGGTATCTTCTTTCCACACAAGAAAAAGAGCAATGCCCATCATTATATATAAAGTAGTCCACACCGGGCCAAATACCCAGTTGGGCGGGTTCCATGAAGGTTTATTAATAGTTTGATACCAGCTGTCAACGCCGGTAATAGTAAAGAATCCGCTTGCTCCTCCAACCAGCAACGGTATTGCAATAGCTACTATTCCCTTTACAATATTGCTCATTAAACAATAACAAATTGGGCTTTGAAATGTTTAAAGCGCTTCAATGCCGTATTTCTTGTAATATGCAATCAGCCAGGCCACTACTTCATTATAACTTCTTTTGCCGGCAGGCTGATTGTTGGCCTTAAGAAAATGCCCGTAGCCCCACATCACAAGATCTTCAATGGGATTGTTGTATTTTTTGTAGAAATCTCTGAATTCCTTTTGATCTTTTTTTACCTGCGGATGGGCTAGTTCCTGGATTAATTTTCCCAGTGTTGTATCCCGCCTAAAAACTTCCACGATTGCATAGTTATACATGTCATAATACATCGAATAACGAAAAGCATTGTTTTCGTATGAGCGGCAGGCAAGATAAGCTGCAAAATTTGCTTCGTTTTCTTTGGCATAGCCCAGCTGATGGGCGATTTCATGTGAGGTAACAAATGGCTCCATGAACCTTGGTATCGTGGTATTAACCTGTCCCTCTCCGGAAAACGGGTTGTAGTATCCCTGGAATCCAAGATAGTTGCCCAGGTAACTAAAAAGCGAGGGTTTCACAGACCGGGAACTGTATTGAAGGAATTTATGGTTGGATGCGGCTGATTCGTAAGCCTTGTGGGCACTGGCGAACAGGTCCCTTTTACGGTTAAATGAATCCCGCTGTGCCGGGGTTACAAATGCAGCATAATGATTCACCTTTTGCTGAAGTGTTCTTGTCAATGTATCAAGATCGGTTAAAGAATACTGTTTCACTTCCAGCTGCAACTGGCGGGCTATCCCTACCCGGTTATAATTCAACCCCCATAAAAGGTTGAAAAAAACATACACAAACAGCACAAAGAAGATGAACTGCTGCATGGCGATAACGAAATACTGCCTTGTCAACCGGCGCTGAAAAAGGTATTTGAAAAATTTAAAGGTTCGGAAAATAATAACCAATACAAGGAACCCATAAAAAATATCCCCCACACTAAAAGGTATCCAGCCAAATAAAATCCGCTGTATTTTCGAAATAAGCGGGTAAATACCGTAGCTGTAGTTTCTTTCTACCCAGCCGGGATACCAGGATGCCCATTTGATCAGGATTGTAAGGATAATAAGGACTACCCAGCTCCAGCTTTTCATCAGTCGGGCGAACAATCGGGTAAGAAATTGCTGCAAGTGATTAGTTATTAGGGTGTAAGAATGGCGGCTAAAGTACCCAATTTTCGATAAAAAATCTCAAATTCAACACTTCTGTTTATGTATTTTACCCTACCTTTGCACTCCCGAAAAAGTCGGGACTTTAAAAGTTGACAAATGAGCCGTCGCCGGGAGTTTGAGATTGCTTTTGTGGGATTAAAGCCCGGTGTTCATGAGTACAACTATTCGATTGACGATAAGTTCTTTGAGCCTTTTCAACAACAGGATTTCCACAACTGCAAAGCTAATATCAGGCTGCTGCTGGATAAAAAAAGCAGCTTCATGATGCTCAAATTTGAAATTGGTGGCACCCTGGAAGTAACCTGTGACCGGTGCAACAATAACCTGCCGCTGGAATTATGGGATGAGTTCAACATCACGGTAAAGATGGTGGAAGAACCAGAACTAATGAATGACCAGGAAGATGATCCGGATGTGTATTATATCAGCCGCGGCGAAAGCCACCTGGATGTAGCCAACTGGATCTACGAATTCATTAACCTGACCATTCCAATGCAAAAGGTTTGTGAATTTGAAAAAATGGATGGCCCTCATTGTAACCCTGCAGCGCTGGATGTATTGAAAAAAATGGAGCCAAATGAAAAGGAAAGCAAAGAAAACCCCATCTGGAAGGGGTTAGAAAAGTTTAAAGATTTAGATTAACGTATTAATATTTGAGTTATGCCAAATCCGAAACGCAGACATAGTCAGCAAAGAAGTGCAAAGCGCAGAACGCATTATAAGGCTACTTCTGCAACATTATCGACCGACAGCACAACAGGTGAAACACACCTGCGTCACCGTGCACATGTTAGTGAGGGAAAGCTCTACTACAAAGGAAAAGTGGTAGCAGAAAAATCTCCGGTTAACAAATAAATTCAACGAATACTGTTCAAATTCCAAATCCGGCGGATCTTTTAATTCTGCAGGGATTTGGAATTTGCTATTTTAGAATTTTATGACGATCGGCCTTGATATGATGGGGGGCGATTATGCCCCGATGGAAGCAGTAAAAGGAGTAAAATACTGGTTATCGGGTAATGATAAGCCGGTAAATCTCCTATTAATTGGTGATGAACCAGCTATTCAAAAATTGCTGACCGAGCATGATGTCCCATCAGATCATATCACTATTGTTCATGCAGAAGAAATCATCGATATGCATGAACACCCTACCAAAGCCCTTAGGGAAAAACAAAATTCATCTATTGCCATTGGCTTTCACCTGCTGGCATCCGGTAAGATGGATGCTTTTATTAGCGCTGGTAATACAGGCGCCATGCTGGTGGGCACATTATTTAGCATAAAAGCGCTGGAAGGGGTGATTAGGCCAACCATCTCAACCATCATTCCAAAGGAAAATGGCGGCACCGGATTGTTATTGGATGTAGGATTGAACGCTGACTGCAAACCTGAACAACTGAACCAGTTTGCCATTATGGGGTCCGTATATGCTCAACTGGTATTGGGAATTGAAAAACCCAAAGTAGGCCTGATCAATGTGGGTGAAGAGGAAGGAAAAGGAAATTTGCTGGCACAGGCTACCTATCCCCTGTTAAAAGAAAATAAACACATTCACTTCATTGGCAATATTGAGGGCCGTGATGTACTGATGGATAAAGCCGATGTAATGGTCTGCGAAGGTTTTACCGGCAATATCATACTTAAATTGGCTGAATCTTTATACGAAATCGGTCAAAGAAAAAAGATAGATGACGAATACTTCGACCGGTTCAACTTTGAAATATATGGAGGAACACCAGTTTTAGGTGTAGCGAAACCAGTTATCATTGGCCATGGTATTTCTGGAGCCAAAGCGTTTATGAACATGATAAAACTGTCTCAACTCATGCTGGAAAAAGATGTGATGCAGAAAATGAAAGAGGAACTTGCCTGATTGTTGAAAAATACCGCTTTACCGGTATGCCCTCCCCCTCCTAGCAAATTATCTTTAGGGAAACACAATAATTGCGACTATTACTTTCTATATATACATTATTGCTCATAGGCCGTCTTCAGGCCCAGCCTGTCAACGAGGTTAACCTGGCAAGTAATGCCTTTTATATTCCGGCCGAAAAAACAATTCTTTACAAATTGGGCGATAAAACTATTCCTCTGCTCATCAGCCAGTATGGTAATTCATCAGAAATTGTTTGCATCAACCTTCACGATAATGAGTTTACGTCAGTACAAGCGGCAAGATCAGTGCTGGAACAAAAAGGCGGCTTACTTATTAAGTTAGATAACAGCAGGCAGCGGGTCATTCGTTTCCGCTTAAGAGGCAGAAACTATGCATTCGACCCCAACCGGATTTTTTCCCGGGTTGGTATTGAACAAACTTTAAGAGAAAACAGTACAGCTGATCCTTATGCAATTGAAGAAATTGAAAAATTTGCGACCCGTATACTGAATCTTATCCCGGAAGAAACTATTTGTGTTGTGGCACTTCATAACAATACAGAAAATGCTTATTCTATAAAAAGCTATTTGCCGGGCAATGAAAGGGAAAAGGATGCCCGTGAAGTTTATGCCAACGAAAACCAGGACATTGATGATATTGTACTTACTACCGACAGCATGCTGTACAAAAAAATGGCAGACTGCGGATATAACAGCGTCTGGCAGCACAATGAACGGGCAAAGAAAGACGGCTCCCTGAGTGTATTCTACGGTGAAAAGAACAAACGATATATCAACATTGAAACACAGCATGGCCGTTTATCGCAATACATAGAAATGTTTGGCAAACTAATGGACATTTTAAATGATGAAACAAAAGGCGGTCAGTTCTCTCCTGACTGATTTTTCAAAAAAGATGTTGATAATTACCTGAAAAAGTTTTGGCGCAAAACGTTGCAGACCGTATTTTTGCACTCCCTAAAAAGGAAAGGTTGATCTCGTAGCTCAGTTGGTAGAGCACAACACTTTTAATGTTGGGGCCCTGGGTTCGAGTCCCAGCGGGATCACAAAGAGGCTGTCTAAAAAGGACAGCCTCTTTTTCTTTTTGACCTTTTGGAGTACGTTTGTATTACATAATATTAAATCTTATATGTCATCCTTTTTTAAAGATAAAGTGGTGGTAGTAACCGGTGGTACAGACGGTATTGGCAAGGCACTGGTAGATGCCTTACTGGCATCGGGTGCAAAAGTGGCTACCTGCGGCCGAAATTCGGACAAACTTTACAGCCTTCAAACAGAATACCCATCTTCGCCTCTGCATACAATGGTAGCTGATGTAAGTAGTGAAAATGACTGCCGCCGATTCATTGAAGTGACGATTAAGGTTTTCGGTGGTATTGATGTATTGATCAATAATGCCGGAGTTTCTATGCGGGCCCTTATTAAAGAAGCAGAAGTTGATGTGATCCGGAAAGTAATGGACATTAACTTTTATGGAACTGTCTATTGCACCAAGTATGCTTTGCAGTCTATCATCGAAAGAAAAGGAGTCATTGTGGGGGTTTCTTCCATCGCAGGCTATCGGGGCCTTCCGGGCAGGAGCGGATACTCAGCCAGCAAGTTTGCTGTACAAGGATGGCTGGAAGCCATTAAAACAGAGTTGGTAGCCGATGGGGTGCATGTCATGTGGGTGTGTCCTGGTTTCACCACTTCTAATATCCGGAATGCAGCCCTGAACAAAGAAGGGAGTTCTCACGGAGAAACACCTATGGATGAAAGTAAAATGATGACAGCAGAGGAATGTGCAGTGCATATTTTAAAGGCTGTCAGAAAAAGAAAAAGAACCCTTGTACTCACTTTTACAGGGAAAAGAACGGTATTCATGCAAAAATTCTTTCCAAAATTAGCAGACAATTTGGTCAGAAAGTTCTTCTTTAAAGATGGGAACCTTGTTAAATAGGAGTATATAAATCATTAACCCTTGCCTTTAATAACCCTGACATCAGATATTGGAAGCCCCGACTACCTGGTAGGCGCTATAAAGGCACAATTGCTTCACCTTAACCCGGAATTCAGGATCGTAGACATTACACATAATGTACCTCCATTTAACTATTCACAGGCGGCTTATGTTTGTCGTGCCAGCCTCCGCAATTTTCCTGATTTTAGCTATCACCTGATTCTGGTTAATCTTTTTGAGAAAAAACCGGAGCAACTGCTGCTGGCTTTTCATAACAACCAATATATACTCTGCGCCGACAATGGCTTGCTTACAATGATGCTGGAAGAAACACCGGAAATAGTAATAGGCCTGCCGCTGGATGATACTGCCATAAAAAATACCACCTACCTCACCAGGGTTATGGGAGAAGCTGTAAATAAACTGATAAATGGAGAGTCAATAAAAAGTATTGGCGTTGCTGATGTAAAATATGTGGAGAAAAAAGCCCTTAAACCAATGCTGGATAATAACCTGATTGAGGGCCAGATCATTTTCATTGACAGCTTTGAAAATGTAATAGTCAATATCACCCATGAGCAATTTGAAGAACAGCGCAAAGGAAGAGGATTCAGGATTGTATTCAAAAGAGATGAAGTGATTGACCGTATCAGTGATACCTATGCAGATGTACCGGAAGGTGAAAAGCTGGCCCTGTTCAATAGTGCAGGGTACCTGGAAATTGCAATCAATAAAGGCAATGCTGCCGGACTTTTTGGGCTTAAAGGTTATAACGATAAAGCCATGCAAAGCCAGCTATCTTATCAAACAGTGAAGGTGTTTTTTGAATAGAATTTCACTGCTTTCCAGCACTAATAAAATCCTTTTTTCTCCAACCATAACCGGTGGTAACCTAAATTCCTAAAACTACCCCGACGCAACTGAAATCTACCACTGAAACCCTATTTTTGCTTTCCTTCGGTCTGTGGGCCAACCACAGTTTGCAAAGGAGTTAAAACCAATTGTTTATTTATGAATTTCAGAAAAGTCAATAACCTTACAGGCTGGGCAGTTTTCTTTGTTGCCTTTGCCACTTACTTTTTGACCCGTGAAGCAAGAGGCAGCCTCTGGGATTGCGGTGAATTCGTTGCCAGTGCAGACAAAGTTCAATTGCCACACCCGCCGGGTGCTCCATTGTTTGTTTTATTGGGACGTTTCTTTATCATCCTGTTTGGAGATAACGGACAAACAGCTGCCAATGCTGTAAACTTCATGAGTGCTTTGGCAAGTGCTGCCACTATACTTTTCCTTTTCTGGAGTATCACTCATTTTGCCCGTAAAATGTTTGTCAGTGTTGGTGAAGAATTGACATCACAGCAAACCTTTACAACCATGGCCGCCGGTGTAGTTGGCGGACTTGCCTACACCTTCAGTGATTCGTTCTGGTTTAGTGCGGTAGAAGGTGAGGTATATGCATTATCATCTTTCTTTACCGCATTAGTGTTCTGGGCTATGCTGAAATGGGAACATGCAGATGAACATGCCGGTAACGATCCTCATGCAAGGGCAAGGAGCGACCGGTGGATTGTTTTCCTTTTCTTCATGATGGGTTTATCTATCGGGGTACACTTGTTGAACTTGCTGGTTATACCGGCAATTGTAATGATTTATTATTACCGTCGTTATCAGCCTACTACTAAAGGGGCTATCACCGCATTTATTATTGGCTGCTTGATTACAGGCCTGGTTCAGGTAGGTGTCATTCAATACTCCATGAAAGCAGCAGGACAGTTTGATGTATTCTTTGTTAACTCTTTCGGCCTCCCCTTCTTTGCCGGGTTTGCCATTTACTTCCTGGCATTGGCGGCGGTTATTATTTGGGCATTGCGTTTAAAAGAAACAAAGGTTTCGCCTACTGTAATGATCATTTGGTTTGCTTTATTCCTTTTCTTGTCTGCTCTTCCGTTTGTCATTAAACCAGGTGCAGGTCTCAGCATAGGAAAACTTTTATTGCTATTAATCGTGGCAGCAGCAGCAGGATACTTTATTAAAGCCAGTGCAATAAAAATTGTAAAACTGTCTCTCTGGTGTTATCTCTTTATGATGCTGGGTTACATGATGTACCTCACCACCATGATACGCTCCAATGCTAACCCGGCAGTAGATATGAATAATGTTGACAACCCAATCAACCTTGTTTACTATCTGAGCCGTGAACAATATGGTGAAGCTCCATTGGTTTACGGGCCGCATTTTTCTGCCGATTACGACTATGATGATAACGGCTATGTGAAAATGAAAGAAGGAGACATGAAGTATGTAAAAGGAAAAGATAAATACATACCTATCGGTCGCGACAAAAAACCCCAGTACCAAAGCAGTGATATGCAGTTATTCCCCCGTATCTGGGACAGCAGCAATGATCAATACCATGCAGACTTTTATGCAGAATGGCTGAATATTGGGATGGAGAAAAGCCCTATAACACAGAGAGACCGTTACACACCTCCTACCCTTTCAGATAATGTCAACTGGTTCTTCACTTACCAGATGGGGCTGATGTACTGGCGATACTTCATGTGGAATTTTGCAGGCAAGCAAAATGATATACAAGGTTTGGGAAATAAGCGGGACGGCAACTGGATCAGCGGAATTTCGATTATTGACAATAAAAGACTCGGCGATCAGTCAAAACTGCCGGACAGCATAAAAAACAATAAAGCTAACAATAAGCTTTTCCTGATTCCATTCATATTAGGCATTATTGGGTTCGTTTACCAGTTTTTACGGAACAGGAATGATTGGGTGGTCAGCTTCCTGCTGTTCTTCTTCACCGGCATTGCAGTAGTACTATACCTGAACCAGCCCGGAAACCAGCCCCGTGAAAGGGATTATGCTTATGTAGGGTCCTTCTATGCATATGCCATCTGGATCGGTTTGGCAGTAGTTGGTTTTGTGAAGATGGCTATGGAAAAAGCTGATAAGCTTACATTCCAAAACCTGATGATCGGAGGAACAATACTCACCTTCTTTGTCACACTAATGAGTACAGCTCCCGGCACAATTGGCGACATGTTCATGGTTTCCATTTTCGCTTCAGCTTTGTTCGCCATTTTTACAACCATTGTATATTTTCTTGTAAAAGCTGTTTCATCCAATGGTCAAAATCACCGCATGGCCAACATTGCATCTGCTGCTATTTGTATGGTGGCGCCGGTGCTGATGGCACAACAGGAATGGGATGATCATGACAGAAACCAAAAAACAACTGCGCCGGATATTGCGAAAAACTATCTCGAAAGTTGTGCACCGAATGCAGTTATTTTCACCTTTGGTGATAATGACACCTATCCGCTCTGGTATGCACAGGAAGTAGAAGGTGTTCGTCCGGATATTCGTATCATTAATAACAGTTTGTTGGGTATTGACTGGTACATCAACCAGCTTCGTTACCAGGTAAATAAGGCAGATTCTCTGGATGTAATCTGGTCTCCGGAGCAAATTGAAGGACATAACCGTGAATTCATGCGGTATAAACTCAGCCCTAATGCTGACCCCAACAAATATTATCCTTTGTACGAGGTTATGAAGAATATCCTCGGCAAGCCTTATATCAACAATGAAACCGGAAGAGATGAAGGCCCTAACGGATTCCCTGTTGCACAGGTATACAATCCTCAAACAAAAGACTGGGATCCTGTAGCCAAATTCAGTGTACCTGTAAATGCTGAACTGGTTAGAAAGAACGGAACTGTGAATGCAGGCGACAGTGTACTTTCAGAAATGCTTTTTGAGATTCCGATGAATAAACTTAAGGGCGGGTTAGTAAGAAGTGACTTCATTATTCTAAATATAATCGCTTCTAACCAGTGGAAACGTCCGATCTATTTCACTGCCAATTTTGGAGAATTGGGTTTTGGCCAGTATCTACGTAAAGATGGTATGGCTTATCGCCTGGTACCGGTGATAAATAAAGCCCCTCAGCAAAACTGGGTAGTAGAGCAGGCATTCCGTCAGAATGGCCTCGGTGGAACCCAGATCAGGGATAACAATACTGACTCCATGTACAAGGTAATGATGACCGAATTTGAGTTTGGTGGTGCCAATAAGAAAGGCGTTTATTTCGACGAAGAAAACCGACGTCATATCCTTAACATCAGGGCACTATATGGCGAAGCAGCAGGTAATATGGCAGACCTTGGCAGGAAAGAAGAAGCGCAAAAATTATTAGATAAAGTTGAAGCCGGAATAAACCCTGCCAACTTACCTTATGCACAGGTTAGCCGGTATAATGGACACAACCAGACCGGCCTGATCTACCTCGAAGCCTGTTACAAGGCAGGAAAAACTGACCTGGCCGAAAAAGTTCGGCAGGCTGTGAAAAAAGACCTGGAGCAGCAAATGAATTATTATGCAGCCCTGGGTAATATGAGCCGTCTTGAATTCAATAAGATCCTGGATCAATATGATAACATGCGGCAGCAGGCGCAGATGAAAGCAGCTTTCGCCCAAACTGCTGAACAGCAAAACCAGGCAAGACAGGAAATGAACCAGGCAGAATATTATTTCAGCAACAGTTTAAAAGATAAACAAGCTGGCCTGCGAACCGAAATCCTGATCAACAGGGGATTAATGGATGTAATGAAAGCAGTGGAAGAAAAATATGTTCCGCAAACTCAAGCACCTAAACCCGGTGTGGAAGGCGGGGGAACTATTATCAACTCACCGGACAGTACAGATAAGAAGTAATCTTACCCACAATAAAAAAGCCCCGGAGTTCCGGGGCTTTTTTATTGTCAACTTCTCAGTAATATTATTGTTATGAAAGCAGCAGCGAAGTATTTGTTGTAAATTGTATATCCAATGCGAGGTTTTCATTTTACCAAATATGACCCGGATAGAGATGGCAAAAGCCGGTTTGAGCAATTACTTGATCTGTTTATGCAGTTACTAACCTATACAAGCGGCGACGTAACTGAGGCCATGCAATGGATAAATGAATTGGATAAGAAATATCAATTGACAGATGATGAATACGGCATGGGTGATTTCATTGAAGAGTTAAGGGAGAAAGGGTATATCACAGATAATAATGAGCAGGGACAGATAAAGATCACTCCAAAAACCGAACAAGGCATCAGAAAAAGAAGCCTGGAGGAAATATTCGGTAAACTAAAAAAAACAAAACAGGGTGATCATCACAGTTTCAAGCCAGGCCAGGGTGATGAAGTAAATCCTGAGACAAGGCAATTCCAGTTTGGCGATATGCTGGAGCAAATTGATTTTACAGAAAGTATCCGCAATGCGCAGATCAATCATGGTATTGAGAGTTTTCATATGAAGGAAGATGATCTGAGTATACGGGAAACTGATTTCAAAGCACAGACATCCACTGTGCTGATGATTGATATCTCCCACTCCATGATCTTATATGGAGAAGACAGGATCACTCCTGCCAAAAAAGTGGCCATGGCCCTGAGCGAACTGATAAAAACAAAATATCCAAAGGACACTTTGGATATAGTTGTGTTTGGGAACGATGCCTGGCCCATTGAAGTGAAAGACCTTCCCTATTTGCAGGTCGGCCCCTATCATACCAACACCGTGGCTGGCCTTGAACTGGCAATGGACATATTGCGAAGAAGAAAAAATCCAAACAAGCAGATCTTCATGATCACTGATGGGAAGCCCACCTGTTTGAAAATCGGGAAGCGGTATTACAAAAACAGTTTTGGATTGGATCGTAAAGTGGTGAACCGTTGCCTGAACTTGGCAGCACAATGTAAAAAACTAAAAATTACTATCACCACTTTTATGATTGCTACTGACCCCTACCTTCAAAGTTTTGTGCAGGAGTTTACGGAAATGAACCATGGTAAGGCATTCTTTGCATCACTCGATAAGTTAGGTGCCTTTATTTTTAAAGATTTTGAAAGTGGAAAAAGAAGAACGGTTTACTAATCATTGTCAGGCTGAGTAAGTCGAATCCTGTTAACTTAAACAATTCACCCTTTGGCAAACTTTGGGTGATATATAGAAAAATGAATATAAAAAACATAAAAACCCTGGGCGAATTAAAGAGAAGCGACTACCAGCCCAAAAGCATCAAAGAAGAAATTCGCCAAAATCTCATTGCAAAACTGAAGAAGGGTGAAACAACCTTTTCTGGCATCGTAGGTTATGAAGACACAGTAATACCTGATGTGGAAAGAGCTTTGCTGAGCAAGCATAACATACTGTTTCTTGGTCTCCGCGGACAGGCCAAAACAAGAATGGCCCGGCAGATGACGGAACTTTTGGACGAATACATTCCTTCCATTGCCGGCAGTGACATCAACGATGACCCCCTGAACCCTATTTCCCGTTTTGCACAGGAAGAAATTGCTACTCATGGTGATGAAACAGCTATTCACTGGATTCACCGCAGCGAACGATATGGTGAAAAACTGGCCACACCGGATGTAAGTGTTGCTGATCTGATCGGTGACATTGATCCTATTAAAGCGGCTAACCTGAAACTGAGCTTTGCTGATGACCGGGTTATCCATTATGGCATCATCCCAAGAAGCAACCGCGGCATTTTTGTCATCAACGAATTACCAGACTTGCAGGCAAGAATACAGGTAGCCTTGTTCAACATCCTGGAAGAAGGAGATATTCAGATACGAGGATTTAAGTTACGGTTACCGCTGGATATCCTGTTTGTGTTCACGGCAAACCCGGAAGATTATACCAACCGTGGCTCTATTGTAACACCATTAAAAGACCGTATTCAAAGCCAGATACTCACTCACTATCCAAAGAGTTTGGAAAATGCACTGGAGATCACTGAACAGGAGGCGGAAGTAAGTGACGAACAAAAGGTCAAAGTAAAAGTGAGTGATCTGATCAAGCGGCTTATTGAACAAGTAGCTTTTGAAGCCAGAAACAGCGAGTTTGTAGACAAGAAAAGCGGAGTAAGTGCCAGGTTAACGATTTCTGCTTTTGAAAATGCAGTAAGTGCCGCCGAAAGAAGGGGCATTATTAATAGCGAAAAACAAACACAGGTCTGGATCAGTGACCTGGCTGGTATTATTCCGTCTATAACCGGGAAAGTAGAATTGGTTTACGAAGGAGAACAGGAAGGTCCCTTCCAGGTGGCAATGAACCTTGTGGATAAAGCTATTCGGACACAGTTTATCCAGTACTTCCCCAATCCTGACCAGCTAAAAAAAAGACGCAATACAGGCAAACCATCACAGGAAGAACAAAAGGATGATAATCCATATCGCCCTGTTACGAACTGGTTTGACAAAGGGAATACACTGAATATCTCATTTAACACATCAGACAAAGACAAAATGCTGCTGCTGTACAAAGTAGACGGATTGCATGCATTGGTGAAGAAATATTTCCCGGGTTCTAATGAAGAACAGGCTTCCTTATTAATGGAATTTGTATTGCATGGCCTTGCCTCCTATTCACTGATCAGCAAGAAAATGTTTGAAAGTAAAGTAGAATTCAAGGACCTGGTAGGAAGCATGATGAACTTTAGCGATAAAGACTTTGAGTTTGATGAGGAAGCATGAAAAGTTAAATAATCATAGGAACAACCGGACTAGATAATATTTACCTCTCTTTCCATTGTGACGCCGAATTTTTCTTTTACGCTTTGCAAAATCTCATCACTTAGCTGGTAAATTTCTTTACCTGTTGCATTACCGTAATTTACAAGCACCAGGGCCTGCCTGGCATGACATCCGGCATCCCCTTTACGGAAACCTTTCCAGCCGCATTGCTCAATCAGCCAGCCGGCAGCCAGTTTCACACTGCCATCTGCAGTCGGATAACCAACTATATTTTCAAATTTTGATTGGAGGACATTAAATGTAACCGTGTCAACAGCGGGATTCTTAAAAAAACTGCCAGCATTACCAAGTTCTTTTGGATTGGGTAGTTTAGAAGTCCGGATATTGATCACTGCATCGGAAATGGACTTGATCGAAAGCTCCCCCACTCCCATTCTGTCCAGTTCCTGGTTAATAGCCCCATAACTGGTGTTAAATCTTGGCTTCTTTCTCAACTGGTAAGTAACATTCAATATCACAAACTGGTCTTTATATTTTCTTTTGAATACACTTTCCCGGTAGCCAAACTCGCAATCAGACCGGGTGAAAGTCACTATTTTTCTTTCCTGAATATGATAAGCCTCCAGATCCCAGAACACATCATCAATCTCCACACCATAAGCCCCTATATTCTGCATAGGCGATGCGCCCACATTGCCAGGGATGAGCGAAAGGTTTTCAATACCTGCCCAATTTCGCTGGATACAATGCTGCACAAACTGGTGCCAGTTCTCCCCTGCCCCTGCTTTTACATAAACATATTCACTGTCTTCATGCAATTCAGCAATTCCTTTTATTTCGTTTTTTAACACCAGCCCATCAAAATCCTTAGTAAATAAAATATTACTGCCGCCGCCAAGGATGAGGTTTGAAGTTTGAAGTTTAAAGTTTAAGGTTTCCTCCAATTCATCCGTGTCACTAAACGATGCGAAATATCTTGCTTTTGTGTCAATACCAAACGTATTATATGGGCGAAGTGAAATATTTTCCTGAATTTGCATACTGCAAACTTCGGGATTCTTGATGAGAGCAACACTGATCGGTGCTACAGGACTTATTGGCAGCCACTTGCTGGAATTACTGCTTGCAGATGAATATTTTGATTCAGTCAGAATACTTATTCGCCGGCCCATGGAATTTACTCACCCCAAACTGGAAAAGAAACTGGTTGACTTCTCCGATATGGAAAGTTTCCGGCTGGCACTGGAAGACAGCGACGTGGTATTTTGCAGTATCGGCACCACTCAGAAGAAAGTAAAAGGTGACAAAGATGCTTACCGAAAAATAGACTATGACATAACGGTAAATGCCGCCCGGTTCTGTAAACTAAATGGTTGTGAAACTTTTGTATTTGTATCCACAGTTGGGGCAAACAGTAAAAGCAATAATTTTTACTTAAAACTGAAAGGCGAAATTGAAGAAGCGGTTAAAACTGTTGGACTGACAAATGTATATATCATGCAGCCCTCCTTATTATTGGGCAAAAGGAAGGAATCACGGTTCGGGGAAAAGATAGCGCAGTGGATAATGCCGCTGTTATCATTTGTAACGCCGGCAAAATACAAACCAGTAAAAGCCACCTATGTTGCAAAAGCAATGATTCGGCTGGTAAAGGAAAAACCCAATGATTTATCTATCGCAACCTATAGAGAAATAAAAAAGATGAACAGCTGAGCTATTTTTTAGCCTGTACCTCGTACACAAAACAAGGCCATGTCACTTGATTAACATAGATACCCTTTAAAAGCCATGGCATAAATGTTCGTGTAAAGACAATCCTTTTACCTGGCTGCTTTTCTGAATCATAATAATAACTTTTTGCTTTCATCAAATAGCTTTGGGAAGAGTCTGAAAGCTCATACCCTTTTTCCTTCAGGTCTTTCATAAATGCTTCATTTAATTCGGGGCTGTGTATAATATGGGCTATTCTCCAATCGGCCATTGGATCTGTAGCAACGTATAAAACGGAAGCTGTTAGCTCAATATTTTTACCGGCAGTATCAGTAACCGCAACATTTCTAAAAGATACAAACTCACCTTTTTTTGCATGAATAAAGTTTTCGCTCCATTTTTTCATGTACAATTGAACCCCTGACAGATCCTTATACGCCGAAAGCTCTAACAAATCAGTAACGGATAGTATCCCATTATCTTTTTCACCAACATTTTCAGGAAGATTGCTGATCGCTTCTTTACTGCTATTCCCTTTACAGGCAAAAAGTAAAGGGGACAGCACCCATATTAATCTCCAGAAGTGATGTTTTTTCATTGTTTCGAGATTAAATCAATTTATTAATTTATGGTGTTCTATACTGCATCCACATCAGCCACTACCGTTACACTCCGGAAACTTTTATCCTGGTGCAGGATAGCAATTTGTTCCAGCAAGTCTTTCTTACATTGATTAATCGTTTTGCTGTCACGGGGCAGTTTCACCAACAGTTCCATTAAATACTGGTTACGGATACGGCCAATAACCGGTTCGGCAGGGCCGACTATGTAATTGCCATACTTGCTCTTCAGTGCATTGGTGTACTGCACTGCTGCTCTCTCTGCTACTTCTTTAAACTTATGCTTGAACGTAAGATGAATGATTCGGGTGAAAGGAGGATAGGAAAATTCGTTCCGTTTTTTCACTTCTTCTGTGAACATTGCTTTGTAATCATGTTGCTGCACTATTTTCAGTAACGGATGATGCGGCTGGGATGTTTGTACAAGTACTTTCCCGGTTTCTTCCTTTCGCCCGGCACGGCCGCTCACCTGTTCCATCAGCTGAAAAGCTCTTTCATTCACCCGAAAATCGGCAAAATGCAATAAGCCATCTGCATCCAGAATGCCCACCAGATCAACATTGTCAAAATCAAGCCCTTTAACCACCATTTGTGTGCCTACCAATATATCAATACGTTTTTGTTCAAACTGCTGTATCAGCACATCATGGGCATTTTTACCTTTTACCGTATCAATATCCATCCGGGCAACTTTGGCATCAGGAAAAATTTCCTGCAGCTGTTCTTCAATTTTTTCCGTACCGAAATTGCGTTGTACAAACTTGTCACTGCCGCAGGCTGCACAGCTATGTACCGGCGGGTAAGTAGTGCCGCAATAGTGGCAAACCAGTTTGTTGCTGAGTTTATGGAAAGTAAGTGATACGTCGCAATACTTGCATTGCGGTATCCAGCCGCAGATACTGCAAACCTGGTAGGGCGCATAACCCCTTCGGTTTTGAAAAAGTATTACCTGTTTACCTCTTGCAATAACTTCATTCACGGCCTCAATCAATGGCGTTGATAACATTACTTTGGAAACATTCGGTTTGTCATGCTGAGCCTGCCGAAGCATTCTTGTATCAATGAATTCGATAGGTGGCAGTTTGAGATCGCCATAACGCTGCAGCAGTTCTGCCAGGCCATATTTTCCGGTAACCGCATTGTAATAACTTTCAATGGAAGGCGTACCACTACCTAGCAAAGTCTTAGCTTTAAACAGCGATGCAAAGTAAATAGCCGCATCTCTTCCGTTGTAACGGGGTGCAGGCTCCTGTTGTTTAAAAGAAGAATCATGTTCTTCATCACAGATTACCAGTCCCAGGTTTTGGAAAGGCAGGAACACCGACGACCTTGCACCGAGTATGACCCGCAGTTCTCCATTTTTAACCTTGTTCCATATTTCCACCCTCTCGTTTTGTGAAAATTTGGAGTGATAGATACCGATGTAGCCACCAAAATGTTTCTGCAGACGGCGAATCACCTGCGAGGTTAAGGCAATCTCCGGCAACATATACAAGACCTGCTTACCCAGTTTTATATATTCTTCGATCAGTTTAATATAAATATTGGTTTTACCACTGGAGGTAACGCCATGCAGCAGACAAACTGCTTTATTGAGCAATTGATTTTTTACTCCATCAAAGGCTTTTTGTTGTGCTTCTGTCAACTCAAAATCAATCGTTACATTTTTCGGCAGGTACTTGATCCGGTCTATGATACGTTTTTCCGTCCACATTATTTTTTTTTCTGTTAAGCCCTTTAGCTGCGCCTCAGAAGCACCTGATTTTTTTAGCAGCGCCGATTTGGTAACTTCCCCTTCTGTCTTTATCAAATGGAGATAGCTGAGCAAAAGCTCCATCTGTTTGGGCGCCCTTGTCCAGTTGTTGAGCAGGTCAGACAGCTTATCTTCATTATCATACTCCGGGTTTAGCAGCACAAAGGTTTCCTTTTTGGGAACATACGTTTGCTTCAATGCTTCCCATACATAGCAAACTTTTTTATTGATCAGGCGGTTAATTACGGGGTAAACATGAGAAGAATCAAGCAATTGCTGAACCTCGGACAAATTAAGTTCCTTCTTTAAGAGCAATGCTTCTCCAACTATATATTCATCATGATCCAGCGCTGAAAAATCATCTCCATATTCTTCATTATACACCAGTATTGTTTCGCTTGATAATTTGAAATGTGCTGGCAGGGCAGCTGCCATCACTTCCCCTTCACTGCACATATAGTAAGAAGCGATCCATTCCCACAATTTCAACTGCTCCTCAAAAACCACCGGCTCAGCGTCCAATACATTCAAAATATCCTTTGTTTCAAAAAACTCCGGCCTTTCTGCATGGAGCCGCTTCACCAGCCCTGCATATTTCTTACTCTTCCCCAGGTTCACTTCTACCCGGCAGCCTGGCTTGACCAGTTCCCGTAAATGAACAGGCACAGACCAAGTATAATTTTTAGGAAGGGCTGCCGGTATAATGATTTCTGCATACCCTCCAGCTCCTGCCTGTCCGCTTGACAGACCTGCAGGATTGTTTAAAGCTTCATTATTGAAGTTATCTTTTGACATGAAAAGGCAAATCTAATTATAGGAACCCAAAGTCTGCCCTTTAGGGAAGATTAAGAGGATCTCTTCTCCATGCTGCGTCATATTCCACAAGTTTTCTCTCCATCAGGGCAAATACTTCGTCTTTGAGTAATCCAACATCTGCAGTCGTAAACCCGGTTACAGGTATCTCATCCAAATAAACAATACGGCTACGGCCCGGCGTCATCCTGAACAGGCTTTCATACGGCATTCTTCTGTATGCATCCAGAAATAAAACAGGCTTAACCGGTGTCTGCGTTTCAATAGCCACACGAAAAGCCCCGTCATAGAATGCCTTTAATGGCTGAGTCGTCATGTTGAAGGTTCCCTCAGGAAAAACCAATACAGAAATCCCTTTATTGATGAGTGACTTTAATATTCTTACACTATTAGCCCTGTTCGAAGGACTGCTTCTGTCAACTGTTACAATCGCATTCCGGTAAATAAACCCAAATATTGGCACTTTACTCATTTCAACTTTACCAAGGGGACGAATGGGCTGCCGATAAGCCTTTGGAATAATGGCTGCATCGAGATAAGAAATATGATTGCTGACAAAAATGTAGGATTTTGATTTGTCATGAGGTGATTCATAGATTTTTTTATGCCAAATAAAAATCAAAAGAAACCAGATATCTGCCCAGATCATACAAATCCTCATCACCATGTTTCCCCCTTTTATGCGGCCAAAGAAACTAGCGATAACGGCAAAAGGAAAAAGCAATAGCATGATTGCCACGAAAGTGATAAAGGCATAAATGCTATAAATCCATTGCAAAGGTTTTAGCAATACCTTCATCAGTTGCGGTTTTTGTATTTATCATCATCACCCGGGCAATTACATTGGTAATCTGTTTCCAGGTCAATCACTGTTACCACCACCGTTTTTTCATTGCATTGTGCAAAGATGATACGTACCCGCTGATTATCTTTCGTTATTCCTTCTAATGCATATCGTGGGCAACGGGCATTTTGCAGGTCGCTTTTATTATAATTGATCTTCCCCAACTGCATGATCTCTTCTACCTCTGCCTTTGATATCTTCCGGCACTGCATACGGCAGGTAGCATGGTTACTGTATTCGAGATATGATGTTCTGCGGTCAAATCCCCTGTCCCGGCTAGTCGGGTTACTGGCCGGATCTTTAGGCTTGTCGCTATTGGTAATCTTTGGTTTTGGCGCCGGTTCATTACTGTTTTTATATTGCTTTATAACAATAATGGCAATTGCCATCAAGGTTATCAAAACATATGGAAGCCATTTCCTGTTCACTTTCAGATATTTAAATAAATGTATAGAAAAAATTGAATGGCCAGCAAGTTAACAAGTACAGCATATCTTATCAACATTTCAACCAGTCAACTTATCAACCTATCTTTGCGCCTCTTATGGCAGAATCANNGATAATGCTGACAAAGAATGCCGGCAACTGGTACGCCGCATTCAGCGTAAAAACCCGGAAAGTTTTGTTGTCATTACTGGCTGCTATGCACAACTAAAGCCAAAAGAAATATCAGCAATACCCGGTGTAGACCTTGTACTGGGTGCTGCAGAAAAATTCAATATTGCCAAACATATCCGGGAACTGTCAAAAGGTGACTCTGCCAAAATCTGCAGCTGTGAAATTGAAGAAGTTTCAGGGTTTCATTCTTCCTGGTCTGTTAATGACAGGACAAGGACTTTCCTGAAAGTTCAGGATGGCTGTGACTATACCTGTTCATTTTGTACAATTCCAATGGCTAGAGGAAAAAGCCGAAGTGATAGCATTAATAATGTGGTAAAGAATGCCGAAGCACTGGCAGCCAGCGGTGTGAAGGAGATCGTACTAACCGGTGTGAACTTGGGAGATTTTGGCAAAGGCCCTGACGGAGCAGGTGCTGCCGTTAGTATCAGCGGACGGGAAGAGAACTTTTTTGAGCTGATTAAAGAGCTGGATAAAGTGCCTGGTATTCAGCGTTACCGCATCTCTTCCATAGAGCCCAACCTTCTTACGAATGAGATTATTGAGTTTGTTGCCAACAGCAATAAATTCATGCCCCATTTTCATATTCCATTGCAAAGCGGCAGCAACAAAACATTGGCAGCCATGCGGCGCCGGTATAAAAGGGAATTATATGCAGAAAGAGTATCCCTGATCAAAACACTGATGCCACACTGCGCTATTGGCGTGGATGTTATAGTTGGTTTTCCGGGTGAAACAGATGAGGATTTCAGAGAAACATTTGACTTTTTACATTCACTGGATGTTTCCTATCTCCATGTTTTTACCTATTCAGAAAGAGATAATACCCATGCACTCACTATAAAACCTGTTGTACCCGTATCAGTAAGAAACGAAAGAAATAAAGCGCTTCGTAACTTATCTTATATGAAGATGCAATACTTCACACAACAGCATGCTGGTCAAACCCGTAAAGTATTATTTGAAGGACATGATAAAACAGGTATGATGGAAGGCTATACAGATAATTATATCCGGATCACCACACCTTATAGAGAAGAATGGGTAAATGAAATTGTAGATTGGAAAATCTAATCTTTGTCAAATAAAAACTACAGGTTGACCAGAACAACATTAACTGTACTGTTACTTATTGCATTTTTTGCCAATACCATTGCACAAACAACCTGGTCAGAAAATCAGGATACTATCAGTGTGCAGGCAAACTGGAAAAAAGGTGATCAAAAAACCTTTCTGATTACCAGAACAAAACAGAAAAAGGTTTCTGGCGACGTCAGGGAAAACTTTCAATTCAGCTTTTTGGCTGACATGAAAATTGTAGATTCTACAGAGAGTGGTTACCGGGTAGAATGGGAATATCGGTTAACTAATGATTTTAAAGAAAAGAATCCTCTGGCATCACTGGCTATGCCGGTCTACAATGACATGAAAATGATTTTTACCACCTATACTGATGGCTCATTCAAGGATTTGCTGAACTGGCAGGAAGTTGCTGATGCATACATTGAAATGACAGAACTTAATATGGGCGGGCAAAAAAATGATACTATTAAAAAAACAATGGACAAGGTAAAAGAGATGTTCAGAACCAAAGAGATGACAGAATCATCACTTATAAGGGAACTGCAACTATACTACTCTGCCTTTGGCGGAGTTTTTACCCTCAAGGGAATGAAGTCAAATACAACCTTGCCCAATCCCATCAACGCAGAGCCATTACCCGCATATATTGAACAAAAAATAAAAGAAATTAAACCAGCGGAAGGAACTTTTAATGTTGAGATCAGCCAGTCGATAAAACCAGAAGCCATGCGAAATCTGCTCTATGGTCTTCTGGAAAAAATGGATATCCCCAGGGATTCAATTGAACTGGAAATGGAGAAAATGCTCCAAAGCCTTATTATTACCGACAAGGGAACCTTTACAATTGATCAGACCTCTGGATGGCTGCTTGGAATTGAATACATCCGCGAAGCTCAATTTGGAGAAATTTATCAAAAAGAATTTATACTGTTTGAGTTAGTAAAAGATAAAAAAGAACAGTAATTCAGTTTGGCTGAATAAATACCCCACTCTTCAAATAATCACTTTTTCCTTTTCTCCAGTCTCTTAAAATATCCTCTTAACAAGAAATTGTGCTTCAGCGCCTCCATATTTTGATTAAAGGCTTCTGTCCCCTTCTCAATATTGGAAAGACTGTTGTTCAGCTTTATTACCAGTGTTGAATCTTTGAGAATAGCATGTGCAGGCCCTTTGCCGCTGTTAACATCGCTTTTAAGCCCCTTGGTTAAGTCATCCAGTTCCCTGACCAACTCATCGGCATGATTACCTACCTGCTGAATGCTGAGTACAGCTTCGTTAAGGTTATACGCAATGGCCGTGTCAGTAAGTATTGAACCGAGGGATCCCTTACCTGCCCTTAAATCATTGATAATTGTATGCAGGTCCTGCACCATGCCATCAGCATTGGCAGCTGCCTTCCTGATGCTGAAAGAAGAAGCCCTCAGGTTATCAGGCAGTGTTTCTTCAGTTAATAACTTCCATAGCGCTGAGCTATTATTTATTTTGAGGACAGTTAATTTCAACTCTTGAGAAATATCCCGTATGTTTTTATTGGTTTTATCTAATGTCTCCAGCATTTCATCAGTACTTACACTTTTCTTGGTAATCAGCAAATCCCCGTTTTCAGCAAGTGGTGAGCCATCCTTGGCCGGAGTGATATTCAAAATCCTGTTTCCCATCAGCCCGTCGGTACTCATACTTACTATATCATTCTTATGGATATACTGCTTCATTTTAGTGTCAATCAGCATGGATACCTCAATAAGCGTATCGCTAAGTATCTTAACTCTTTTTACAGTCCCAACCTGAATACCTGAATACCTGACATTATTTCCAGATGTAAGCCCATGCACATTTTCAAACCTTACCTTCAGGGTATAATTGCTGCCAAACATATTGGTATCCTTTCCGATCATATACAATGAAAAAATCATGATTAATAACCCGGCCAGAACAAAAAAACCAAGTTTTACATTGTTGATTGCTCTCTTTGCCATTATTCAAAAAATTGTTTGACTTTAGGATCTTTGTTTTCTCTCAGTTCTTCATAGGTTCCCCCCGCATAACATCGGCCATCAATCAGCATCACAATCCTGTCAGCCGTTGCCCGTATGCAGCTCATGTCATGCGAAATGATCAATGCAGAGGTATTATACTTCTCTCCCATTTCTTTTATCAGTGTACTGATGCCCTTTCCTGTTATTGGATCCAAACCAGTGGTTGGCTCATCGTACAATATGATCTCCGGATCAAGGATCAATGTTCTTGCCAGCGCAATTCGTTTACGCATACCTCCCGACAATTCGACAGGCATCATATCTACCGTGTGGGCCAGGCCAACATTCGTCAGCACCTCCATTACTTTTTTATCTCTCTCACCGGCACTTAGTTTTATCCAATGCCGCCTTAAAGGAAACTCAAGATTTTCCCGTACAGTCATTGAATCGTACAATGCATTGCTTTGAAAAAGAAATCCGATTTTTGTTCGTAATTCATCCATCTCGTGAATGCTTAGTTCTTCAATATTTCGTCCCAGCACATTGATACTCCCGGTATCCGGAACCAATAAGCCAATGATGCATTTTATCAATACTGATTTACCCGATCCCGATTTACCCAATACAGCCACATTCTCGCCTTTGCGCAATTCAAGGTTAAAGTCTGCCAGTACATGGTTTTCTCCAAAAGATTTGTACAGGCTTTTAATCACCAGTACATTTTCGGTCACCTCCAGCACCTTACTTTCTTGTTTTATGGTTAATACTTGTTCCATTACCCTTAGTTAAGTCCGAGTATATCGGTGATCTGTACGGCGAGCAGGTCCAGGATAAAAATCAGTACAGAACTCACCACAACAGCCGAATTGGCAGAGCGACCAACCCCTTCAGTTCCTTTACTGGAATTAAATCCTTTAAAACATCCCACCATGCCAACGGCAAATCCAAAGAAATAAGTCTTGATGAATGCCGGCACAAAATCATCAAAAGAAAGTGCATCAAAAACCTGTTTGAAGTACAAATCCATGCTGATAACTCCTTTTATATTGATACCGAGATAAGAACCATACAGAGAAATTGCATCGCTAAGAATAACTAATACCGGCAACATCAGTGTAGCAGCCATCACCCTTGTAACCACCAGGTATTTAAATGGATTGGTACCGCTTACTTCCATCGCATCAATTTGCTCGGTCACTTTCATACTGCCAAGTTCAGCACCAATACTGCTGCCAATTTTGCCGGCAAAAATTAATGCAGTGATAACAGGCCCTATTTCTCTTACTACCGCAATACCTACCATGGCCGGCAACTGGCTCTCTGCACCATAGCTGATTAAGGAGGGTCGTAACTGCATGGTGAGCACAAGTCCCATGATGAAACCAGTAAGGCCGACCAGCGGAAGTGACTTATAACCGATGATGTAACATTGGCGCAACAATTCGGTAATCTCATAACGGGGTTTGAATCCCTGTGAAAAGAATCGTCCTGTAAACCGGCTCAACCCGCCGGCCTCATCCAGGAATTGCTGCCAGGTTGGAGGCAAAGGCATACTTTACCATTCGGCTACAAAATTTACGTATTTAAAAAGGAAAAACGCTGAAGCAAGTCAGCATGAGAAGTGATTATCATCAAAAAAAGTGGAACGTACTGGGCTCGAACCAGTGACCCCTACTCTGTCAAAGTAGTGCTCTGAACCAACTGAGCTAACGTTCCGGGGCAATAAAAATAAGAGTTTTCAACACTCCTTTTTCCAACAAAGCAACTTTCCTACTTTTAAATTGTCATTTAATTGTATGCAAAAGTACCAGGTAACGATAAAATTTGAAATGAGCGATGAATTCATGGACTTGGTTCCTCCGCATCGCACCTATATCAATTTTCTTATCAATAAAGGCACCATCGACCATTATGCGGTAAGCATGGAGACACAACGGTCATGGATCACATTGAATGCAGAAAGCAAAAGCGAAGTACAGAAAATATTAAAAAAATCTCCCCTCTTCAAATTCTGGATTTACGAGATTGATGAATTATTTGTGCTGGACGGACAGCATTACAGGCTGCCGGAAGTGAACCCGAACTGATCATCGCTTCTCAGACCATTTGGGTTTTAGTTTCAGTACTTTCCGAAAAACAGGACAAGTTTCAGCATGAGCACCCGGCAAATAACCAATGCTCATCAGGAACTCATTCACAATTTCCCCTCCTGTAAAACGAAATGTTTGTTTGAAGAGTTTTACCCACTCCTCCTTTGTTTTGGGATGATGTTTATCCAGCCATTTTTTAAAGGAACCGTATTCCTGCTGAATCTGTATTATACATTGTGCATTATGGATTGTTGCTTCTATTTTAAGGCGGTTACGGATAATACCGGCATCCTGCATCAGTTTTTCTTTCTTTTTATCAGTGTAACGGGCCACTTTAAGAACATCAAATCCGTCAAAAGCCCTGAAAAAATTATCTTTCTTTTTCAGGATGGTTTCCCAGCTTAAGCCCGCCTGGTTTATCTCCAGTACCAACCGGGCAAACAAAAGGTTATCATCCTGTATCGGAAATCCATATTCCCGGTCATGATAATCTTTGTGAACGGTTGCTTTACCTGCATTTTGAACAAAATCGCAATAAGTGGTTGCCATACAATCCAATCAATTAAAAATGGTCAAAAATATTTTGTCTGAAAAGTCCTGTACCCCTATCTTTGCCGTCCCGAAAAAGGGAGTTTAGCTCAGCTGGTTCAGAGCATCTGCCTTACAAGCAGAGGGTCGGCGGTTCGATCCCGTCAACTCCCACTAAAAGCCTCAGTATGCTGAGGCTTTTCTGTTTTTATTAGGTTAGTTTATCTGAATAGCCCTTATAATAGTATCCCGTATCCCGCCAATCTGTGAACTGTATTTGATAGTGTAATTACCTGGTGTTTCAAATCGCATCAGGGGGTTTGCTTCAGGAGTGGTTACTCCGTTCCCAAAATCCCAGGCATGAAACTGAGATTGCGGGTTCAATGAATAAAACTGTACACTTACCGGAGTTCCAGAACATTTGTCCATGTAATAAGAAAATGTAGACTCATTAGGAATGACCTGGTCGAGTGTTATGGAACGGCAAACAGAATCTGAACCGTTGGGCCCTGTAACTTTTAATGTCACATAATAGGTACCTATAGCTGTGTAGGTTCTTGTGGGATTGGGATTAGTCGTGGTTGTGCCATCGCCCAGGCTCCAGGAATAACTTGTGGCATTAGACGAATTATTAATAAAGTTGATCGTACAGGGTACCGGTTGATTATACCCGGAAGGGGTAAACCTTGCAACCGGCCGGTTATCCGGCTCATCATCCTTATCACAGTTTTGCAACACCAGCGCAAAACCAATTAATAACAATGCAGAAATTTTTTTCATAACGCTATACATTTTTGATAATTCAAAAGTACATGATTTTCATCTTTTAAGCCTGCCGGCAAAAGTTCTGAAGACAGAAAGAACCTAATTTTGACACACTCAAATTATAACGATATATGACCCGTTTATATTTATTTCTGCTGCTTTTTCTGCCTGCAATTTCCTTTGGGCAACGATATATGAATTTTACCAAATCAGCCTTAAAGGATTCTCTTGCAGCTAAAAATGAAAAGAAAAAAGGGGTTACAACCAGCTTAAAAGACACAAAGGATGATCTGATCTACACCATTAAAGGACCGGGCACTGATCAAACAGACATTATATACAGCTTTGACAGTCTTGGCAGATGTCTCAGGGAAAAAGTTATAGCCGGATGCGATACCTGCATTCATTCAAAACTGCAATCTATTCTCAATATCCAATCCTATAAGTGGAAAAAGATAAACGAAAATCAATATGTTTCCCGCTTTGAGGACCGCCTGATGATTGAGCTTTCTGTTAACAAACAGGAGCACTCATTTTATATCCACCGTATGGAATGGACCCAGCTGCTATATGATATTCTGCTGGGTAAATAAGTATAGCTATTTTTCAAGAAGCCCGTCTGCTTTCCACTGTTTGAAAACTAAAATAGTACTATCGCTAAGTTTAGCCGTCTTTTTGAAAGGCATAAATCCCTTATCTGCGGGATTCAGTTCAATTCGGCGAATGATCTCATCAATGTCAGTTTTCACACTGGCATATGTATCATAAGGCTTCTTCTTACCGCCTTTTGCAGGAATATGGCAGGGGGAGCAATTGTTGGCTAATACTGTCATAAGGTTTGCCTCATAGGTAAGTTTTGCTGGTGCAGATGTTGTGACTTTTTGGGCAGGGTTACAATTTGATAAAACGAAAACTCCTGTAATGATCAATGTTAATAAAGATACTTTTTTCATGTTGGTTAAGTGTTTGGAATAAATGTATAAAATATCCTGAACAATACATTTCCAATCGTGTAATTAACAACAACAGGTTGCCACAAGCTCCAAAACCAAACCACCAAACTGTACCTTTGCCGCACCCATGATATCGGCTACAGCAAAAACATACCGGAATGCATTTACAGGCCTGTCAAAAGAGACCTGGCTTTTATCGTTGATCATGCTGATCAACAGAAGCGGCACCATGGTCATCCCCTTCATGACCCTTTATCTCACCAGCCCGGAAATGGGTTACTCTGTTGGTGAAGCTGGGATTGTTTTCGGGCTATTTGGCGCAGGAGCATTTAGCGGTGCCTGGCTGGGTGGAAGGCTGACCGATAAAATTGGATTTTACCCCGTTCAATTAATAGCATTATCCGGCGGTGGTATACTTTTTATGATTTTGGGGCAAATGAATACCTACCCCCTGATTTGCCTCTTCACCTACCTGCTAAGCTTCGTTAATGAAGCCTTCCGGCCGGCCAATTCAACTGCAATTGCTTTTTACTCAAAAGAGGAGAACAGAACCCGGTCATACGCATTGAACAGGCTGGCCATAAATTTGGGATGGGCTGTGGGAAGCGGCCTGGGTGGCTTTTTGGCCAATATCAATTATGAACTGCTTTTCTGGGTGGATGGATGTACCAATATTGGAGCAGCTGTATTGATGTGGCTGGTACTAAAACCTGTTGCTTATAAGCCGTCCGCCAGAAAAGGTAGCAATAGCGTTGCGATTAAGTCGGCATACAAGGATAAAGTCTATTTGATTTTTGCGGTCATTACCCTGCTGTTTGCAAGCTGTTTCTTTCAGCTCTTTAATAATTTGCCTTTATTCTTTGAAAAGGAAATGCACTTTTCAAAACCATTTATCGGCATACTAATGAGTGCAAACGGAGTGATTATAGCCCTGCTGGAAATGGTATTGATTTATAAATTAGAAGGCAGGCGCCAGAATATTGTGTACATAACCACTGGTGTTTTCATCGTTGGACTTTCGTTCTTACTGTTGAATGCGCCAGGCCCAGCCGCTGTAGTTGCATCGGGAATGATTTTTCTAGTCACTATTGGAGAGATATTATCGATGCCCTTTATGAACAGTTATTGGATTGCACGGACACAACCTTCTAACAGGGGGCAGTATGCGGCTTTGTACACCATGGCCTGGTCTGCGGCACAAACCCTTGGCCCGATGGGTGGTGCTCAAATAGCCCAGCATTGGGGCTTCAGCAACTTGTGGTGGATTACAGGAGGCTTATGTATTATTGCGGCAGCTGCTTTTAAACATTTTGTCCGTAACTGATTTTAACCTTCACAATCGTTTTGAAAAAGCTAATAACCGGACTACCTTTGCATCCCATGAAAAATACACTTATCCTGATTATTGCAACCACCACTCTCACCCTGCTTTCTTGTAAGCAGAAAAAAGAAATATTGACGGCAAAAGACGTCCAGGCCGTTATCAGTCGTTTTGACAATGGCTGGAAAAACAAGGATACTGTAGCTGTAGATTCCGCACTAGCAGTCAATTACATTTATTTTACCCAGTCCGGTGGCACATACGAAAGGCAAAATGTAATGAAAACAGCCGCTTCGCCGGAATATAGACTGGAAAAGTACAGCCGGGAGGAAATCTCTTACCATATAGAGGGCAACACCGCTATTGTCAATACAGTATGGATCGGCATCGGCACTTACAGAGGCAAGTCATTCGCTGACACACAACGATGTAGCATGACTATTATAAAAAGGGGCGGTAAAACACAAATTCTTTCTGAACACTGCACTGTTATAAAATAATAGCGCATCGGCGCAACGACAAAGGCAAAAGCTTCATCTAATCTACTTCATAGCCTGAAAATAGCAAAGTCTTACTTTTGCCAAAATGATTTACATGAGGATTATTCTTTTGTCCCTTTGCATTGTTGCCATAGCATTAAACTCAACCGCCCAATCTACTGTTCAACGTCCAAAACTGGTTATCGGTATCGTGGTTGATCAAATGAGATGGGACTACCTTTATCGATTTTACGACCGGTATGACAATAATGGCGGATTCAAAAGAATGCTCAACCAGGGCTTTACCTGCGAAAACACCTTTATTCCTTATGCCCCTACTGTAACTGCCTGCGGACATAGCTCCATCTATACAGGCTCAGTGCCTGCTATTAATGGTATTACCGGCAATGCCTGGTGGGATCGTACGCAAATGAGAACAGTTTATTGCACAGAGGATAAAACAGTAAATCCCGTTGGCACCACATCTTCCAACGGAAAGCAAAGCCCCCGTAATTTACTAACTACAACCATTTGTGACGAACTGAGGATTGCCACCAATTATAAGAGCAAGGTTATAGGCGTTGCCCTGAAAGACAGAGGTGGTATTCTTCCCGCCGGACATAGTGCCAATGCCGCCTACTGGTATGATAATACTACCGGTAAGTGGATTACTTCTACCTATTACACAAATGAGTTGCCCCAATGGGTTAGCAGTTTTAATGAATTAAAATTGGTTGACGAATATTATAAAAAAGGCTGGTCGCTTTTATACCCGGCTAACACTTATTTGCAAAGCACAGCTGATGAAAAAAAGTATGAAGCCAAACCTTTTGGCACTTCATTCCCATACAACTTAAGCGGTTTCGCCGGTAAAGATTATGGAAAAATTACAACCACTCCATGGGGCAATACACTAACAACGGAGTTTGCCAAAAATGCCGTTATCAACGAAGGACTTGGCGCTGATAACATAACTGATTTTCTGGCTGTAAGCTATTCATCGCCTGATTATATCGGCCATTCATTTGGACCAAACTCAATAGAAAGTGAAGATGGTTTTTTGCGCTTCGACAGAGAACTGGGAGAATTCTTTGACTTTCTTGATAAAAAAATAGGGAAAGGTCAATACACTGTTTTCCTTTCTGCCGATCATGGCGTGGCTAATATTCCTGAATACATGCAGGAAAACAAATTACCCGGAGGCAGAGTTTTTATGGCAGATGTAATTAAGCAGCTAAATAAAACCCTGGCAGAAAAATTTAAAATAAGCAATATAGTTGTGAGTGATGATAACTACCAGTTACACCTTAATCATCCGGCTTTGGATTCTGCCAAAACAGACAAAGAGGAACTGATCGAATGGATCGTGGACTACATCAGCGCAGAACCGGGTATTGACAGAGCATTTGCGGTGGATGATCTGAATGAGATACCACTGCCGGCCACAATAAGAAAAGCGCTGAACAACGGATATTACCCTCCGAGAAATGGCGATATCCAGATCATACTTAAGCCTAATTACATAGAAGCATGGAGCAATACCGGTACTACCCATGGGCTTTGGAATCCCTATGACTCACACATTCCTTTACTCTGGTATGGCTGGGGTATCCGGCAGGGAAAATCCAATAAGGAAGTGTACATGACCGATATTGCCCCAACTATAGCAGCATTGTTACATATTCAAATGCCCAATGGTTCTGTGGGACAGGTCATCAGTGAAGTATTGAAGTAAACCTTAATTAAACTGTTATTGCCGGTTTATTTGTAAATTCCATAATTAAAACTAATCAACCACCAATAACTCGTCATCATGAAAAAGTTTCTTTTTGTATCCTCTTTTATTTTAAGCACTTTTATTTTAAAAGCGCAGGCTGTTGACAGCATTCGTTTCTTTACCGATGAGCCGGTTATCGAAATGACGCTAAGTACTGATATAAGAGGCCTGCAAAATCAAAAAGGTGACGATATATTCCAGGACGGGAAAGTATCCATGAAATTCCCCGACAGCACAGTTATCACGGAAAACGTAAAAGTCGGCGCCCGGGGAAAATTCAGAAGGGGCTATTGCAGAATCCCTCCCATAATGCTCAACTTCAGAACACAAGATGGAAATTCCCGTTTTCAGTCCCTGGGAAAGTTAAAGCTTGTAATTGGCTGTGGTGTAAAATCTACAGATGAAGAATTATTACTGAAAGAGTTTTTGGTATATAAAATCTACAACCTGCTGGAAGATAAAAGTTTCAGGGTGCGTTTACTAAGGACTACTTATGAAGACACAAAAGGACGCAACAAACCCTTTACCCAATATTCTTTCCTTATCGAAGATGACGGCGATATGGCCCGTCGTAATAACTGCAAAAAGAAAGAGCATGGCCAATACCTTACCGAAGCAACCGACCGCAACACTATGACAATGGTGGCATTGTTTGAGTATATGATAAGCAATACAGACTGGTCTGTACCTAATAATCACAATGTAAAACTCATCTTTGACCGGGATAATGAGGCAGCCCCGCCGCATGCAGTACCTTATGATTTCGATTACTGCGGGCTGGTAGATGCCAGTTATGCGATCCCGCATGAAATTATTGGAACTGAAAAAGTAACTGAACGGGTTTACAGGGGTTTTCCAAGAACATTGGAAGAAATACAAATTACCCTGGATGAATTCCGCAAGAAGAAATCAGCTATTTATGCATTGATTAATAATTTCAATCTGTTGAGCACAAGGACAAGGAAAACAATGACAGATTTCCTCGATGAATTCTTTGAGCTTATCGAAAATAAAAACAGGGTTAAGTCCGTTTTTGTAGACAATGCCAGAACAAGCTGATCATAGATACAGCCTAACCACATTTTTCACCTTTAAACAACTGTATGGATCTGAAAGAACAATTTGAACAAGCAGTGACTGAAAGCAAAAACCTTCCTGAACGTCCGAGTAATGACACTTTACTTCAGCTGTATTCTCTTTATAAACAAGGAACCACCGGCGACGTGAATACAGAGCCGCCTTCTAATCCTTTTGATTTTGTGGGAAAAGCCAAGTATGAAGCATGGGCAGCACTCAAAGGAAAATCATTAACAGAAGCAATGACCGAGTATATTGAGCTGGTAAAAAAACTTAAGGGTTAAGTATCTCATTATAGATATCATCCAGTTCTTTACCAATAACGGAATAGCTGAATTTGGCAGTGGCTTTTTCAGCTATTTTTTTTCTATCAAATTGAATATTACCTGATGCAACCTGATGCATAGCTGTTAATAATTCATCTTCATTGCCCGGGTTGACAAGAATACCATTTTCACTATTCACTAATTCCGGTATACCGCCTGCATTGGAACTAATAACAGGTAAACCACAGCAAAGGGCCTCACCAATCACACAGGGAGAGTTTTCAATGTTACTGAAAAGGATAAGGCAATCAGATTCCTGCATTTCTGAAGCTACCTGCTGGTAGGATACAATGCCTTTAAAACAAACTTTATCTGAAAGCAGACCCAACGAAGCAGCGTACCTGGGTAAAATATCATTCAAGTTACCAACCATATGCAAAGTCGCGGTGCCACCACCTTCAGTATATGACTTAAATGATCTCAGAATTCCTTCCGCATTTTTCAATGGCACCATATTTGACACATGTATAAACCTGAAGTCTGTTTGTTTTTTTTGTTTCTGGAAAAAAATGTTCGTATCAACAGTATTGGGTACTATTACATATTTAATCTTGCCAACCATCCTCTTTACTCCTTCCGCCAGGAATTTACTAACTGATACAAAACCACTGGCCTGCTGAAATATCCGTCGGGTATAATTTTTGAAAATTTTTGATCGATTTAAATAACTATCACTTCCTGTTTCTTCATTATAAATACCATAATGCTCGGTAATGATAAAAGGAATCCGGTATCGCTTTTTTAGCCATAAGGCCAGTAAACCTGCCTTTATCGGTACCTGAACATGCACCAGGTCCGGTTTACCAATTTCCACGATGTAGCGCCGTATAGCTTGCTTAAAAACAAACAAGTATTTAAAATGTGCTCTGATTTTTCCAAAAAAAGAACTACTGACCGGAAAAAATACTAGATGTTCAGTGAGGCCATCACTCTTTCGGATTTCCTTTTCTTTCTTATTTATTTTTCCAGAATTATCGCCGGCAACATAAATAACATATATATCGTTGAAAGCAGCGGCTGCTCTTGCATGCCTTTGAATAAAATCTCCATTAAATGGATCTATTTTACTGGGATACCAGCTGCACAACCACAATATTTTCTTTCTACTTTGTTCCACTAATTTTCTCCTCCTTCATTTTACTCCTTGCCTCTTCAATAAGACTTTCTTCATCCCAACTCATGTCATTCCCTAAGATATTGTCTTTTCGTTCATTACTCAATATTGTTTCCAGTTCTTCTATATACTCTCTTGCTGTATTAATGTATTCTTCTTCATCTTTAATAGAAGCCAGTTTCTTAAGATTGGATTCATCCTTTTTAAAAAATATCCTGGCAGCTCTATGAGCCGTATATGAACGTACTCCCAGGTTTTTCAACACATCAACACCCATTCTTAAAGATGTATCAATTGTTTCCCTGTAAACATGAAGCATCCCGGCATTCATCAGGTCGTAGGCATCAAACCTGTTTTCAGCCCTGACATACATACGCAGATTGGGAAAATGTTTCTTAATGGTTTCTATCATTGCGAGTCGTTTATCTGGAGGCTCCAGTGCAATGATTATTAGCTTTGCCTCAGCAGCCCCCGCTGTATGCAAGAGATCATACCGTGAGGCATCACCGTAAAAAACCTTGAAACCCATTTTTCTTAACACCTCTACCCTGTCCGAATCTACATCAAGTATAGTTAGTCCTACACCATGTGCCCTTAAAAATCTTCCTACGGTATTGCCAAAATGTCCAAATCCGGCAATAATGACCCTGTTTTTCTCATCAATGTAATCAGCCTCTTTTGGCTCAGCCTCTTTTGTTCCAAAATAGGGCTGAATCAGCTTTTCATTTATTAACAAGACCAATGGTGTCAGACCCATACTAATAGCAACAACTGCAACCATTATATCCACAGTTTCCTTTGGTAAAATTGCTTCCTGAAGGGAGAATGAAAATAAAACGAAAGCAAACTCACCTACCTGGCAAAGAGCAAAAGCAAATAACATGTTCTGGTCAACCCCCAATTTAAATATACGGCCAAGAAATAGCAGTACAAGTGCCTTTAGCAGCATTAATCCAAGAACAAGGCCAGCTATCAATAATGGCTGCTCCATCACAAGATTGAAGTCGATAGATGCCCCTACTGCAATAAAGAATAACCCTAATAATAAACCTTTGAATGGATCAATATCGCTTTCCAGTTCATGCCTGTATTCGCTGTCGGCCAGAACAACGCCTGCTAAAAAAGTTCCTAAAGCCGGACTAAGCCCTACTTGAGACATTAAAACAGCAATTCCAACAACTAATAATAGTGCTGTTGCTGTAAAAACTTCTCTGAGTCTTGTTCTCGCAACAATCCGGAATACCGGCCTGATCAAAAATCTTCCGGCAAGTATGATAGCGGCAACTGAACCTAATACGATCAGTGTTTGTGCCCAGCCGGGCAGTCCCTCCACCAATGTCCTTGTATGGTTATCATCTGCCACAGCCACAGGTTGCTGAACAGAAAGAAGCGGGAATAAAGCCAGCATGGGAATAACTGCAATATCCTGAAATAACAAAACAGCAAATGAACTTTGCCCGGCTGCAGTTTTCATGAGCCCTTTTTCGTTCATCGTTTGCAATACGATTGCAGTGGAAGAAAGCGATAAAATCATTCCAAGAGCTAATGACTGCCGCCAATCTAATCCAATTAACATGGCAACCGCTGCAATTAATAAAGCTGTAATCAAAACCTGCAGGCCACCTAACCCAATAATTGATTTCCTTAACCGCCATAATAATTCGGGTTCCAGTTCCAATCCAATTACAAATAGCATCATCACTACGCCAAACTCTGCAAAATGCAAAATATCTTCCCCCTCATTGCCAATAAAGCCAAGTAACGCCGGCCCGATCAGGATACCCGCCAGCAGGTATCCAAGTACGGAACCCAGCCCTAGCCTTTTAGCCAATGGAACCATCAGCACAGCCGAGGCCAGGTACACCATAGCCTGGAAGAAAAAAGAATTTTGATCCATAGTCAGGATTTAATTGATTCAGGTATCGGGCATAGTTCATTGAGATAGGTTACGGACTTCCATTCTTCTTCTTGTATTCGATCATTTGTGAAAGCTGTGATCAATTGCTCATATTGCAATGAATATAATTCAATATCCCCTTTTTCAAGACGATGGGTACCATGCACTACAAATGGAGGCAGGTAGAGCATACCGCAAAGTGCAGCAGTCTGATCAAATGGTACAAGGAACTGGGAAATTGAAAAGCGGTTTCTGCCTGTCGGGCTATATACCTCCTTTGAACCTCCGCAGGAAATTGCATTAAATACTTTCTTTTTTTGTAACATTTTCCCGTTTTCACCATAGGCCCAGCCATGTTCGAGAACAAGATCCATCCATTGCTTTATAATCGCAGGAGCACTATACCAATAAAAGGGATGTTGCCATATAATGACATCATGCTGTAAGAGCAATTTTTGCTCTTTAAATACGTCTATATCAAAGTCAGGGTATTCTTCATACAAATCATGCATTGTCACATTCTCTATTTGACTAATATGGCGGATCATACCTTTATGTATCCTCGATTTTTCCAATGCCGGGTGTGCAAATAAAATAAGCAGTTTAGCCATATGACAAGTTTAATGGATTTCAGAAAGTTTTCAAAAGAATGGGCATGAATACTTATACAACAGATGAAACAACCTTTTATATTATTAGTTCAATACCGGCACCAGCCTGAAAAAATCTTTTCTGTTGAGGTAATAAAAAAGAAGCAGGTAGACAAGAGGAAGAAAACTCAGTATCTTCAAAAGAAATAAACCTGTATAAAAACCTGAGAGATACATGCCAGCCAATCCAATAAAACCACCCAACAGTTGGCCGTCACTAACTGCACAGGTAACCTTGAAGCAATATGTATGCAAATCTTTATAAACCATTTTTAATGGCCTAGAGATATGATAACCNNACCTGGTTTTTTCGTTGCAGCACTATGTGAAAAGGAGCAGAAATACCTGAACAGTTAAAATTAATAATCCGCCGTTCTGAAGTTATTTCAATGCCTTAATAATCTCAATGAAATCATCAGCGATTAGCGAAGCGCCACCTACCAATCCACCATCTACATCGGGACTGGCAAACAACTCTTTGGCATTACCCGCCTTTACACTGCCACCATAGAGAATCGGAATTTCATTGGCAATGTCAGCACCATACTTCCCGGCAATAACAGAACGTAAATAATGGTGTATTTCTTGTGCCTGTGCTGTGGAAGCGGTTTTACCGGTTCCGATGGCCCAGATAGGCTCGTAGGCAATAATAATATTCTTAATTTCAACAGCTGACAAATGAAATAAAGACTCTTTAAGTTGTTGCGCTACGAAATTATTTTGTGTACCGGCTTCCCGGATTTCAAGCGGTTCGCCGCAACAAAAGATTGGAGTGATGGCTTTTTCTAAACAAAGATTCACTTTATCTGCCAGCATGGCATTAGTCTCTGCATTGTACTCTCTTCGTTCACTATGGCCGACAATACAATAATTAACTCCAATGGAATGAAGCATATCAACTGACACTTCACCGGTATAGGCACCGGATTTTTTATGATGACAGTTTTGAGCTGCCACTTCATAATTCATCTCATCTTCCACTTCACTTCTGCTCATAATAAGGTAGGGGAAAGGGACGGCAAAAATAGCCATCTGATGAAATTCCAGCCTGATATCTGCTTCTAGTATTTCATCCAATAGTGTTTCCGCTTCCTGGTAGCTCAGGTTCATTTTCCAGTTCGCCGCTGCAATTTGTTTTCTCATAATTATTAACTATCGTTTAAAGGCCTTTTTAAAATGATCATTACATTTCTTGTATCACCATAGTTTCGGTTTATATCGGTACTGCCAATAACTTCCCATCCCTGCCTTCCCAGTTCATTCAGCTTATCACTAAGAGCCTGGAAATTTACCACACCACCTCCACTAAAAAAACCACCGGCTGCAGATACTTCCAGCACCTTGTATTCAAACTTTTGCATGTGGCAAAACTTTAAAATTTGTCAAATATATACTTCATAATGCTTTTCTCCTCTTCATTAACTTCTTTACCTTTTAATTTCTTCCAATCTGCAATATCAAGTAATGCCTTATCAAATTCATACCGGTTTACTCCTTCACTGCCCCACGAAAAACTGGGAATATATTTTGGTGTAAGACCGTAGCCAAAAACATTACAGCTAACACCTATCACTGTACCTGTATTGATAGATGTATTTACCGCCGTACGGGAATAATCCCCCATGATTACCCCACATTTCATACCGGCATTCATTTCCCCTTTTGGTGTCCATATTTTTACATCGCTGGCATTATTCTTCAGGTTGCTGTTAGTTGTTCCAGCTCCCATATTGCACCATTCTCCTATTACCGAATCTCCCAGGTAGCCGTCATGTGCTTTATTACTATACCCAAATAGCACCGAATTTTTAATCTCACCTCCAACAACACAACCAGGGCCCAACGTAGTAGCGCCATACACTTTGCTTCCCATTTTCAGGCATGAATTTTCCCCCATTGCAAAGGAGCCCCTTATTAGGCAACCCTCCATAATTTCGGCATTCTTGCCAATATAAACGGGACCTTCAGATGCATTAATAACTGAAAACTCAACTCTTGCACCTTTCTCAACAAATACCTGTGAGGGCCTGATCACTTTGTTAGTTTTTGCCAAGGGCTGTGATTTCCTTTTTTCGGTCAGTAAAGCAAAATCCTGTTTTATGGCCCAGTCATTTAACTGAAATAGGTCCCACGGATATTGAATCGTCTTTATTGGTTCTTTAAAAGTAACGGCTTGCCCGACTTTTATTTTAAACTTGTCAACAATGTCCCGTTTAGTGATACGAAAAGCAACGCTGCTGCCCCCCGGCGTAGCTATAAACTCGCCATCTTTTAATCTTGAAATAGCTTTGACCAATTTAGGAGTTGGCAACACATTGCCGTGGATCATAAGACAAACATCATTACCTACTGCTTCATCAATATTGACTGACCGGCCGAGATCTTTATAATCATCTTCCTTTTTGTCAAACGATGGCAATCCAAGCATCATTTCCCATTTTTCCCTGATGGTCAAAATTCCAACACGGATATCCTGAAGTTGCCGGGTTAGCGTAAAAGGGTATAGATTTTCAGGCTGACAGAATTCCTCAGTAAAAATGATTTTATTCATAACTAAGTGGTTACGTAAAATTAAGCAAAGATGTTCACCCCTGACTTTGGGGCCTATAATACAACAAGATATATATGCAATATCAGCCGGGAGAATGACCGAAATCATCAAATAGGCTGATCATCACTCATGTGCTGATATTATTTAAAGGTAATTACCTACAAAAGATCGAAGTAATTATAGTAACCAGTAGTCAGACAACTACTAACCAAAAGCAAAAGGTTCTATTTTTTACGTCTTTAAACCGCAGTTACTTTGTATCCAGAAAGACACAACAATATTTCCCCGCTGGGGCCTATGAGAAACAACAATGTCCAATATCCTGTTTAGGATCCAGTACCCTCTGATTAATTCCGCACCTGTCCTTAAGCTTATTCTATACCCATTGAAAAACATGATCAATCCGTACCCGCATGAAAAACTTATACAAAAAGCTATCATATGGAATATGCAATGGAAAAAAAAGAGTACAAAATGTTTCAGAAAAAGCAAACACTTCAACGACTGGTAGATAGTATTATCAGCCAAATAACACCTGAAACAGCAGCTGGAAATTCCCGAATAATTAATGAAGTAAATCCCTTATTAACAATAAAGACTGATCCGGGAGTAGTGGAAGCTGTAATAAAAGATTTAATAAACATATTACTGGAAAATAGTTTGAAACGGAATATTCGTATCTCCGCCAAAGAATATGGCAACATACTATTAGTACATGTTAAGGATTATAATAATGAAAACTCGGCCATGTCAGAGATGCTGCCGTTTTCTATTATTGACAAAGCAAAAATGATAAGCGCCTACGTAGGGATTACCAGGCATTTTGACAACACTACAGTTGTTGCATTTAGTTTTCCTAATCTACCGATGGCTGCATAAGTCAATTTGAGTAACAGACAGGTGGCATTGCCCGTTACTATATAGCTAAAACTTGCTGAGCGGATAAACTACATCAAACAATTCAGTATTTTGGGCTTACAAATTTCAACAAATGAAAAAATTGTCGGCCCTTTTCCTTTTCTTAAGCATACTCTCGATTAGTTTTGCGCAACCTGCCATAAAAACCGGGGCAGAACAAACAGAAAAATATTTACAACTACTTAAAGACAAAAGAGTGGCCATCATGGCCAATCAAACCAGCATCATTGGTTCGTCACATTTGGTTGACAGCCTGTCAAAACTGGGGGTAACTATTGTAAAAGTGTTTGGACCAGAGCATGGTTTCCGTGGCAATGCCAGCGCCGGTGTTCAGGTAGCGGATGAATCAGACCCAGTAACCGGTATCCCGGTTATCTCACTTTACGGCAAAAAGAACAAACCCAGCAAAGATGATATGGCAGATGTAGATATTCTGATCTATGACCTGCAGGATGTTGGAGTCCGATTTTATACCAATATCAATGCTTTAGCCCGCCTGATGGAAGCTTGTGCTGAAAATGGAAAGGAAATGTTGCTGCTGGACAGGCCCAATCCAAACGGATACCTTATTGACGGACCGGTTTTGGATATGAAGTATAAATCAGGGATTGGCATGTTTCCTATACCCATGGCACACGGATTGACGGTGGGAGAATTTGCATTAATGGCAAACGGTGAGGGCTGGTTAAAAGACAAGCTTAAATGCAAAATCACAATCATCCCGGTGGCTAATTATAACCATGACATGCCTTACACCCTACCGGTAAAACCCTCACCCAACCTGAACACACAGCAGGCCATTTTGCTTTATCCCTCTACCTGTATGTTTGAAGGTGTTTATCTGAATCATGGCAGGGGCACTTATTTTCCTTTCACTGTTCTTGGCAGCCCCGAGCTAAAAGGCCTTTATTCATTTTCTTACACCCCAACAGGAATTAAAGGGATGGCGGAAACGCCTCTCTTTATGGACCAGGTTTGTTATGGAATTGATCTCAGAAATTATGATGTAAATCAGCTTCGCAAAACCAGGCAGATCAATCTGCAATGGATAATGGAGTTGTACAAGGCACACCCACATAAAGAAAAATTCTTTGACTCCAGGCTGAGTAACCAGATGGGAACCATTGAGAAATTGATTGGCTCTGGCGAATTTCGTCAGCAGATTATTGATGGAAAATCCGAAAAGGAAATTAGAGCCAGTTGGGAACCTGGTTTAAGCCAGTACAAAGAAATGCGTAAAAAGTACTTGCTGTACCCTTAATACAGCAAGTACCGCAATATATTACTTCTTTTGTTCTTCAATCCATTTGCGAAGCGTTTCTGCATATCGTTTGGCATCTGCATTTTCACTGTCAAGTTCAAGGTATTTCTCAAACCACATAAGCGACTGAACATAATCTTTACGGGCATTAGCTTCATATCCGCCCAGGTAGCCATATGCCTTAAGCAGCATTTTCTTATTCTTCTCTTTATCCTTCTCTCCTATCTCAGTCACTCGTATATAATGAGGAACTGCTAAACCCTCAATTAAGGAAGTATCGATAGCAGCATTAGACTGTGCTCTCCAATAGTAACCAAATATATCCTCAGGATATCTTTCTGTGTATAATGTAAACACACTATCCGACTTAAGATACTCGGCAGCTGTATAGTGAGCCAGGCCCCAGTTGAACAGATCAATATTATTAGTCTTGTCCTTCCATTGATATAGTTTACCTAACCAATAAGCCTGTATTGATGCCATATCTGCTTTCTTTGCAAGTTTTATAATGGCAGTAGCAAATTTTAATTTATTAGCAACAAGAGTATCCATCTCAGCTGCTATGGAATAATATTCAATAGCGCCTTTCTCTGCACCAGGCTGAGCCTCGGTGAGAATGGCCTTGAGTTCAAAATCTGCAGCAATGAATTTGGCAGGCTGTTCTTTCGAAAAATATTGATTAACGTATTCAAGAGCCTTTAGTGAGTCTTTACTTTTCAAAGCAGAATAAGCCATTAATTTATACAACCGGGGCTGTGCTTTCTCTTTTTCTGTATCGATTAGCTTTAATGCCTCAGTAATTGCCCTGTCATAATCGCCTGTCAGGTAATATATATCTGTCATCCGGTAATCATGCTGAATATTATGGTCAGTGTTAGCAATAAATTTTTCAAGGAATTTACGGGCAATCCTTACATCGACATTGTAATAGTGATCATATAGTGCTTCCAGGACCGGGGCATAAGTTGAATCAACTTCATATGCTTTCATGAAGTGTTCAAGGTATACTTCGGAGTTTTTTTGAGCTGTAAATATTTTGCCAAGCATGTAATGTGCCTTTACATTATTCTTATCCTTCTTCAACGCCTGCTGGTACGCCAAGTAGGCTTTACTGGCATCAGAAAGTTTACGATATGCAAGCCCTTCTAATATGAAAATGGATGGATTGTCGTCATCTTTATCAGCTGCCATTTTTAACCATTCCAATGCAAGTGATGCATCACCCTTTGGCTCTGAAATATTCACTTCGGCCATAGCCATGAGCAATGAAGGATTTTTTCGGTTCTTTTTATTTTCCAGAATAGAATTAAAAATTGCATCTGCCCCGGCCTTGTCCCCTTTTTGCAATAAATACCTTGCATAAGTAATCCTGTCAAGCGGATCAGATTCCGGGCTATCACTCAACTTGTATTTTGAAATAAAATCCTTTACCTCCTCTACCTTGTCCTGTTCAAGATAGGTTTTAACCAACAGGTAACTGATATCCGGCATTACACCGTCTGTGTTGAGCTTTTTTTCCAAAATGGCTTCAGCACTTTCATATCGTTCATTGTCCAGCAATTGTTCTACCTCCGCAGCATCCTGTGCCACTAATACAGTGGAAAACATAAAAGTGATAATAAGGGTTCCGGTAATTTTTTTCATCATTATATTATTTTAATAATTTAATTATTTGTTCCGGCTACAGTCAGTACCGGAATATTGGATTCTTTGTACACATATTTCCCTAATAGACGGTTAAGCCAACCGGCCGGCTGCGTCTCTTTGCCGCTATTTACAACGATGAGATCAGCCTTAACATTCCTTGCAACGGCCAGCATACCATCCATGCGGTTATTGTCGGCACCAATACTACAATGAATATTCACTTGTGTATAATCCCTTAATAACTGATACGCCCTCGTCACACACCAGCTACTCTGTTTCTCTTCTCTCTTGCTTTTTCCTGAACTGCCCATCAGGTGTACATAACCATTGCTCTGCCGGGCTAAATAAGTTGCCATCGTTAATTTCCGTATCGGTAAAGTATCACCCACCGGCACTACAATATTTTGCATGTGATGAATATTAAATCGTCGAGTAACAGTAAGAACGGGACATTTTGTTTGCTGTATAAGTTTATTGATATTAATTTTTTGAATCAATGCACCAAAGAAACGTTTGGGATGCTTGGGTATTAAAACCAGGTCCGTATGCTCCGAAATGATTGTCTTCTTCAACATCGTTTGCCAGTCACCGAGTTCCTGCGAAATTGTCATCAGCAAGCCGTCATTTAGCTTCTTACCATAAATTTCTCTTAATTGCTGAAGTTTTCCGGCAGCTGTCCTGGCATGTGACTCATAAACATTTGTGGCAAAAAAACCTTCATATAAAAATGGCAAGATAGTAAGGGGTGTTTGTACATGCAGTACATGAACATCACAATGAAATTCGTTGGCCACCTGCACAGCTTTCTGCATGGCCATTGCCGTATTCCGGTTAAAATTTACCGGTACCAGTATCTTGGTAAACAGTTTTTTCAAACTACCTGTGTATTTGAATCACAAAATACCTGCAGTGTCTAAACCTGGAATTAGGTTAAGATTAGAACTGAATTAAAATTTTATTTCCGGAGAGCAGGCAGTAGTATAACGAGAATGGTTCCTTGTTCTGCCGTTGAGCTAACAGATAAAGTTCCCTTATGAAGATTTATGATACGTCTTGTAAGCGTTAAACCAAGCCCCGTACCTTGTTTACCTCGGGCATTGCTACCCCTGTAAAATGGTTCAAATAGTTTACCTATCTCTTCGTTAGTCAGCATATCGCTGTTATTCGTAAAGGTTATCATAACTTCTTGTGTTCGAAAGGACAAATACACTTTAACGGATGCATCCGGCGAGTACTTGCAGCCATTCTCCAGCAGGTTTTTAAAGGCACTATATAATAAATGATAGTTTCCAAAAACAAGACATTCATTCTCATCTTCCGGCAATTCATCAAAAAACAGCTCAGCTCTATAACCCTTATTCTGTCGCAGCAAATCTGAATGGGCTTTTATAAGCACTTCATCAATTCGTACTTTATCCAGTGTTATGCCGCCATCTGTACCCGCCTTAGCAATTTCAAGGAGGTTGTGGGTCAGTTGGTGCAACTCCCTCACATCGTCCAGTACGGATCGCAGAACATGCCGGTATTCTTCCGGAGAACGATCTTGTAACAGCGATACCTCAATCTGGCTGGAAACCGAGGTGAGTGGTGTCGATAATTCATGTGAAGCGTTGGATATAAACCTGCGTTGAATAGCAAATGATTCTTCGAGTCGGTTCAGCAGATCATTGAAAGTAGCATTCAATTGGCTGAATTCATCCTTTTTGTTTCCTTCGAAAAGACGATGTGAGAGGTTTTGAGAAGTGATAAGTTTCACATCCCGTATGGTTTCCTTTATCGGTCTTATTATACTCCTTGAGAACAGATAACCTGCAGCCAATGCAATAATGACTGCTGCAGGGAAAAATAGCAGAAAAATATTCTTTAAGTTCCTGATATAATCCTTACCTGCAAGATTATCTGCAGCTACCAGCACAGTCAGGTTCATAACGGGATCTTTGTGATAATACAGGCATACATCTTTTCCATTCACTGAATAAAAAATTTCACCACTTTCAGCAGCTTCAGCAAATCTTTTAGAATCAGGGCTAAGCCTTTGTGTGCCTTCGTCGTGGTACTCATAAAGTATGTTCCTGTTATCATCATATATGTTGATATTTTTATTAAACAAGGCAGGCGGTGCATTGGCGTCTAGCGATTTGAGCAGGTTCGTGGTATCTGATCTGAAAAAAGTATAAAGTTGCGCCGTACGGGCAGCCCTTGTTTTAAGTCGCTGGCGGTAATCATTCTCCAGGGTTTGACGGCTGATGGTATAAATCAAAAAAGCAATAACTAATACAATAGCAGAGACTATTGCAGCAAATAACAGGTTGATTTTATATACAAGCTTCATCAGCTCTTGTCTTTTAATACATAACCCATCCCTACCTGTGTATATATAAGCGGCTGATCAAATCCCTTGTCAATTTTCTTTCGCAAGTAGTTGACATATACATCAATCACATTGGTACGGGTATCAAAATCAATATCCCATACCTGCAAAGCAATATCCGCCCGGGAAACTACCCGGTTCTTATTTCTTAAAAAATATTCAAGCAGTTGAAACTCTTTTGCTGTCAATTGTATTGGCTGACCTTTTCTTGTGACCTGCTTACTGTCGAGATTCATTACCAAATCATCAGCCTGTAATAGTGTTCCTGTTGCAACTGTTGTATGTGTCCGTTTCAGCAGTGCCCTTATGCGCACCAGCAGTTCCCGAAAATCAAAGGGCTTAACAATATAATCATCTGCTCCCGCATCAAACCCTTCAATCTTGTCCTCAAGGGCACTCATAGCCGTGAGCATAACAACAGGTACAGAGGCATTGGCTGCCCTTATGGCGTGGCATAGTTCATAACCATTAAGTCCGGGAAGATTAATATCTGCGATCACTAACTGGAATGGAATATTGCGGAACATTTTTAGTGCGATTGCCCCGTCATAAGCCACCGCTGCCGTAAAGCCATTTTCTTCAAGGCCCTGGCATAATGCATCTGCAATCTTTTTTTCATCTTCTGCAATCAAAATGTGTATTCCTGTCATTGGCTTAGTTGTGCTATAAATTTACGGTCAGAAAATTATATTCGGAGCTGCTTATCTCCTTCCTTGAAAGAAACATGGTAGAGATCGGATCTTCGGTCGGCCCATGTCTGTACACTACCAAATTCCCTGTTGCGTTTCAATAGATTAATATCGAGTTCCTGTACAATGGCTGTTTCAACATTAGCCGGTGCTTCTGCAGCTAATCCCTCCCGGTGGAATTCGATATCACTTGGTGTCAATATTGCTGACTGGGCATAATGAATATCCAGGTTCTCAACCCTGGGCAGGTTGCCAACCGCCCCAGTAATCACAACATAAACCTGGTTTTCTATTGCTCTTGCCTGTGCACAATACCTTACCCTTAAATAGGAACGCCTTACATCTGTATTAAAAGGAACAAAAATAATTCCGGCCCCTTTACTTGCTGCTACTCTTACTATTTCAGGGAATTCGATATCGTAACAAATTGCAATAGCTATTTTGCCACAGTCAGTATTGAACACTTTCATTTCATCACCGGGCTTTACTCCCCACCATTTCTTTTCATGTGGCGTGATATGTATCTTAAACTGTCTTGCCCATGTTCCATCTCTTTTGAAAAGATAGGACACATTATAAAGGTCCCCATTCTCAATAATAAAATGTGAACCACCAATGATGTTTACATTATAACGGATGGCCAATTTTGAAAACATTTCAATGTACTGTTCAGTAAACTGGTCCAGCTGACGTACAGCCTCAGCAGGAGGTTTTTGCGGAAGGAATGTAAGCAACTGCATAGTCAGCATTTCCGGAAATACAACAAAATCTGAGCGATAATCTGAAGCTACATCCACAAAATATTCGCAGCTTTCTGCAAACTCTTCAAAGCTATTAATCATTCTGAGCTGGTATTGGATACAGCATATTCGCACATAAGGATCCGGTTTCACTGGTTTTTTTATATCTGTATACATCAGATTGCTCCATTCGAGAAAAGTACCATAACCACAGGATTCTTTATCATTGGGTAAATAACCCGGTAATAATCTTTTCAATACAAAGCCATTAGAAAGCTGTGCCGTCAGAACCGCATCATAGATCTTTTTATCAATTACATGCTGTACATACTCCTCTACATCCATACTGCCGCTATGCAAATGGTAGCCGGGTATCCGTCCCCCGATGAGAATAGTTTTCAGATTGAGTTCTCTAACCAAATTTTTCCTTGCCTCGTAAAGGCGTCGGGCAAGTTTCATCAGACGGTATTCCGGGTGAACCATTATTTCCATGCCATATAATGTATCACCTTCCGGATCATGATTAGTGATATAACCTGTATTGGTTAGTTCATTCCAACTTGCCGTATCCGGGTATTGTGATCTGTTGATGATAAGACTACAGCTTGAAGCTACTAGCTTGCCATCATATTCCACACAAAACTGTCCCTGAGGAAAATTGGAAAGAATACTATCAAACTGTTGCCTGCTCCATGGTTTCATACCCGGGAAACAGGTCAGTTGCAATTCACAAATACTTTCAAAATCAGATGACTTGATAGTCCGGGATTTTACCTTCTGCTTTTTTAAAACTGTTGTTTTCATAAACTACCTGTTCAGTTATACAAAATAACCGGCAGGAGCTTGGGTAGTCATTAAGGTCGAATTAGAAAACGATTAAAATAGTTCAGAATTTACCTGGGAAAATAACCAGTTGTACTATACCCGTCACCATCTTCTGCAGTACCCTTTGAAACTACTCCCCGGCTTGATGTATTTTTTAAACCTAATATATCCTCCTCCCTGTTTCTTCTGTGGCAGCAATACCGTATTTCTTCCATACTTGTCACAGATGTTCATCCAGCAACCGTATTTCTGGCTTCCGGAGATAAATGTATAATTGTTCCCCTTGTCGTTCGAAATAGCGATACTTCTAACTTTTAAATCTTCCAGCGCCTGGTCCTTTTAAAACCATACAACGTGGCAAGCAGTATTCCGCCGAGCAACACAATATTCACTTTTCTGCGCCTGCTTACCTTCTTTTCCAGTTTCAATAGCCTTTTCTCAATCCCGTTTTCAAATTTTTTCCCTTAATGATTTATTGAAAATTAATTTCTAAATGCAATAAATGTCCAAACTGCAGCCATCAAATCAACAGCACCGAACACAGCCAACATAGGTGGTGCCAGGTTTAACAGTACAAATGAAAAAAAACATAGCGCAGCAAAAATCCTCGCCGGTATGGTCAATTTTAAAAGAGGCACATTATTATATACACTGCTCCTGTGATAATAAAAACCAAGACAGAATACAAGCACCCCAACGATTCGTATCCATACCTCATTGGTTTCCGGCAATTGCATGGTACGCAGAAATAAATTGGGAACTGTGATGAGTGACAGGCCTACTACATATAGATAATATCCGAAATAGCAGACAGAACGGGCGGCAGGTGTCATATTGATCAGCTTTTGTCCCTAAAAATAATTTAATTACCATTATTGAAAAACGGCCTGCTACAATATTCACATCTTTATGTGATACCCTTACACCCCTATCTTATTGATATTTGAAAATACTTAATAGTAAAGGGAAAATGAGATGAAGAAAATGGAAGCAAACAATTTTTTCAATCAAAAAAACATCCAGCAGTTTAATCCGGCATATCTGTGCATTGTTGTTCTGACATTTTTTTTCACTGTTTGCTGCAGTGCCCAGCTCCAACAAAGCAGGTTTGATTCCCTGATAAAACAGTACCAACAGCTAAACTGGAACGGTGTATTACTAATTGGAAATAAGGATAAGATAACTTATTCCGCTACATTAGGATTTTCCAACAGGGAAACCCGGGCACCCATGCAACTGAATACAGCTTTCAAAACTGAGTCTGTTGGTAAAATGTTCACTGCAATACGAATCCTTCAACTAATTAAAGCAGGTAAGCTATCCTTAAGCAGCAGCGTTGCCAAACTTTTACCTGATTGGAAAATTCCCAATGCAGACAAAATGACTATCCAGCACCTCCTGACTCATACTTCGGGGCTGAGCAGCCAATGGGAACACCCGGCATATGAATTTGGAAAGATTTATACCCGGAATGATATAAAAAAATTTATAGAGGAAGCCCCTGTAATCTTCACTACTCCGGGCGAACGCAGTTATTATAGCAATTCCGGATATGTCTTATTGGAAGAAATCATAACCAATACAGATAATATGTCTTTTGAAGAATCCATCAAAAAGAATGTTTTCTATGTTGCAGGTATGCAGCAAACAAGATCATTAAATGATTCTGTTTTGCCATCAAATGCAGCCAGGCCTTATTATCAAAT
>DEHX01000056.1 GCA_002352145.1 Chitinophagaceae bacterium UBA2789
GGGAGAAGCAATATTCAAAAACATTATACGAAGACCTGAAAGCCGATACAGCTATATTGAATGGTTCGATACGGGAAACTAATTTTGTTATACCGAAAGTTGATAGTTTCCGGTACCTGGTGCATACAAAGGCCATTGACGATATTCCATCCGGCACCTGGTATTATTATGGAAGGTTTGGTACAAGAAACATAGCTCAGTCACTTCAAAACGCTACCTTACAACAATTAGTAAGTTCAGGTGGCCTTCGTTATTTTAAGAAGCAAAATGTAGTGTATGCTATTGCTTCATACGATCAGGTAGTAAGAGATATCAATAACAGCGGTGATGCGCAGTTAACTACACTCAATGAAACGCTTAAAGCAAGGAACCAGATATTTGATTCATGGTACATGGATGAGATAATGAGCCTTACTGTCAGCAGCAGCAAAGTAGATTCGTTTAAGCAAACTTCTCCTCCGTTATTATCCAGAAAAAAAGAAGATTTTATTCAATATGCAAGTTTTTGCCAGGTGAGGTCATTTAATATTAAAAGACTGGTTGAAAGATTGACCATAGCATTAAACAATGCTGAAAAACTGATGATGTTATTAAAAAAAGAATATCGCCTCAAATAAGCTGCTGATATGAAAAATATTTTTCTTGTTGTGTTGTTGCTGATAAACCAATTTGTCGTTCATGCACAAAGTAATTTATATAGACGTCAGCAAACGGTGCAACAGGTGGTTATTAAAATGTTTGATGCTTTATCAAACCGGGATTCGGTAGCCCTGAAAACCTATAGCGCAGCCGATATTACTTTGTTTGAGTATGGGCAGATATGGAATATAGATACGCTTATTCTGAAGGCAATTACACAGAATCAATCCGCAGATTTTAAACGCAACAACAGTTTTGAGTTCATTAATACTACTTTGGATAAATCTACGGCATATGTTACTTATCGTTTGCAATCGGTAATATTTAAAGACGGTAAACAGTCAACAGTACAATGGCTGGAAACTGTGATTTTAGTGAAAGAGAAAAAAAGATGGAAGGTTAAGCACCTGCATTCAACCTTTATTAAAAGAAGTTAAAGTCAACCCTTCTGAATTTTAATGATACAATCATGAATGTCATGAAAAAAATAATAGCCCTCTTTTGTTTTGTTGCAGGTATGCAAACTGTTTTTGCACAAAAGGCAAACGTAGATTCCATATTGCAAAAAGTGGCTGTGGAAAAAGACGAAAACAAAAGATTTGACTTATTCATAAGCATGGTGGGTACAGAAATTAACAATGACCCGAAATGGTGCATTGAGACCGGGTTAAAGATATTAAACCAGGCACAAAGAGACAATGACAACATTGGACAGGCAATGGCCTATTCCTTTTTGGGGCAGGGTTACCGGCTGCTGGGAAACCCTATTAAAGCCCTCGATTATCACCATAAAGCCATTGCTATCGCAGAAAAAACCAATAATCAATCTTTATTGGCTTCCGCAGAAAATCAAACAGCACATATTTACAGGGACAGGGAGGAATACGATAAGGCTGCTAAAATTTACCTGTCATCCACAGCACATGCTGATAAAGGACACAATGAAAAAATGAAAGCCTGGGCTCCTTCAAACCTTGGTGCCGTATATCTTGCTACCAACAGCCTGGATTCATCGCTGATGTATTCACAAAGGGCTTATGAAATTTTTACCCGGCTAAAAATAGTTTCCAATAATCCTTATGTATTTATAAACCTCGGTGGCGTACATAGTAAACTGGGTAATATCCCGCTGGCTATGGGCTATTTTAATATGGCTCTTAACCGAAGTGAAGGTGCCAATAATATAAGGTACCGAAATCTGACATGCACAGCTCTGGCAGAGCATTTTCAACGGAATAATCAAACAGATTCCTGTGCATTTTATGCAAGAAAAGCGATTGAAACGGTAAGCAATACGGCCTTCTTTTACCTGAGCAGTAAACCGGCAAAACTGCTTTCTGATATGTATGAAAAAACAAATTGCGACAGCACATTAAAATATGCAAAGCTTATAAAAACTGCCAACGATTCGCTGACCAGCAACAAAACCAACCAGCAAATATTGTTAATGACCTTTGAAGAAGATTTACGGCAGCAGGAAGTAGCAGCTGAAAAAATAAAAGAAGACCAGCAACGAAAACAAAACATCCAATACGCCTTATTAGCCCTAGGCATTATCACTTTCGTCATTTCTTTTTTACTGCTCAGCAGAAAACATATCACCAACACAAAACTGATTCAGTTTCTCGGCGTAGTGGCTTTGCTATTAGTCTTTGAGTTTTTAAACTTATTACTCCATCCTTTTTTAGAACGCATCACCCATCATTCGCCAGTGCTTATGTTGCTGGCATTGGTTTGTATTGCTGCTTTATTAGTTCCGCTTCATCATAAATTAGAAAAATGGGCTACGCATAAGCTGGTGGAGAAGAATAAGCAAATACGGCTGGCCAGTGCGAAGAAAACGATTGAGGAGTTGGAAAAGAAATAATATGTTGCTGTAAATTGTTTTTTTATTTAATACTATATGTTTGGAGATAATACCAGCTGGAAAGGCCGCCTGTTGCGGTTTGTAATTTATGCCGCCGTGGGTTTTCTTTGTGCCTTTTTGTACAAATACTTAAAAAAATAATTTATGGACCAAACAACTCTCGGCATCGGCACCCGCCTGCAACACACCCAGCATGGCCCCGGTGTAATCGTTGGCGTTAAATACGCCACCTATCTTATCTCATTCATCCATCACGGTATAAGGGAAATTGATAAAACAGATACCAATCTGGAAGAAGTTATTCCGGAGAATGTATCCACAGAAGTGGAAACACAAAGCGAAACAGAAAAGTCGTTGTTGAAAATTTTAAAAATGTGGGGTGGCATTACCGAAACAGTACCGCTCGGTGACAAATGGATAAAAGGCATGATGCTCTTACAGCCTTTTGACAAAACACTAAAACCAAAAGAAATACCTATCGAGGATTTCTTTCACAAGATTGTGATGCTGCGGGACAGGCTGCGGGTGCTGGAACAAAACATCAACAGCAGTAAAAATTTATCGGATGAAGAAAAGGTAAACATACAACAGTACATTACCCGCTGTTATGGCTCACTCACTACTTTCAATGTATTATTCAAAAACAAAGAGCAATGGTTTGTGGGAGATAAAGGAAATAAAGAAGAATGATTAAAAAGGGTGAAACCGGCCGATTTCACCCTTACCTTTTTAATCACCCGCTGCTATAACGCAGCAGTTTTTTAGGGTTGTTTACGGGGACAGGTGTTCAGCCCTACCAATGTGTACAGCGGGCAAAAACTGATAAGGCTGGTCAGCACAAATACGCCACCCAGTATTACCAGTACCAATCCCAAAGTGCCTGTCACTGTGCCGCTGAAATACAAATAAGCAAATACAGCAGCCAATAATACCCGGATGATGCGGTCGACGGTTCCCATGTTTGGTTTCATAGCCAATAATTTTGTTGTGATTAAAAAAGTTTTATCAAAAAAACAATTCCGGCAACAGCTGCCAGGCAGAGGATACAAACAATAACCAGTTTTGCCCATTGCGTTTTCATTGCCTGAATTGATGCTGTAAAACTAAAAACCGTGAACAAGGTGGTACGGTGACATCAGTCACCAGCCTGAATGATTTCTATGCCCTCCGGCAGCTGGCGTACTTTTCCTTCCTGCTCCAGTCGTTTTATTACCCGGGTGATGACCTCTCTTGCGGTTCCCAGTTCACCGGCAATGTGCTTGTGACGGAGTGGTAAGATCTTTTCACCCTTCAGTTTGCTTTTCTCCAGCAAATAATTATACAAACGCTGATCCAGCTTATCGAACAATAAGGAGTTAATGGTATCCAGCATTTCTGTATAGCGTAGGTTGTATTGCTGGAAAAAAAGTTCGTTGATCTGCGGGTATTGTTTAACCCATTTCGCCAGTTTTTCTGAAGGCAATAATAAAAGCAGCGAGGGGTCTTCTGTAAGGGCGAATATGCGACTGGGCGCATTGGTCAGCCCGGCAGAAAACGACATGATACAGCTTTGGGCCGGCCCGATATAATATAAAAGCAGTTCTTTTTCTTCTGCCCGGGTGAATGTTTTTACCAACCCTTCCAGCACAATGGGAATCACTTTTACATATTGTCCCTCTTTTAGTATTTCCACTCCTTCCGGCACTTCTTTGATCTGTCCATGACTGGCAATCTCTTCCAGCAATTCATTTTCAAAGCCCGGGAGGAATTTTTTAATTTCAGTAATGGCTAACGGCATGATCAGGTTGATTAAGGAATAAATCTACAACAAGTGCTGTGTTGGCGGCAAATCAAAGTTTTATTCCCTAAAAATATATACCCTATTTGGCATTCTTGTTTTTATCCGGTAAGTACTTATGAGCACAACCTGGTTAAAGTATTTTAACGACAGCCCTGTGGAATGGGCATGGCCAAGTTCACCTATAAATAATAGTATCAGATGAGGAAAGATAAACGGGGTTAGTTCTTCTGAAAGGGCAATTCCACCAATACCTTACAACCTTTGCCCGGCGCGGCATTGATCTCCACATGGCCATTAAAGAGCTTGGTCCTTCTGCGGATATTTTCCAGGCCGATACCATTCTTTATTGCTGCAGGATCAAAACCAACTCCATCATCGGCGATTAATAGCCTTGCCTTATTATCAACACAGATCAGCTGAACGTCTACTTTTTTAGCTTTCGAGTATTTGACGATATTGTTCAATTGCTCCTGCAGAACCCGGTAAAGGTTTAACTGGATATCTGTCTGAATCTTTTTGTTCTCAAAGCCCTTTACCTCCAGTGTTATGTCGAAGCCACGGGCCGCTTTGACACTGTTGATCAATGATTCAAATATTTCATTTACTGCAATGTGCTCATATGTGGCCGGGGCCAGCTGGTGAGACAGCCGTCGGATATCGGCAATCGCTTCACTGATATTGTGCCGGCTGTTTTTTACAATATCATAAAAACTGATATTGCTTTCTGTTGCTCCGTCAGCCATACTTAGGTACAACAGCGAAGCGGATAATAACTGGTTCACATTATCATGCAGTTCCATACCTATCTGCTTTCTTTCCTCTTCCTGTGCCCTTATGATAGCCCGGTCAATACGCATATCCTCTTCTTTCTGGTAGGTTACGTCCTGCATAGCGCCAATCATTCTATCCGGTCTGAAGTTTTTATCATATAGTAAAATGGCCCGGTCGAAAATATATTTGTAAGAACCATCAGCACATTTATAGCGGTATTGCATTTGTACCGTTTCTTTCTTACCTGCAATAGCGTCATCGATCTGTTCATAAACGGTCAGCTGATCATCAGGGTGTACATTTTGCTTCCACCATCCGGTAGTGTTTTCGATTTTTCGCATGTCATAACCAAACATGCGGGTTATACCTTCATTATAAATAATCCTGTCTGATTTTATGTCCCAGTCCCATACCGTGTCGCTGGTCGCTTTTGCCAGCAGGTTGTATCGTTCGAGGGCAGCCTGCATTTTTATCTCCAGGTTTTTACGCTGAGATATATCATTATGCCGCAATACCACCCTGCTGCTGTCTTCAGCAAAGGGGTTCACACTCATGATAAACCACTGTTTTTGTGTAAAGGTGTGACAGGGGTATTCCATTTCAAAGCTTCCTGTCTCTCCTTTGAACACCTGCTGAATGCCTGTCAGCGCCTTAGCAGCGTAAAGATCATCTGCTTCAGCTGCTTTTTTCAGTATTTCAAGATAATTGGTTCCGGTTGCAGGCCGTTTTAACCCGGACATACAATCATGATCTGCGAAATCGCTCCATGCTTTATTGACGGCAAGAATAGTTCCATTGACATCCATTACACCGATATGTGAAGAGATCGCTGTCAATATACTCCGGCTGAAGAGTTCACTTTCCTTTAATGCCCTTTCTGCGTTTTTGCGATCGGTTATATCCCTGATGAAGGCCAGCAATTTCTTGTCTGCCTGTAAACTGGCATTGATCTCAACAGCCGCTGCTGATCCGTCTTTTTTCCTTATTTGCCTGTAAAAAATCACCGGTTCACCACCAAGTAATTTGTTGACCACTTCCATATTCTTAATGATCGGTCCATCTGCCAGCAAATCCTCTAAACCCAGTTTTCTGAATTCTTCTTTACTATACCCGGTAAGCTGACTGGCTGCTTTGTTAAATTCATAAATGGTTCCATCCAGGGAGTAGATGACTATGGCATCAGAAGCCTGCTCAACCAGGTTCTGGTATTTTGCCTCCGTTTTCTTCACCATTATCTCCCTTTCCTTTCTGTCAGTTATATCAATTTGCATATTCAGTGCGCCAGTCAGTTTTCCATCTTCATCGAACAGGGGGGTAGGGTAAGTGATCACATGCCGAAGACTTCCATCCGGCCGTTGAATTATTATTTGTTCTCCGTATACAGGTATCTTATTTCTAACAACAATAGCCATTGGTATAAGATCCCGTGGAATCTCCGTTTTATCTTCCGGACGCAGTACTTTCCAGGCTCCGGTCCATTGATCTCTCCCTGGTTTAGGTTCCTGGCCCCATAGTTCTGCTGCTGCCTTATTATATAATTGTATGTAGCCGTCCGCATCACAAGTGTAAACCGGCTCAGGAAGATTCTGAATAATATCCCGCAGGTATTTCTCCCGCTGCTGCAGCTTCTTCTCAATCCTTTTTTTCTCGGTATTATCACTAAAAACCAGTAAGGCCCCGGTTACCTGTTTGTTTGCATCAAATAGCGGGGTACCGCTGTTTTCAATAATGATATCACTATTGTATCTCGTTTTGAGGATTGTATTATTCTCAAATTCAACCGGCTTTCCGTACCTCAGTATTTTGCTGACGATATTATCAACGGGCTGACCGGAGGATTCTGAAAATACATCGTATACTTTATGAAGCGGCTGATTTTTTGCCTCTGTCGTTTTCCATCCTGTAAGTATTTCCGCTGCGGGGTTCATATAAACGATCCTGCCGGCTTCATCCGTTGTGATCAATCCTTCTGCCATGCTTGTAAGGGTAGTGCTCAGGTATTCTTTTTGTTGTCTTAGTTCATTACGCAGCTTTTTACCGGTATCTATTTCTTTCAGTAAAAAGTAGAAGGATACCAATATCAGCAGGAGGGCAACTGCCATGCTGAGATAGACAAAGGCATTGCTATTAGAAACTTCGTTCCAAAATCCTTTCTCTGATAACCTGATTTCTTTTTCATAATCCCGCACAATTTCATTGCTTACAGCTGCTACCTGATCAGTCAGTTGTTTGCCCCGGGCTGTTGCTATATGTTCTGTAGCTTTTTTCTTATCTGTTTCTGCTAACAATACAGCCTCCTGCAATAAAGCTACCCTGAGTTTTACCAAACTGTCCAGCCTGGAAAAAAGCTGCGTATGCTTATGTTCAGCCGGTGAACTATGCAACAGTAATATTTGGCGGGTTGCCTTGTTTATTGAATCAATTGTTTTATCAATACCGGAAATAAATATTTTGTTTCCTGTAAGTACGAATCCCCGGGCATCAGACTCGGCTTCACGAATTTTGAGATTAATCCCTGCCAGTAAATCTGTTTTTCCGATAAATTCTTCCCGCCGGTCATACTCCTTTCCGAGCCAACGGTTTTTCTGTGTTACAAAAAACGTAGCTGCACCCAATAAAGCAATGGCAATAAAAAACACAAAGAGCAAAACTCTCTTCCTGTTCATCACTATCCATTTCTGTTTCTGCTCTTTGCGCATATAGTCTGTTTCACTCCACAGGATGGGAAATTAAAAACGGGTCCCTTTTTGTTTTCATAAGTTTCTTGCCAGACTGATCTCCCTGATCAGTACTGGTATTTTTTCAAAATCGTGGTAAAGGTCAACCATGTGATCAGTACCTATTGCCAGGTATTTTTCCCGGGTTGGTTCATCTATCACCTGGTGCATTATAATCAGCCGGGTGCCGGTATTACTTTTATAATTTTTAAATACCTGATCAAAATAGCTTCCTACAAACCGCACATCCATTAATATAGCACCGGGTAAGGGATTACCTAAGTATTCAACAGCTTCAGCCCTGTTGCTATATTTTTTGAAAACAACACCTTCATTTTTCTCAGCAATAAGATCTACCAGCCGTTCTGATATATAGGGCGATGTTTCAAATATTGCTACCGTCATATTGTTCTTCAATGGAACATCAAAGAACCAACAACTGTCCGATGTAAAAAATAGCAGGGCGGGCCAATAGCAGTTAGAATAATGCACAGACAGGCATAGAAGAACTACTATGCGGGTAGGCGAATAACTACAAGACTTCTTTTATGTTCTAGTCTTTGAGGTCTGAAATGATATGATGTGCGATTGCGTAACGGGTTAACTCTGCATTGGTACCCAGGCCCAGTTTTTCAAGAATATGGCTGCGGTGTGTACTTACCGTTGTCAGGGCCAATGAAAGTGTTTCAGCGATCTGGGAAATAGTTTTACCAGCGGCCAGCATTTTGAATATTTCAAATTCCCTGTTGGTTAATTTTTCATGAGGCTTGCCGGTGTCACCAAACTCAAGCAGCTTTTCTGCCAGCTCGGGAGTAATGTATTTCCTGCCCATCGAAACTCTTTCCACCGCCTTGATCAGTTCATAAGGCGCTGCATTTTTATTCAGGTAACCAGAAGCCCCAGCCTTCAGGGCTCTTACAGCATAAAGATCTTCGGAGTAAATGCTAAGGATTATCACCGGTAATGCCGGCCTTATAAGTTTGATTTGCTCTAATGCTTCCAGTCCGCTTCGCCCGGGCATATCCAGGTCAGAAATCACCAGGTCCCAGTCTTGCTTCATCACTTCTTTAACCAGTGATTCACCATCACCCACTTCTTTTATTTCTGCCTGAGGGTATTCGTCTTTGAGTATTTGTATCAGGCCTACCCTGACAAAACTATGGTCATCTGCAACTATTATTCGTTTCATAAAAAATATACGTTAGGTAAGGTTTACAGGAATCTTTATTTCTATACGGGTACCATTTCCGGGTGCCGTTATTAATTCAAATTTTCCGTTTAACGAGGCTACTCTTTCTTTCATTCCCAAGATACCAAATGATTTAGTTGTACTCAATTGTGATGCATCAAACCCTTTTCCATCATCTTCGATACTAAGGCTTACATACTGTTCGTCCTGTGTTAACCATGTAATCACCTTTTTTGCTTTTGCATACCGGGTTATGTTGGTCAGAGATTCCTGGAATACCCTGAACAAACAGGTGGCTGTCATTTCATCCGTTTTACTTATCGGCCTGGGACAATTAAACTCAATGGGTATGCCGGTATTATCGGTAAACTGCTGACTCTGCCATCGCAGGGCTTCTTCAATGGTCTGGTGTTCCAGTATTCCCATCCGCAGTTCATTCAGGATTTTGCGTATAGACAGGTTACTGCTATCCAGAAGGGTGATGATATTCTTTAATTTTAATTTAACCTGCCCTGCTTCTGCCGGAGTTTTCTTATCGATCCATGCCACATCCATCTTAATGGCTGTTAATTGCTGGCCCAGTTCATCATGTATTTCCCGGCCGATCCGTTTTCTTTCCTCTTCCCGGATCCTTTGCAGGTGAGCAGTTAGTTGCCTGAGTTGTTCCGATGCCTGCCTGATTTCTTCCTGTGCCCTCACTCTTTCTGAAATATCAATACCCACACCCATCAGGCAAAGCTCTCCATGATAGTCAATAGACCTGCCGGTAAAATAATGCGGAATTTTATCGCCGGATTTCAACAGGAAATCTGCTTCAACTGCGTCCTCGCCATTTAAAAAAACGCTGTTGATTTTTTGTGCCAGTAAATCTTTGTCGGGAGTATCAAAAAATTGCAGCGGATGCATGTTTTCAATTTCAGCATCTGTATACCCTGTTACATTTTTAAAATTCTTATTCCACCGGTAAAATTTTCCCTGCCTGTTATACAGATAAAATACACCTGGTAAACTATTAATGATAGAATCGGACAATTCCTTTTCACTAATGATTTGTGTTTCTGCAAGATGCTGTTTAGTTACATCATACACCGTACCCGAATAACGTATTGTTTGCCCGTTATTATCTTTTTCTGCAAACCAGGAAGGCATCAGGTATCTTAATGCAGAAAGCTCCGGATTGGTCCTGAAAAGATGTGAAACCGGGTCTCTCCCCGCAGCCATATCATCCAGCGCAGTTTTTATCAACCACCTGTCGTCAGGATGTATTAAATCAAGGTATTCATCAAAATCAGGAGGGAATTCACGAATCGGCAATCCAAAAAGCCGGAACATTTGTTTTGACCAGCGGCCCTGCTGCTTCACCACATCAAATTCCCAACTGCCAAGCCCGGCATGTTCCTCTGCCAGCTCCAGCATTTCATTGGAGTGTATGATTTCCTGTTCTGCTCTCTTTCTTTCGCTGATATCAGCAGCAACACCAAAAATTTGCTTTGGTGTATTATCATTGTTACGCTGGTATATGGATTCCTTTGTATGCAACCAGTGCCATTCCCCTTTTTTATCTTTCATCCGATACTCATGAACCAGCAACTGATCATCCGGGAGATCATTATACTGCGGGTAAGTGTGTGCCAGGTAGATACTGAAGTCATCCGGGTGCATCAGATGCGCAATGACATTATCGCCCAGGTTTTTTATTTCACTGTCGGAATATCCCAGCATTTTTTGCATACCCTCATTGATATATACATTTCTCCTTTCCTCAATGTCGTAGATGTAAATAATATCCGGGGATGCGTTAATAATGCTCTGTGTAAATGCCTCGCTGGTTTTAAGAGATACTTCAGCCTGTCTTCTTAATTTCTCTTTTTCGTAATTATCAAGAGAGAATGAAATATTTGCAGCTAATCTTTCCAGCATTTCCATCTCCTCCTGGTCGAAGAAATTTTTTTCGGCAGCGTAAAGTGACAGAGAGCCTATTACTCTTCCCAGCTTTTTAACCGGCAATGAAATAGATGACAGGTATCCTCTGCTAAGAGCTTCCACTTTCCATGGCTCCATCCGGGGATCTGTTTCTATGTCATTGCATACAATTGCTTTTCCTTCCCGCAGTGCCGTACCGGTGGGGCCTTTTCCTTCCCTTATATTTTCCGTTGTAATTTTTTTGATCTGCACCAGGTATCCTCTTTCTTCACCTGAAAAAGATACCGGATCCACTGTGTGCAACTCTTCATTGACCATTCCTATCCAGGCCATTTTGAATCTTCCTACTGATACAGCCACATCACAAATAGATTTGAATAAAGCCGGCTCATTGGTTACATCAATGATTACCTGGTTCACCTGCCGGGAGAAATCATACAGCCGGCTCATCTTTATGATCTTTGCTTCTGCTTTTTTTCTTTCCGTAATATCCTGAAAAAAGATGGCGATACCATTATCAGTCGGATAGATGTGGTTTTCAAACCAGAGATCATAGGGTTCATAATGTTCTTCCAGGTAAATGTATTGACCTTTCTGCATTGCCAGCTCATAAGCCTTATGAAAAGGCTGTCCAAGGCCTTCAGGAAATTCTGTCCATATGTGCCTGCCAATCATTTTTGCAGGATCACGGCCGAACACCTGCCCTGCCTTTTTATTCATATAGGTGTACCGCCAGTTTTTATCCAATGCTACAAAAGCATCCGTGATACTCTCCAATAATGTTCTGTAATTTTTTTCGCTGGCACTTAGTTTTTCCGTTTGCTCATTTACCAGCTGTCTCAGCTTTAGCGGCTGACGGGTTCGGTGCCATGCAAATATTGCTCCTGTTACAGATAAAAACAGTCCCAGCAATCCAAAAGGCAAAATATCTTCAAAGCTGGTAGTTTGTTTTCTTTGTACATATAATTTCCATTCACCATCAGGCACATCTACCACCAGGTAACTGCTTTCATTAAACTTTGCCGGATAATTCAGAAAGAACTCCTCCTGCTGTGTATTTGGATTTATCTTGGAGAGTTCAAATGCAAAATCGCTGCTTTCACTATTACTGATTCCTGCCTCTTTTAGCAAAGTTGGCAGCCGGATTACCACAGCTGCAAATCCCCAGAATTCATCGTTTATAAAAATAGGCTGGCGGCCCACGATACCAAGCCCACCCTGCTTCAACTCGAAAGGGCCTGAAAAAAACAATTCCCTTTTTTTGATTGCTTTTATTGCTTCCCTGTTCCTGTTTGAATCGGCCAGTATATCATAGCCAATTACCGACTCATTGCCCTTCAACGGGTAAATCTGAATAATAGTGCCTTTGCGGGTCAGCTGCACTGCATCAATGAATTTATTAGATCGCAGCAATGAATAGGCCAGCGAATCAAAATTTCTTGGCTCACCAAAATTCTCCACCACAAAGGCGAGTATTTTGGAAGCAGCAAAACTGTAGTTTAATGTAGCCTGCATACGTTCTTTGGCAGCATTGACCACACTTGTTACTTCCTTTTGTTCGGCATTCCTGCGAAGAAGATATCGCTGGTAGGTAAGATATTGGGTTAGGGAAAGAAGGATAATAAAAACAACCAATCCCACAAGCAATGGCCTCCTGAATATAGTAGCTTGTATTTTCATAAATCAATGCGCAGAAAAACAAATATGACACACAAAAAGAGGCAATGATAATCTTACATAAACAGAAAATTATACAGTATAACAAGTTACTAAAAATTGACAAGTGACGGAGCAAATGATGAAGCAATTTTGCAAGGCCTCCTTCAGCTTAGATTAAGACAGTATATTTACTCCTTAAAGAAAAAGGCAAATGAGCCCAACCCGCCAGCTGGGAGCAATAATGTTTACAGATATCATGGGGTTTACCGCCATGATGGAAGCCAACGAACAAACAGCCAATGAATGGCGTACCCGTTTACGTCAGTCATTGAAGACCCATGTATCTTTTTTTAATGGCCGGATCATTGAGTTGAACGGTGATGGTGCACTCACTTTTTTTCAAAGTGCATATGAAGCAGTAAAAGCAGCTATAGCTATTCAGCTGGACATGAAAATGAACAGCCCTGTTCCTTTAAGGGCCGGAATTCATGCCGGTGAAGTGGTAATGGAAGAAAGCAGCGTATATGGCAGTGTGGTCAATGTGGCTTCACGGGTAGAATCATTCGCTGTTCCGGGCAGTATTTTTATTTCAGAAAAAGTGTTTGACGAAGTAAAAAATAAACCGGATATACAAACCCTTTCACTTGGCAAGTTCCGGTTCAAGAATGTAGAAGACCCTGTTGAAATATTTGCCATCCGGAATGAAGGCATTGCTGTTCCTGACAAACAGAAGCTGACAGGAAAAGGTGTGGTTGTAGAAAAAAATAAATTCCTGTTACCCAAAGCTGCCCTGGCGGGTATCGGCGCTACCTTATTGATCACCGTTGCAGTTTATTTTCTTTTCATAAAACCGGGAGATAAAAAATTAACTGCCGTAGAATCAATTGCTGTTTTGCCTTTCGATAACCAGGACAAGGATGTTCAAAGCGATTTTTTTGCCGATGGAATTACAGAAGACATCAACACCAATTTATCCAGGATCAGTTCGCTGACGGTGATCTCGCATACCACTATGCAGGCTTTTAAAAAGACGGCGAAGGGTATTAAAGAGATCGGAAAAGAGCTGAATGTAAACAGTGTTTTAAAAGGCAGCTTGCGAAGAATGGGTGACAAAATCAGGATATATGCTGAACTGGTGGATGTGGCTACCCAAAAAAGCCTGTGGAGCGAAACAATAGAAAAAGACTATGCAAAGATCTTCGACATACAGAGTGAGATAGCCCAACAGATCGCTAATAAGCTGGCCGTAAAAGTTTCTGAAGCAGAAAAAAAACGTATTGAACAAAAACCAACAGACAACCTGCAGGCTTATGAATATTACCTGCAGGGCAGAGATTACTACTACCACTATAAAAATGAAGACAACGAAAAAGCCATTGAATATTTTAAAAAAGCCATTGCCCTTGACAATAACTATTCATTAGCATGGGCCGGACTGGGTGATGCTTACAGCCAGAAACACAGCCGCTATGGGGCAGAAGCTGCCTGGCTTGATTCCAGCAAGATAGCCGGTCAGCGGGCTATACAGCTCGACAGCAATTCATCAGAAGCATACAAAGCATTGTCCAACGCATATTATTATGCCAAGGATTATGATAAAGGATTTGAGCTGTTAGAAAAATCTGTTGCACTTAATCCGAATAATGCGCAGGCGGTCGGTAATCTCGGAACGGCATATTTCTTAAAAGCACAATTAGATGAAGCGCTTCGCTGGGAAAAAAAGGCAGCAGCCATCAACCCTAAAAATGGCATCCCTTATATGGTCATCGGTTGGACTTACCGTATTCTCGGTGATTATACACAAGCTGAACAATGGCTGAGAAAATCACTGGAGCTCAGAAAGTTTATTGATACCTACCGGGAACTGGCTTATACTTTTTTATTACAGCAAAAAGTTGATTCTGCCAGAAATATCGTACCGCTTATCATTGCGATTGACAGCAGCAACAACCGAAACTTTGAAGTGGCCGGCATGATCACTCATATGATTGGTGATACCATAACGGCTAAACGGTATTTTGAAAAATCGGTTAGCCTGAACAAATCAATTTCGACAGATATTGAAGGCTACGAAGCCGTAAGCCTTGGCCAGCTGTTACTGAATGAAGGCAATACCATTGAAGCAGATATACATCTTACAACTGCCTTATCGGCTTATAAAAAAGCCATTGAAGATGGTTCAATGGACGATGACCATGCACTCTACATAGCAGCAATCTATTCCATAAAGAATGATAAACAACAGGCATTGGTATGGCTGAAAAAAGCACAGGAATTCAAATGGATGGATTATGGTTTTGGCGAACTGACCCCCTGGTATAAAAACATCCGCAACGAACCCGCCTTCCGGCAACTGATGAGCAACCTTAAGCAAAATGCTGCCGACATGAGAAGGAAAGCTGCATCACTTTAGCCCTTTTTACCAAAGCACTATTACTGCTTCCTCCTTTTTAAGTAATTTTCCGGAATGAAGGCCCTGATTATATCCCTGGCATTTTTGCCGCTTACATTGTTTGCACAACCACCCTGTGATATTTTGATCGTTAACGGCAAAATCATTGACGGTACCGGCAACAACTGGTACTATGGCAATATTGCTATAAAAGACGGTAAAATCATTGCCATCGGTAAAGTCTATTATTTTAATGCCGCCAGATTCATTGATGCAAGAGGGATGATCGTGGCACCTGGTTTTATTGATGTGCATACCCACCTGGAAGGCGATGAAGCAAAAGATCCCAATGCCACCAATTTTATACTGGATGGAGTGACTACCTGTGTTACCGGTAATTGCGGATCATCCAATACAGATATTGGAAAATACCTGCGATGGGTAGATTCATTAAAGCTATCCATTAATGTAGCATCCCTGATCGGGCACAACGACATACGCAAAGCTGTAATGGGCCGTGCCAACCGTGATGCGACGGCGGATGAAATGAAACGGATGGAAGACATTACCGAAAAAGCAATGAAAGACGGAGCGGTGGGTTTATCCACCGGCCTTATTTATATTCCGGGCACCTACACCAAAACTCCTGAGATCGTTGCGCTGGCAAAGATTGCTTCAAAGTATAACGGTGTTTATGCCACGCATATGCGGGATGAGGGCGACAGTGTTACCTATGCTATTGAAGAAGCGCTGACCATTGGAAGAGAGGCCTATATTCCGGTAGAGATATCTCACTTCAAACTCAGCGGACAGCATAACTGGGGAAGGAGCAAGGTCACTGTTCCTATGATTGAAAAAGCCAGAAAAGAAGGAATAGAAGTTACGATTGACCAGTATCCTTACACTGCCAGCAGCACTTCCATCAGTACATTGATCCCGGATGAAATATTAGCTGACGGACAAGATTCGATTAAAGCAAGATTGCAAAGACCGGAAGTGAAAAAGTATGTGGTCAAATCCATACTGGAACGGTTGAAGAAAAGAAAACTGAAACACCTCAGCTATGCCGTCATTGCCTACTTCGCCCCGGATACAACTTATAACGGTAAGAGTATTGAACAGATCAACCTGATGAAAGGAAGAAAGCACAAGGCCAAATACGAAGCCGAAACGGTAATTGATATTATGATGGCCGGTGGCGCCAGCGCCGTTTTTCATGGCATGAGTGAAGATGATATCAAACGTATCATGCAATACCCGTTCAACATGTTTGCCAGCGATGCCACGATACGAGTGCTGAATGCCGGTATGCCCCACCCGAGAGGATATGGCACTAATGCAAGGGTTTTGTCCAAATATGTACGGGAAGAGAAAGTAATATCGCTTGAAGAGGCCATCCGCCGCATGACATCATTACCGGCACAAAAATTTCAACTGAAAGACCGCGGCCTGCTGAAAGAAGGCATGGCGGCTGACATTGTCATCTTTGATGAAAACGAAGTGAAAGACGTTTCCACTTTTGAAAAGCCCCATGCTTACTCCAAAGGCTTTCATTTTGTAATCGTCAACGGAGTGCTTACGGTCAACTATGAAAAACACCTTGGCGTAAGGGCAGGAAAAGCATTATACGGGCCGGGGACAGTGAAGTAATCTTATACCGATAACACTTCTTTTGTATTCGCTTTCCGCATCGGTTGCTTTTTCCAATAGGTCAAACTTCGCCAGCACCATTCCAGCGGACCAAAACGAAAGAAGCGCAGCCATAGGTGGCTCCAGATTATTTCTATCACCCATACCGCAGCCACTACATAATAAATTTCATAGCGCTGTAATTTGCCCATCATACCTAAACCAACACCGAAGAAGAATAAACCACACATTAATGATTGCATCAGGTAGTTAGTAAATGCCATTTGGCCTACCGGCCGCATCAAAGCAAAGAGCCATTTGAACCAGCCTGATTTATACAGTAACATGATCAATCCAAATAAGCCTAATGAACGAAGCGTTCTTGAAATCTCATAAAATTCAAACTGTTTATCCTTGGCAATGTTAAACTGGTTGAATTGATGATCTACCATAAACTGCAACCTGTACCATGTCAACAACAATCCCGAACCCATACCTACGATAAACAAAACCCAGTATAATTTTGCAGGCGCCTGCCCGGTAAGAATACCTGATTTGAAAAAGGCCATACCTAACAACATAAACAAGAGTATATCCCATATGCCATAATATGTATAATAAAACTCCAGCTTTACGCTTATGTTGCTCATATATTCATATAGCGTACTATAACTACCGGTAGCTTTCTGCAGGTTTTTTCTCATTTCATTACGAAGCCCGGAAGTATCCGATTTTTCTTTCATACCGGTCATGGCTTCCAGTTGTTCCTGCTGCAGGTCTGTCAGCTTTACTTTGGTGGTGTCTATTTTTGCCGCCATTTCACCTTTGTAAATTTTGTCCTTCTGGCGATGCAGGTCAATATTCTCCCGGGTGGTCATCAGCAAAAGGCATACAGCTGCAGCTATTAACAACCCTTTTACCGGTAATCTCCGAAATACAAATGCCACCACACCAATAATGGAATACTGAAAAAGAATATCACCCGGCCATAAGAGAATAAATGCGTTGACCAGTCCGAAGACAAGCAACCACAACTGCCTGCGGATAAAATATTCTGCCGGCCATATACCTTCGGTTCTCTTTTCAAGTCTTGCTACAAACAGAATAATACCAGCGCCAAACAACATAGAAAAAATGGCCCGCTGCGTTCCCTCTGGTATCCAGTTCACATACCACCATACTTTTTCATTGATGGTGCCCATCTCATAATTCAAGGTGGGATTATCAAATGATGGTTCCGGCAAACCCATGTAAGGGATATTCATGAGTAAAATACCAAGCAGGGCCAGGCCCCTTAAAGAATCAAGTAAAACAATCCTCTCTCCCTGGCTAACGGGTGCAGCCAGAGTTGCAGCGGGTTGGTTGGACATGGTATGTTGGTTTTGGTTTTATCCCGTTTCTACACGACCTGCTTCAGCAGCTCTCTATGACTTCTTACCACATGTGGTTTGAATTTTTCATACCACTGCTGCCATTCGTCTTTCCGCATACTGCCCGTCAGTGATTGCTCATACTCCGTCAGCGTTTCAAACCCCTCCTCGAAGATGAGCCGGTAGGCATCACCGGTGAAATCGGAAAGTACTCTTGCATTCTTGTTATCCGGTAATAAGCCGCCTTTCAGGGCTTCGTCGAGCAATTGTTTGGCGGGGCGGTAGTGGCCAAACTGCAGGTAAAAGATGTCTCTTACAATGTACATACACCAGGTTTTAGTAGTGAATAAATATTGTCAACCTGGTACGGAGAAAACCAATGGATCAGTAAATGAGTATTAAGGTAAGGTATTTCGACGGAAAAATTATTTACTACTAATAAGACATTAATTTTTGAATAGTTTCATTCAGTCTCGATTTGGCCAGAAAATTTTGTTCTAATTCAATGGAGAAAGGAACTGGTGTATCCAGCGAAGCACAGCGCATCACCGGTGCATCCAATAATTCAAAACAGTTTTCTGCTATCCATGCGGCTATCTCACCACCGATACCACCAATGAGTGTGTCTTCATGCAATAACAACACTCTTCCGGTTCGTTTCACTGCTTCACGGATGGCAATGTAATCCAACGGAGCTAATGTTCTTAAGTCCAGTATATCAATAGAAATTTCCGGATGCTCGGCCGCATAGTCTTCTGCCCAATGTACGCCGCTTCCATAAGTGATTATAGAAACCTCATCTCCTTCTCTTACATGCCTGGCTTTCCCGATCTCTATTGCATAATATTCCTCGGGAACAGGGCCACTCACCGAACGATACAAGGCCTTGTGCTCAAAATACATCACCGGGTTCGGATCATTAATGGCAGCAATGAGCAAGCCTTTTGCATCCATTGGTGTAGATGGATACACCACTTTCAATCCCGGCACTTTGGTAAACCAGGCTTCATTGCTCTGTGAGTGAAAAGGACCGGCCCCAACACCACCGCCTGCCGGCATCCTTATTACTACATCTGCATTTTGTCCCCAGCGGTAATGAATTTTGGCGAGGTTGTTTACAATCTGGTTGAAGCCCACTGTAACAAAATCAGCAAACTGCATTTCCATCATACTCTTGTATCCTTCTAATGATAAACCCAGTGCAGTACCCACAATGGCACTTTCACAAAGCGGCGTATTCCTCACTCTTGCTTTGCCGAATTCCTGTACAAATCCTTCTGTGATCTTAAAAGCTCCGCCATACTCTGCAATATCCTGCCCCATGAGGATGAGATTGGGATGTTGTTGCATGGACTGATGGAGGCCTTCTTTAATAGCATCGATTAGCCGGGAATCTTTTGTCGGGAGCCGGGAGTCAAAACCAGGTCTTGAATTATCCACTACATGTGCCTTGCTGATTGAGCCTTGTACCTTTGCATACACATCCTCCAGTTCTTCTTCCGTATCAGCCACTACCGGTTTTGTATTAAATCCAATGGCGAGTTCGCTTTCTATTTTCTCTTTGAACTCATTTCTGATCTCGGCCACTTTCATTTCACTGAGCACTCCTGTATTAAATAAGTAATGCTCATAATTTTTGATCGGGTCTTTTTGTTCCCAGAGACGGAACAGATCCTGAGGTACATACTTGGTTCCGCTGGCTTCTTCATGTCCCCGCATACGGAAAGTCATACACTCGATGAGGTAGGGCTTTTGGTGTTTGATACAGAATTCCCTTACACCTTTTATGGTGTCATAAACAGCCAACAAATTATTTCCATCAATCTGCACACCTTCCATACCATATCCTTTGGCTTTATCAACCAAACTGATGCAGCGGTATTGTTCATTTACCGGTGTGCTTAACCCGTAGCCATTATTTTCAATTAAAAAGATAACCGGAAGGTCCCAAACGGCTGCTACATTCAATGCTTCATGAAAATCACCTTCACTGGTGGCACCGTCGCCAGTGAAAGCCAGTGTGACCTTATCATCCTTTTTGAGTTTGTAAGCTAATGCTACCCCATCCGCAATGGCCATCTGCGGACCGAGATGTGAGATCATACCACAGATATGATGTTCACGGCTGCCGAAATGAAAACTTCTTTCTCTTGCTTTGCTGTAGCCTTCTTTGGCTCCCTGCCATTGCATAAACAAGCGGCTTAACGGCATGTTGCGAGTAGTAAACACACCGAGATTACGGTGCATCGGCATAATCCATTCATCTTCCTGCAACGCCAGGGTTGCACCGACAGCAATGGCTTCCTGGCCGATACCACTGAACCATTTGGATATTTTTCCCTGCCTCAGCAGCACCAGCATTTTTTCTTCGATCATGCGGGGCCACAGAATGCTGCGGTAAAAATGGGTCAATGCTTCATCAGTCAAACCTTTTCTTTCAAAGTACATGCTGCAAACCTAATTAAGTTGAACGATACCAAATTTTTATACCCCCCCCTGTAAGCTACTGATACAATTTCATATTAATATCAACCGCCGTAATCACCCGTTCATTCACACCTGTTGATAAATTTCACCATTTGAAATTTTGCTATTGCAAATATCCATAAGTATTTTTACTTAGTTAAGGCTAAGTAATATCTATGAGAAAAGTTTTTACCCTTGTTCAATTGTTGTGTTTTTTTTTTGCTTCAGCTCAGGACCTGAACTGGAATACAGTTTCCTACACTACCGGCTCACTGTCTGCTAATTTTGGTTTGATTGGCAGTCCGGCATCAACCGTAACATTTACCGTTACAGGAAACACTAACAGGATTGATGCAAATTATCCTGTAAAGTACATAGCAAATCCTTCCGGCAGTGCCAATGATTGCGCTGTAAACTGTGCGGTCCGCTCGTCAGTTACTTTCACTACCCTTTCTGAGTCTGTTGTTTATGAATTTAATTTTTCTCCTGCTGTAACGGGTCTCTCCTTCCGTATTTATGATATTGATGGTACGAATGCCTCCAGCGGAGACCGGGCCATTGTTACGGCAGTTAATGGAACTACGGCACAAAACATTACCATGACTACAAGTTCAGGTCCAACAATAACCGGCAGCGGAACCACCACTGCCACTGCAACAGGCACTCAGGGCAATACTACAGATGATTTTATAAACGTCAGCATCATCAGCGGGGTTACACGGCTTTCTGTTGCTTACTCCAACAATCCTAATAACGGATCACCCGGTAACCGCAGTTTCTCCATTGGCAATATGAGCTGGTCCGGCGTATTGCCGGTAAAATGGGTTTCTTTTACAGGCCGTAAACAAATCAACGGCAGCGTTTTACTGAACTGGGTAACCGCAAGCGAAACCAATGCTGATAAATATATTATTGAAAAAAGCATGGACGGGCAACGCTTTAATCCTGTTAGCGAATTACCCGCCACCGGTAGAAACAACATCAATTATTACTCTTTTAACGATGCAGGCCCCATTGCCGGCACCGTTCTTTACCGGATAAAGCAAACAGATTTTGACGGCAAATATGATTACTCGGGTATTGTAATGATAAAGCAACAGGCAGGTTTGCAAAAGAGTTTAGTTTTCCCCAACCCCGCAACAGACATGCTGACTATTACGCTTCCGGGAAATGTGCAATTAAAAAATGTAAAAGTTTTTGATGTGAACGGACGCCTTGTTATGGATGCGGTAAATACAAGCAACCTGTTAAACATTAAGAGACTCAGCAAGGGCTTGTACAGCCTGCAGGCTGAAAATACCTCCGGTGAAATTTTCAGCAGCTATTTTATTAAGCAATAGCTTTTATATAACAACCAGCTCATAAAACTCCTCCGGCTTAAGGTATTTCTGTGCCAAAAACTGCAACTCTTCGGCTGAGATGGTTTTGATGGTATGAATAGAATCGTAGAAATATTGTTCGGTGAGATTGTTTAAAACGATATTCTTCCAGCGGCCCATGATCTGGAAAGGCCCGTCCAGGTCGCCGAGAATGCCCCCCATCATATAATTTCTGACAAGCAGCAATTCTTCTTCATCCACAATTTGTTCCCGCAGCAACTTCATTTCTTTGTACACCTCTTCAATGGTTGCTTCACAAACATCTTTACCGGCTTCGGTACTGATCATCCACGCCGTATCATGAATATGGTTTTGAATAAAACTATGAATACCGTAGGTATATCCTTTTTCTTCCCGGATATTACTCATTAACCGTGAACCAAAGAAACCACCAAACAATGTATTCAGCACCATCACTTTCATAAAATCAGGATGGTGACGGTTAGGAAATGAACGGGCCATGCGAACAGAACCCTGCACACCGGCCTCATCGTTAGTGATCCGGTATTTTCTGTCTGCAGCTGGCTGTGCCATTATCTCCTGTAAAGCAACCGGCTGATTAGGCAGGTCGCCAAAATACTGATCCAGCAAAGAAGCAATATCGGCAGGCAGTTTACCTGCCACAAACAGCACCAGCTTTCCCTGCTGGTAATACTTTTTATAAAAATCAAGTAACTGCTCCCTGTTCAATGTATCAAAATCTTCAAGCTTGCTGTATTTACCATAGGGATGATTTTCGCCATACAGGTAAACATCAATCAGGCGGCTCGCCACAAAATCACTTTTTTTCAAGTTCACCTTCAGCCGCTGCTTCATGTTCTGTTTATAGATATCGAGTTCTTCCTGCGGCATTACCGAATCAACAATAAGTTCCCTGACAGAAGGCAATAATTCTTTTATGTGCTTTGAAAGACAGTGAAGCGTAATAGTAGCTGTTTCGTTGTAGCAGGCCCTGTTCAGGTAAGAGCCATAGTATTCAAAATACTCATTGATCTGGAACGCTGTTTTCTTTGATGTACCATTCCGCAGTAAAAAGTTAGTCGTGGCCGCAACCAGGTTTTGCTCCTCAAACCAGTTACCGGCATAAAATACCCATTCTACGGCCAGCACTTCTTCAGCGCCTGCATCCACGGCATATACTTCTACACCATTCTTTAGCACAAACTTTTCTGCCTGCTTCAGCTGCAATTTAAAATTTACTGCATCCACAATTTCCGGGGCATGTTTCCTGTCTGGCATAAATTAATTCCCTTCGTTTATTTCTTCAATCAGTTTTGTGATAAGTAATGGATCGTACTGCAGTTTTCCCTGCGGAAGATCTGGCGGCTTTGTTCCAATATATCTTCTGTAGTCACTTTCGCATATTTCTGCAATTCAAAATTCATCCAGGCCGCATCGCCCAGTGTTTCATAATAGGCCAGGCTGTTGGCCCTGCTCATCACACTCATGTCTTCAAAAGCGATCATGCTTTCTGTTTTGTTCTTTACTTTCTGCAATTCGGCATCTGCTACTTTTTCATTCTTCATTTTCTCCAGTTCCTTTTCCACTGCCTTTTCTGCGTCTTCCATCTTCACTCCTTTCACCAGTTTGCCCTCTACCACCACAAGGCCGGCATCGGTACTGCCGAAATGATGACATTCAATATTGCTGAACAATTTTTGCTCTTTTACCAGTGATTGATATAGCCTTGATGAACCGCCACCGCTGAGGATGTCCGTCATCAGGTCAACAGCATAATAACTGCTGTCCATCCTGCTGCCCATATGCCAGCATTTATATAAGGCATCCAGCGGCACATTGGCTTTTATTTCCAAAAACCGTTCTTCGGTTTGTTCGGGCTCCACCGGCAGGCTGCGGTTATATTTTTCTCCGGAAGGAATATCTCCAAACCATTTTTGGGCCAGCTCTTTCACTCTTTCCACTGTAACATTTCCGGCTACTACCAGTACAGCATTCACGGGACGGTAATGTTTGAAGAAAAAGTTTTTTACGTCATCCAGTTTTGCATTCTCTATATGCGATAGTTCTTTACCAATCGTCATCCAGCGATACGGATGTTTTTTATAAGCCAGTTCCCGCATCTTATGCCACACATCACCATAGGGCTTGGTGAGGTAGTGTTCTTTAAATTCCTCACACACTACTTTGCGCTGCACATCCAGGCTTTTTTCGCTGAAAGCCAGTGATAGCATCCGGTCACTCTCCAGCCAGAAGGCAGTTTCCAGGTTTTCAGCCGGCAGTTGAATATAATAATTGGTGAGATCGTTGGTAGTATATGCATTATTCTCCCCACCGGCCATTTGCAGCGGCTCATCATAGCTGGGTATATTTTCTGAACCGCCAAACATCAGGTGCTCAAAAAGATGTGCAAACCCTGTCCTTTCGGGATCTTCATCCCTTGCGCCCACATCATACATAATATTCATTACTGCCATCGGCGTGGACAGGTCCTGGTGTACAATTACCCGCAGACCATTGGCCAGTGTAAATTTTTCAAATTGGATCATACAGTTCTAACAGCTTTAAACAAAACAAGTTGTAAAAGTATTGAAAAATACGGCTCGGGACGGTGCCGTTGTCAGAGAATGCTTTTTACTTTAAACTCTACTTCCATCAATCTGCTATCACGACGGAAGACAATCTTGACCTTTTCACCGGGTACCTGCAAAGCAATCTTGTATTGATTCAGGTTTTGCGAAAAATTCTTGTTGATTGCAATTACTTCATCCCCTTCTTTCAGCCCGGCTGCCTCACCCGGGGAACCTTTGGCCACATCGCCGATAATAATAAGCCCATTAATAAAGTAAAGCTCTATTCCGGAATAGGAATAATCAAAGGTTTCATTGAAGTGCCGGTTAGGAATGATAAATATGTCACCTTTGGCATAGTTGAGAATAATATTGAACCGCCGTAAAATATCATTGCCAATCAGGCCGCCCATGTAAGGATAGCTGGTTACATTATTCTCATCATCAAAAATAAAAGTGGGAACGTTCCTGAATTTATACGGGCCAATTTTTACTTCCCGCATCACCATCAGCTCCATATCAATTTTTCCGCCCAGTCCCTCACCTTCTTTGATAAATCTTTTTTTCTTCTTGCTCAGGAAATTACTGTCTTCTGCAAATTCTTTGGACAACAGCATACAAAGCCCTGCACCCATATCATACAGAAAACGGGAATAGATCGTTTTTTCATCCCGCACCCGCAGCGGTTGAGATACTAACTGGTTGATCGTTGGCTTCAGCAGATAGCCGCCTCTCGGGTAACGGATTGTTCCTTTGGTACAAAAACTGATCCGCATACTGTCGTAATCTACTTTCAAAATGTAGCGGCTCAATACAGAATATCCAATGATACCGTCAATACGTTCGCCGTAAACAGCTGTCAGTATGGTGTAATCATTAATGTGAAAATTAAGACTGTCAACCGTCAACCCGGGGAAATGTAATTTCTGGTTGTAGAGGAAGCTCACTTTGCGAATGCCCGCAATACCGCGGATGGTTCTGTCGGATGGCGTTGGCTTCATTTTTAAATAATCCACCGTAGTAGAATCCAGTGAAATACCGCTGCTGCCGGTATCAAGAATAAAATTGAGGGTGTCCGGAAAACTCTCCAGCTTGGCCTGCATGATAACAATGCCGCCGGTAAGCTGGGTAAACGGCACTTTGGTAATTTCCCGGGAAGGTGGTTCAATAAACTCTTCCTGTGCTTTCAGCGAATTACCTGCCAGCAACATGATACCGGTAAAAAACAGATATATGGCCTTTTTTCGCAAACTCATGCTCTCTTTAGACAGGTATTTGCCTCAAAATGATGCAACCCGGTTTTTTGTTTATCGAAAATTAGTTGAATATATCAGCCTTTTACAACCACACGTCATATAATCTGTTATAGCCTTGTACCTTTGCGCCTATGCAGTTAAACGAGTTATACGACAAAGCCGCTGCCTTTGGCTTTCTGTCTGTTGAGGAAGGAGTTCATCTCTATCATCATGCGCCACTGGCCGATTTGATGTTCATTGCCGATGAGCTACGGAAAAAACAGGTGCCGCATGGAAAAGTAACCTGGCAGATAGACCGCAATGTGAATACCACCAATGTGTGTATTGCCAATTGTAAATTCTGCAATTTCTATCGCATACCCGGACATGCCGAAGCCTACATCACCGACATGCCCACCTACCGGCAAAAGATCACCGAGACTTTGAAATACGGCGGCGATCAGTTGTTGTTGCAGGGCGGTCATCATCCGGAGCTGGGTCTTCAATTTTATGTGGACACTTTCCGGCAAATAAAAGCTGAGTTTCCCAACATCAAACTGCATGCACTGGGACCACCCGAGGTGGCCCATATCACCAAACTGGAAAAATCAACCCACCACGAAGTGCTGAAGGCGCTGAAAGAAGCCGGTATGGATTCATTACCCGGTGCAGGCGCTGAAATTTTGATTGACCGGGTACGCCGGCTGATCAGCAAAGGAAAATGCGGCGCACAGGAATGGCTCGACATCATGCATGAAGCACATAAGCTGAATATTACTACTTCTGCCACGATGATGTTTGGTCATGTGGAGACAATTGAAGAACGGTTTGAACACCTGGTAAAGATCAGGGAAGTACAGAGCCGTAAACCTGAACATGCCAACGGGTTTTTAGCTTTTATTCCATGGACCTTCCAGGATGTGGATACGCTGCTGGCAAAAATAAGAGGCGTACAAAATTTAACTACTGCTGAAGAATATATCCGCATGATTGCCCTCAGCCGCATCATGCTGCCGAATGTAAAGAATATACAGGCCAGCTGGTTGACCGTGGGCAAGCAGACGGCACAAATTTGTTTGCATGCCGGCGCCAATGATTTTGGTTCTATCATGATTGAAGAGAATGTGGTAAGTGCAGCAGGCGCCCCGCACCGCTTTACATACCGGAGTATGCAAGAAGCCATAAGGGAAGCCGGGTTTGAACCACAGCTGCGTAACCAGCAGTATGAGTGGCGGGAAATTCCGGAAACGATCGAAGAGCAAATGATAGACTATTAGTACCCCCTTCTTTAATTCATGCTTCGACAGGCTCAGCATGACAGTTCGTTTGAAATCGTTGTCACCCTGAGCTTGTCAAAGGATGATTATTGTAAACTACTTTTAAGAAATGAAAAGAACATTCACCTGGTTTAGAAAAACAGCATTTGCCGAAGGCATTTCTTTTATTGTCTTATTGTTTGTAGCCATGCCGCTGAAATATTTTGCCGGTATGCCCATGGCCGTTACGATTATTGGCAGTGCACACGGCGCTTTGTTTGTGGCTTTTATGGCATTGGCCTATATGGTAAAGGAACAGTACAACAAATCTCTGGGCTGGGGAGTGAAAGCTTTTCTGGCTTCTATTATTCCTTTCGGTACTTTTTATATGGAGAAGCAGTGGAAGAAGGAAGAAGCGGAAGGGGCCGCTGGTTGATTATGCTGGTACAGATTGCCATTGATTTTCACAAGAAAGCTGTGCTAATAATCTCATAGATTTATGTGTTAGTGGTAATATTTTGATACCACCTGATATATCAAAGAGAACTTAATTATATTTTATGACAAAATACATTCTAATCATTTTGCTTTTAATTAGTCCATTCATTGGACAGGCACAGGCTGAAAATCAAAATCTTCCGAATGATAACTTAATGAAATCGTTTACAGATTCGGCTGTTCAAAAATCTGTATTACCTTTTATGAGTGACAGCTTAAGGGTTGGACTCTCGATTGGAATTTATCAAAATAATAAAGTATTTACTTACAACTACGGCTCAACTCAAAAAGGAAAACAAATATTGCCAACAAATAATACAATTTATGAAATTGGTTCAATATCCAAAACATTTACAGGAACACTGCTTGCGCAAGCTGTGCAGGACAAAAAGGTTAAAATAGATGATGACATTCGTTTGTATCTTGACAATAGTTATCCAAATTTAGAATATCGAGGGAACCCTATCCGATTATCACATCTTGTAAGCCATATTTCAGGACTACCATTATTCCTTCCGGACATTCCTACTCTTTTTCAGAATGCTAATTTTGATACATTACCTTTTACTATTTCAAAAATTCAGGAAAACTATTCTAAGGAGAAATTCTTGGATGACTTGCATAACGTAAAATTGGATACAATTCCAGGGTTTAAGTTTCGTTACTCAAATGCAGGTGCTCAGCTTCTTAAATATATTTTGGAAAAGGTTTATAAAATGCCTTATGACAAACTTTTAAAAAAGTATATAAGTAACCCTTTGAATATGATAAACACCAATTCTTTATTTTCAAACAATAATTTAAACCTCTTAGTAAAAGGCTATAATGACAAAGGAAACATTATGCCTTACAATCCACAAATACTTGATGCAGCAGGTGGCATTTTTTCAACTGTTTCTGATATGTTGAACTATATCAGATTTCATTTAGATGAAACAAATCCAGTAGTAGCATTATCTCACAAAGCCGTAAAAGGGAATATTAACGATTATGCCGTAGGGCTCAATTGGCAGGAAATGACAACTCCAAAAAAACATAAGAAAATATGGCAAAGTGGCGGGACATTTGGATTTTCATCTTATTGTGTAGTTTATCCAGAACTGAATTTTGGAATAATACTTTTGACTAATGAAAGCGATAGAATGACACAGGGAAGACTTGAAGAGGTAGCTGACAAAATATTTGAAAAAATAAATAGCCAGTAGCCAAATAAAACCACTGCTAACAAGAGTATTACCAATAATGGGGATGACATTGGAGCAATAGCAGTAGTAATTCTACTGTACTGTGGTTCCGGGCTCGACGAATAAAGCCCAGCTTAAGTTCTTACCATTTAACTTTATCAAAAGGCAAGGCAGCAGTTCCGGCGAACGGAATACTAATTCCCCACCATCGCCAATACGCAAACTGTTGCTACTTGAATCTTTCACAGTAGTATTCTACAACTCTCTCCTGTTAAAGAATTTTAACG
>DEHX01000010.1:0-127 GCA_002352145.1 Chitinophagaceae bacterium UBA2789
GTTTCCTGCGCAGCGAAAGTGAACTACTGGAAGACCGCCATACCAAATACTATAAAGACGTTTATGACCACATTGTACAGGCCATTGACCTGGTAGAGAACTATCGTGATGTGATGGTGAGTATGCA
>DEHX01000010.1:194-716 GCA_002352145.1 Chitinophagaceae bacterium UBA2789
TTATGATTGAATGATTATAATGATGATGTTCTCTTGAGAAAAATTCTTTTTTTGAAAAGCAGGTTCTATTATAGCAAACCGCATGCGGCCTCCCGGATATAAATATGCTGAGGTGACGGAAAAGATAATTGTTGTTGAAATTAAAGCTGTGTCCGTCCTGACAGACGCTCATCTTGCACAAGCACTCAATTATTTGTAAGTTCTCAATCTTGAAATTGGGTTACTAATAAACTTCGGTGCAAAAAGCCTGGAATTTAAACGACTTATCAACAACAAGCTGCTGTGATCATTAGAATCCTTTAATCCGAAAATCAGCGGTTATTTTTTCTTATACACCGGCACGGTGCTGCAGGGTTCGCCGTACATGATGCTTTTTACAACGGGGCGGAGTTTTTTGGTGATCTCCATGTATACATAATCAGCGATGGGTGTTTCACCACAGCCTTTGATAACCACCCGCTGACCGGAAAACTCGTTTACATCAATGGCATCAATATTCTTCAGGTATAAACTGCGGTGCAA
>DEHX01000010.1:768-14694 GCA_002352145.1 Chitinophagaceae bacterium UBA2789
ATTTTTCCAGGTCGAGGGTGATGAGTCCGCTTTCGGCTACCTTATTTACAAATGGTTCACTCATGATTCAATTGTAAAAGTAACAAATAGGTTCGGGAGGTTGTTTGCGCATCCCGTAAAAAAGAAACCCTGCAGCTTTCGCTACAGGGCTCTTGCAGTTGGTCTTGGTTGTATAGAAGTTTAGTAGCGGTCTGCTCTTTTATCTACGATCGTTGCGGCCTTCTTCAGCGCATTCACCGGGTTGGCCGGGCTTTGCTGGTTGTTGATGTATTGCTTCACCTGGTCAGCCAGCAATTTACGCTGATCAGCTACAGTTGTACCCTCTGAAGGAGTAGCGCTTACATTATCTACACGAATTACATATACAGCATAAGCACCATCCAGTACCTCGGGCACCACTTTGCCTTTGTTGGCCGGGTTGAACGCAGCACCTACCACTTTGGGTTCATAGCCCAGTTTGGGGTTAATATTCCTTGAGCTCATGCGCAGGCTGTCAACCGGTTCTATCGGTGCATTGCCCATTACCTGTGCTGCTGCTTCGAGTGTTGTTACTTTACCGATTTTTTGTTTCAATATCTCGGCTTTCTTTTTATTGCGCAACAATGGTTCTACAGAACTGCGGGCCTGTGCCACACCCATTGTTCCTTTTTCGATCACTTCTGTTACTACTGCCACTACATAATTATCATCAATTCTTTCCGGTTGCAGTACTTCGCCTCTCTTTGCGTCATAGATGCTTCTTACAAAATTTCTGGAGTAACCCACACCTCTTATCTCGGCACCAATGCGGGGAATGTTTGTAGCGATTCCTTTTACATAGCCTTTGGGTTTCCAGTTCTTTTCAAAACCTTCATCAAAAGATTTTACATCACGGCTGTCAGCAGCAAACATGTTGGCATCGTTTTGCGCTTTGCTGTCTGTTTCCTGGCTGGCGATAATTTCCTTAGGCAGGTAGGCCACTTTGTAAGCAGCGCCGCTTCCTTTCTGTGATAATATTTCGATGTAGTGAAAACCAAATTCTGTTTTTACAACACCTTTACTGCCTACAGGATTCAGGAAAATGAAATCGTTGAAAGCAGCTACCATCTGGCCGGAATAAACATTTTCGTACACACCACCTTTATCCTTGCTGCCCGGATCGTCAGACAGTTTTGCACAAACAGTATCGAAGTTGGAGCCGGTGTTGATGGCATTACGAATACTGTCGATTAAGTTTTTAGCCGTAGCAGAATCTCTAACCGGATACATCGCACCACTTTGCTGATCCCGCTGCATGGTGGCCACCAGGATGTGACGGAGGTTTACTGTATCGGGCATGGTGCGAACACCTTCAAGTTTTGCCAGTACATAGCTGTTACCATCGAGGTAAGGACCATAGACGCCGCCAACCGGGGTTCTGAAGATAGAATCCTTTACAGCTACCTGTATTGTTTTTCCACTGATGTAGCCGTTGTAGTAATTAGTAGCGCCTTCGCTCATCAGGAACTGCTCCATATCTGTTGCAGCAGCAAATGCATCTTTTTTAGACAGCAGGCTGTTTCTTGTTTCAGTGCTGTCAGCAACACTGGGTGCAGCACTGAAAGTAACGTAGCTGATGCTGCGGCTTTCTTCCTGTTTGAAATCGTCTTTGTGCTTGCTGATATAATCTGAAATTTCTTTGTCGCTGATCTTAATAGTGCTATCCGGTACGGTAGCATATGTCTGCCTAACCATAGAGATGTTCGCTATCTGGCTGTTGTCTGCATTTTGTTTTTCTACAAACCAGCGGGGAAAGTTCACACTATTGGTAAGCAGTGAAATGAATTTTTCAGACTTGCGGATCTGCTCCAGTTCGTTGATATAATTATTGATATTTTCTTTTTGTTCAGCTGTTCCTTTTTTCAGCATCTGGTCAATATTTTGTTTGGCCAGTACTGCATTATAGTTACCTGCCTCATCAGAGAATTGTCTTTTCAGATCGGCAGGTGCATTGGGTCCGTATAAAATGTCGCCCAGTTCTTTTTTACCGATCTGGAAGCCGAGTTTATCAATCTCTCCGTAAAGCAATACCCGGTTGATCTCCTGGTTCCAGGTTTCTTCCACGGCCTGGCTGTTCAGAATTGCCTGGTCGATATTGGCACCATACTGTTGTTTCATGTTGGCTTCCATCTGCTCCACCCTCTTGTTGAAGTCTTCGAAGCCAATGCTTTTACCATTTACTTTACCTACGGTGTTGGAACCTGAAAATCCTCCACGGCCCCGCCCGGAGAAATAGTCGGTAAGAATGAATCCCACTAAGGCCAGGGCAATCAATACCACAGATACTTTGGCTCCTTTGTCCCTGATCGTTTGAATGATAGACATAATACAGTATTATTCTTTTATAAAAGGAATGACCCGTTCAAAATTTAAGGCTCGATACGGGCGGGCAAAAATAGGGGAAAAACTGTGGAAAATCGCTAAAAAAAGCCCCCTGCCGGGAGCTTTTCCATTTGGTAAAACCGTTGTTTAGTAGCTGGTTGGGGCTTATTTCTTCTTTTTGGGGTGTACCAGGTTCATTTCCTTAACCAGGTGGCCGGCCCCGGCATATTTATCTACTATAAATAATACATAGCGGATATCCACCATGATATTCCGGCATATAGAAGGGTCGTAGTTAATATCACTCATGGTTCCTTCCCATACCCGGTCAAAGTTGAGGCCGATGAGATTGCCATAGGCATCAAGGGCGGGGCTACCGGAGTTGCCGCCGGTAGTGTGGTTCCGGGCTATGAAACAAACGGGCATTTTGCCGTTGCTGCCGTACTGGCCATAGTCTTTGTTTTTGTACAAATCCCTGAGCTTGGCCGGCAAATCAAATTCATAATCGCCGGGTTTGTATTTGTCCATTACCCCGTCGAGGTAGGTGTAATAATCATATTGTACAGCATCTCTCGGGTTATAGCCTTTTACGTTTCCGTAAGTGACCCGCAGGGTGCTGTTGGCATCGGGATAAAATTTCTTCTCTTTCATCACTTCCATCTGCGCCTGCATATAAGTACGGTTCAACTGGTTGATCCTGCTTTGAAGCCCGGTGATGTTTTTTGAAACCGTGCTGTTATAATAATTACTCAACTCAGCAATTAACTGGTTGGCATGGTTCATATCGTTGGCAGCCATCACCACTTCCGGATTGGAAGAAAGTTGCTGCAATACTTTATTCCCATTCTGAAACAGATCTACATTATTATATAATTCATCCGCCAGCTTACTGATGTCGTTGTTGTTTTCTTTCAGCTTGTTCAGCAGGTAAGGTGCTACAAATTCATTGGGCTGATCTTTTACGAATTTATCCATCAACGCAATGAAGAGTTGTTTATCTACCACCGGGCTGTATTCTTTATAGATTTCTGCCAGCCTTTCTTTTACACCCGGTAATGCATTGTTGAACCCTTTTTCACCGTTTTTCTCTTTAGCATTGCGCAGGCTGTTAAGCTGGTTGACAATGGCAAAGGCTTCTATACGGCTCATGGTTTCGTTAAAGAAATCACGGGCCAGCGAATATTTTTCAAATTCGTTGTAGGTTTTGGCCAGGTCCAGCAATAAATTTCCGTAGGCCTCTTTCCATTGCGTGTTTGCGTTTACTCTTTTCTGGAATTCTGCTTCGTAGGCTTGTTTTTTTCCGAGTGCATTGGTGCTGGTAAGTCCTAATACTTCGCCCTGCCATTTTTTCCAGGAGTTGGCAATACCGGCATACTTGGCAGCATACTGAATTTTGATCTGCTCGTCTTTACGCATAAAACCATCGATAACTGCCAATGCTTTATCACGGATGGCTATTTTAACGGGGTCATTCACTTTCATGATCTGCTCTACCGCTGCAGAATGTAAATACTGTGTGGTTNNTCGGCAGGTTTATTATCCTTACCGGCATAGATGCGGAACATAGAAAAATCGCCGGTGTGGCGGGGCCACATCCAGTTGTCAGTATCCTTTCCGAAATTACCAATAGAAGATGGTGGTGCACCTACCAGGCGAACATCTTTGTAAGTTTCTGTTACGAACAAGAAGTATTGGTTGCCTTCAAAGAAAGCCCTGATAAAACTATCCTGGTAGCTTTCTTTTTTTACATTCTTTCTGAGTTCAGCTATGTTCTTGTCAATAGCAGACTGTCTTTCTTTTTCATCCATATTCTTTGTCACACCATTCAGCACCTGTTTGGTTACATCATCAATACGGATGATGAAAGTGACAAATAAACCGGGGTTGGGAATTTCTTCAGCATTATTGCGGGCCCAGAAACCATCTCTTATATAGTTATTCTGTATCGTAGAATGATTTTGGATNNCTGATCTTCATACCCATGCTTTTCATTTGTTTTTCATTGAGCTGGGCCAGCAGTTGCGGAAGCCACATTCCTTCATCGGCCTTAGCTACAGAAAAAGCAAGGAGTAAAAAAGCAAGCAATGATTGTTTAAGAAACTTCATATGGAAAATTTTAGTAGCTGTAAAATTAGGTCATTCATCAATAAAGCTTATTCCGCTTATATATTTAGTAAAGTGTATGACTTTAGTCATGTTGATTGTTTTTTAAACAGTCAATAGAAGGCTGACTGATCGTTTTTTCTCCCCACCGGGTTGTGAATGAAGATAATTTTATGTGGATATCCTGATGTGAAACGTGGATATGAAACTGAAAGTTTAGGAATGAAGTTTTCATCGGACCGGTAAAAAGTGTTCTGGTGTACAGAACTCACTTTTTATACGTCTGAAATTAACACCCGTAATATTGTTCCACACCGATAATTTTTTTCAGGCGGGAATTTCACATTCATGTGGATATCGTTATGAAATGTAGTACAGGCAAGCAAACAATGTGTGAATTAAGGTGTTTGATATGTGAATTATATCAATACTGTAAATTTGCCTTACTGATTTATCCACGAATTCACACCTGTAATAATAATAAGCTCTTTTTTAAAAATATATATTAATAATACTATTGTATTAATACAGGGCTTTGAAAAATTTTGTTTTGAAAAATTGCCGGAGTTGACTGAACATTGCCATCCTGAATATCAATCCCGGAAAAAAGCAACAAAATGAACACCGAAAAAGCAATACTGGAGCAAGCAAAAGCCGATGTGGAGTCAAAAGGTTTCCTGGATATTGACCTTGATCCCACTCTTGATCTTTTTGCCGCCATTGAAAGGTTGAAGAAAGAAAAAAATGCGGTATTGCTGGCGCACTATTACCAGGAGCCGGATATACAGGATGTAGCGAATTATATCGGGGATAGCCTGGGGCTGGCACAGCAGGCCGAAAAGACCAATGCGGATATGATTGTTTTTGCCGGCGTGCATTTCATGGCAGAAACAGCCAAGATCTTAAATCCCTCTAAGAAAGTAGTGATACCAGACCTGAAAGCCGGTTGTTCTCTGAGTGACAGTTGTCCCCCGGCACTGTTCAAAAAATTCAAAGAGCAGCACCCGGATCATAAAGTGGTGAGTTATATCAACTGCAGCGCCGGTATCAAAGCGTTGAGTGATGTGATCTGCACCAGCAGTAATGCCAAATTCATAGTAGAAAGTTTTCCCAAAGACCAGCCATTGATCTTTGCACCGGATAAAAATTTGGGTGCTTATATCAACAAAGTAACCGGCAGGAATATGGTACTATGGAATGGTGCCTGTATGGTGCATGAGATATTCAGCCTGGAAAAGATCACCAAACTAAAAGTGCGTCACCCGGAGGCAAAACTGATTGCACACCCGGAATGCGAAGAACCCATATTAAGAATTGCAGATTATATAGGATCCACTACCGGGTTATTAAAGTACACACAAACCGATTCAGCACAAGAATATATTGTTGCCACAGAGACAGGTATACTCCACCAGATGATGAAAGCTTCCCCGGAAAAAACCTTCATACCAGCGCCGCCCAATAACAGCTGTGCCTGTAATGACTGCCCGCATATGAAGCTGAATACGCTGGAGAAATTATACCTGTGTATGGAGTATGAAACACCGGAGATTATCATGGAAGAGGAACTCAGGCTGGCCGCCAAAAAACCGATCGACCGGATGCTGGAGATCAGTAAGGCTGCGGGGCTGTAATCAGCGATTTAAGGCTAAAATTTTTGATTTTCCGGGTTTTGCTGTATACTTGCACCGGAAAGAGGCTGATAAGTATAGTTCTCCCAGGCTTTAGTTCATCATTTACCCGCCTGTTTCTTTCAATATAAACTCAAAATTTCAGATTTCAAGATTGGTGACTTCGAGTTGTGACTAACATCAAGTTTTTTATATGTATGACATTCTCCAACTGAACGACATGCTCGTTCCTGAACTGCTGGATATAGCTGAGCAGTTAAAAATTCCCAACGCAAAAAAATTAAGCAAACAAGATCTTGTTTATAAGATACTTGACAGCCAGGCAATAGCCGGGGCTAAAGGCGCTAAACCCAGTGATGATGGTAAAAGAAAGCGCATTGTAAAAACCAGTACCAGTACCGGTGGCAGTGAAGAGGCGGTAGTGGAAAGTGGCGACGAAGAAAAAACCAATACCAAAAAACCCCATATGGCTGTAAAAAAAGAAGTCCCGGTAAAGCGGGGACGTAAAAAGACAGACGAGAAAGAAGTAGTGGCAGATGTAGCTGAACAATCAGCCCCGGCTGCAGAACCCGAAATGGATAGTAAGACAGCACAACTGGCTGAAGCTATTTTAAATGAGGCCAGCCAACAGACTTCTGAAAATACAGGACAAGGAGCACCCAATAAAATATATCCTCAGCGCCGTGAACAACAATTTAATGTGGAGTTTGACGGTGTGATATTAGGAGAAGGTGTATTGGAAATGATGCCTGATGGTTATGGATTCCTTCGTTCATCTGATTACAACTATTTGTCATCACCGGATGATGTATATGTTTCCCCTTCTCAAATAAAACTGTTTGGTTTAAAGACCGGCGACACGGTGCATGGCGCTGTTCGTCCGCCTAAAGAAGGAGAAAAGTATTTTGCTTTATTAAAAGTGGATACGATCAATGGCAAGAGCCCTGAAGAGGTTCGTGACAGAGTGCCCTTTGATTACCTGACCCCGCTTTTCCCTTATGAAAAGCTGAATTTATTTACAACAGCGTCTGATTATTCAACCCGTATCATGGACCTGTTCACACCTATAGGTAAAGGACAGCGGGGATTGATTGTGGCACAGCCTAAAACCGGTAAGACGATGTTGCTGAAAGCAGTGGCAAATGCCATTGCAGCCAATCATCCTGAATGTTACCTGATGGTAGTGCTGGTGGATGAACGTCCGGAGGAGGTAACTGATATGGAACGCAGTATAAAAGGAGAAGTAATTGCTTCTACTTTTGATGAACCAGCTGAAAAACATGTGAAAGTTTCTACTATTGCTTTGCAAAAAGCAAAGAGACTGGTAGAGTGCGGACATGATGTAGTGATCCTTCTTGATTCGATTACCCGTTTGGCAAGGGCACATAATACAGTAGCTCCTGCATCCGGTAAAGTATTATCCGGCGGTGTGGAAGCCAATGCGATGCAAAAACCAAAACAATTCTTTGGCGCTGCCCGTAAGATTGAAGGAGGCGGATCATTGACAATTATAGCCACAGCCCTTGTTGATACCGGAAGTAAAATGGACGAGGTGATATTTGAAGAATTCAAGGGAACCGGTAATATGGAATTGCAGCTCGACAGAAGATTGTCTAACAAACGGATCTTCCCTGCTATTGATATTGTGGCATCCAGTACAAGGCGTGATGATTTGTTGCTGGAGAAAGATGTACTGCAGCGGATGAACCTGCTCCGTGTTTACCTGACGGATATGAATACCGAAGAAGCGATGAGAGAATTGCAGAACCGGATGAAAGGAACCAAAGACAATGAAGAGTTTTTGGCTAGTATGAACAGGTGACCTGGATTCAAGTCATTAAAATGATTAGCATAATAAGGGCTGCTGTTTTTCGGCAGCCTTTTTATTTTTACAATTGATAATGGCGGTTGAAAAAATAGATATCGGCCAGTTTTTAGAATTGGCAAAAGATCACCCGGTTTTTGATGTAAGAAGCCCGGGTGAATACAAACATGCACATATACCCGGCGCTTATTCCTTACCCCTGTTTAACGATGAAGAAAGAAAAGTAGTGGGTACTACTTACAAACAAGAAAGCCGTGAACAAGCTATTAAGGCCGGACTTGATTTTTTCGGACCGAAGATGCGGAAGATGGTGGAGGAGGTTGAGTCTATAGTCAGTAGTCAACAGCCGAAAGACTCCAAACTCATCCTCGTTCACTGCTGGAGAGGCGGTATGCGCAGTGCAGCTGTTGCCTGGTTATTGGACCTTTATGGGTTCAGGGTTTTTACACTAACCGGCGGGTATAAGAAGTACCGTAACTATATACTGGATACTTTTAAAATGCCGTTTCGCTTCAACATCCTTGGCGGTTTCACCGGTTCGGGTAAAACGGAATTATTAAAATCGCTGGAGGAAAATGGTGAAAAAGTGATCGACCTGGAAGGAATTGCCCAACACAAGGGTTCTGCTTTTGGAAATATCGGGATGCCGGAACAACCCAGCCAGGAGATGTTTGAGAACATACTGGGCAATAAGTTACTGGATGCGGGTGTCGGGTCAGCCGTCTGGCTTGAAGACGAATCACAGCGTATCGGCCATGTAAATATTCCTAACGACCTGTGGGCCACCATGCGGCGGTCGCCGGTATTCTACCTGGACATCCCTTTTGCCGAAAGACTCAAACATATTGTGCAGGAATATGGCCAACTGGACACGGAAAGAATGATCGGGGCTATTGAGCGAATTAGCCAAAAACTGGGTCCGCAGAACGCAAAATCGGCCATTTTGTGGCTAAAAGAGGGCAAAATCACCGAAAGTTTCGAGATTTTGCTCCAGTACTACGATAAGTTTTATTTCAGGTCTTTACACAATCGGGAGGCGCTGGATACGTTATTACATACGATAAAGTGTAAATCCGTATCCACTGAAAATGCCAATATCCTCGTTCGTGAAACCAGTCTGCAACATCAAAAATCTTAGGCTTACCGCCCTGCTGCTCATTACCCCTCTTTTTTTCTTTGGACAAAGCCTGACCGGATTATGGGTTGGCTCCGTGCATAACGACAGTGCCACGGTCCGAAAAGACCAGTCATTCGAAATTGCCCTGACCGAGTACCGCGGCAAAGTTTACGGTTACTCCCGGAGTGAATTCATTGTCAACGATACGCTTTATTACATAGTAAAAAGAGTAAAGGGAACTATTGAAGGAGATGTATGTGAGGTGACCGATGATGAGATCATTGCATTTAATTTCCGGGGCAAACTGGATAAAGGAATAAAAGTAACCAGCACTTTTCGTCGCAACAAGGGCGACAGCACCTGGTACCTTGCCGGAACCTGGAAGACCAACGCAACAAAACGATATTACTCCATCACCGGAAAAGTAGGACTGGAAGAAGAAAAAGACCTGACGGCCTCAAAAATATTTCCCCATTTGGAAGAACTGAAACTGGCCAATGACGTAGCTTTTTACAAGGAAAGAGAAGAAGGTGCGCCGATCGTAAAAATTGCAAAGCCGGAGAAAATAAAAACGGAATATTCTACCGTACCGGAAATTTCTTCATCAGCCACAGAGCTGGTTGTTGCCCAGCCACAATTTGAAAGAGCAGAATCAATACCAGTAGTGAAAAAGGCGGAAAGCGATCTGCCCAAAACGGATACAAAAAATATTCCTTCTTCAACCATTGATATAAAACCCGGAGCTGTTGAAAAAAAGTTGGCAGTAAGTAAGCCACCCGCCGAAGAAGCAATAACGAATAAAGAAGTGGCTGGAACAGCCGGTGATACAAAAACACCCGATGCTGCAAATGTTGCTGCGAATAATAACCCTACTGCTGGTCCTGCAGATAGGAACACAACAATCAGTAAAACAAACAGCCCTGAGAATGTAAAAAGTTCAGCGAACAAGCAACAGGCAACAATTGCTCAGCCTGTTGCAAACAACGCTACAAAGCAGGTAACCGGGGATAATAAGATAGCTACTCAATCAACAACAGCTGTTCCTGACAACAAGGTAAATGATGTGGTGGCTAATAATACCGGAACACCAACAACAGTTAAAACGAATCAGCCGACATCCGTTAATGCAACAAAAGCCAGCACTGTTGTTGCTAAACATGAAGTCGCTGCAGGCAAACCTGCTACGAAGCCAACAACTGGTACAGACAAATCAACGGTTGCTCCAAAAGAAAACAATGCTGTTACTAAAACAACAACTGCTGCCAGCTTAACCCAGCCCATCACATCACCTGCTGTCAACCAGGCGGGTAAGAATGAAGTGACGGACGAAAAAACACTGGCAGGTGTTAAAGCACCGGAAAAAAGAGAAACAGCCAGTACCCCTGTAATTGAACGAGTACCCATACCGGCAGTGGATATTATTCAAAAGGCTTCTTTGATCGCCGGCAGAAAATCTGAATTCTCACAGGTGGTGAATTTTAAATCAGACAGCCTGGAGCTGGCCTTGTATGATAACGGAGAAATTGATGGCGATACAGTAAGCCTGTTCCTGAATGGCGAAGTGCTGATGGCCAAGCAGGGACTCAAGGCCAACGCCATAAAGAAAACTATCTACATCACACCGGGCAATGAAGATTTTACACTGGTTTTGTTTGCCGAGAACCTGGGAAAATATCCGCCCAATACCGGGCTGCTGGTAGTGCATGATGGAGAAGACGTATACAATCTCCGTTTCAGTTCTGATTTCCAGAAGAGCACAGGGATAGTGTTTCGGAGAAAGAAATAGGGGNNGGTTGCAAGATTTCACCGAAGGTGCTGGATGAAATTCTGAAAAGCAATATCTCGTTACCTGACAACGACAAGCTATTAGTAGGCAATCACAGCAAAGATGATGCGGCTGTATATGATATAGGAAACGGTACGGCGCTTATTTCTACTACCGATTTCTTTATGCCCATCGTAGATGATCCGTTTGATTTTGGAAAAATTGCTGCCGCCAACTCCATCAGCGATGTATATGCCATGGGTGGAAAACCGCTGATGGCGATTGCTATCCTGGGCTGGCCGGTTGAAAAGATACCCGCTGACATTGCACAACGAGTGGTGGAAGGCGGAAGGACCATTTGTGCAGAAGCAGGCATTCCATTGGCAGGTGGCCACAGCATTGATTCACCCGAACCGATATTTGGTTTGGCGGTGACGGGCATCGTACCCAAAGAAAACCTTAAGCAAAACAATACAGCACAGGAAGGCGATTATTTGTTTTTGACCAAACCGCTGGGCGTTGGTATCCTGGCCACGGCACAAAAAAGAGGATTGCTGAAAGAAGAACACCTGCCGGCACTCATCAGCCAGCTAACGGCATTGAATAAAGTGGGCGAAGAGCTGGGTAAGATAAATGGTGTAACCGCCATGACTGATGTAACCGGTTTTGGTTTGCTCGGGCACCTGATGGAAATGGCCGAAGGCAGCGGACTCGGTGCAGAAATATATTATGACAAACTACCGGTAGCGGCCGGGGTAAGAGAATACATTGCCCAGCGCATTTTTCCTGATGCCACCACCCGTAACTGGAGCAGTTACGGTGATAAAGTAAAGTTTGAGAAGGGTGTAAATGTGATGGAAGCATTTACCTTACTGCCCGACCCGCAAACGAATGGCGGATTGCTGGTGAGTGTAAAAGAAGAAGCTATTGAAGCCGTAAAGGCTATTATTGGAAAAGAAATTTTGCCAGTAGGCAGAATGATAGCTGCTGGAGAGAAAAGGGTTTGGGTGATGTAAAGATTAGTATTGGCAGCGGGTGATTATTGAGTTGCATTTAGAGGTTAGAAGTAATTTAAGCAAGGGTGCAGCACTGCAAATAATAATATGAGACAGGTTCTTGTTATATTTTTATTGATTCTTTCTTCAAAGGCAATGGCATGTGATTGCGGTTATAATGGTCCATTTATCGCAATGTCTAAACAGTCAAAACTTGTTGTGATGGTTAAAGTAAAGGATAATCCGGTAGTTTCAGAAATTTCTAAAACACCAATGGCTATGAATTTGGAGATTATTGAGGTGTTTAAGGGCCGGGAAAAAAGAAAGAATATTATTGTATGGGGAGATAATGGACACTTATGCAGACCTTTTGTATCACAGTTTAAAAAAGACAGCACTTACATAATGGCACTTGATGAAGGCAGTGAAAAATGGGGTCAAGAAAGAGAAAGCAGGAACGATTATTCGATTAGCAATTGTGGCGCTTTTTGGCTTAATGCTGACCTTTTCCAACAGAAAATAGTAGGTGATATTAATAGCACAGACAGAAAAACTCAAACACTCGCTTTAAAAGAATTTAAATCAGAGCTACTTAATAGCTTCCGCTAATCAATTAATCCTTTCTCCTCTTCTCCAAAAACACTTCTGCCATCATACACCGCACACTGCCGCCGCCGGCCTGCTCAATCGTTGGGATGGCAATGGGCAATAGTTTAGCATAGGCCTCCAGCATTTGTTTCTGTTCTTTGCGCAGCGAATCATAGGCGGTCTGGCTGAGCACCAGCAGGTGTTCGCCTTTGTTATTTTTTACCTCCAGCATATTACCCGCAAAGGAATGCATTTGTTCCCTGGTGATGGGGATGATGCTATGATGGGTTGATTCCAGCAGTTGCCTTACAGCGATCAGCTCCCACTCTTCTTCAATGGCTTCTTCGCAGAGCACACAAAAAGTTGAACCCAGTGTCATTACCACATTGGTATGATAAACAGGAAAACCGTCTTTGTCGGTCGCCAGGAAGACAATGGCCTGGTAATGGTTTTCTGCAGCAAAGCGTTCCAGCACAGCAATACTTGTTCTTTCTGATATAGCTGCATAGATCATTTTATTCTCATGATCCATTACCATGCTTCCTGTTCCTTCCAAAAACCTGCCTTCCGCTTCAAATTCGGTCCAGTCCTGGAAATCTTTTACTTTAAATTGTTTTTTCAGCGTTTTGATAATGTCGTCTCTTTTTTCTGCCCGGCGGCTGGGCGCATACATCGGGTACACAAAAAGTTTTCCGTTGGGCGAAGTACTTAACCAGTTATTGGGAAAGACCGCATCTGGTTTTATTGGCGTTGCCGTGTCTTCGATTACCAGGACATCCACTCCGTTTTTACGAAGCTGGCTGACCATGTTGTCAAATTCAGCAAGGGCGTTTAGCTGTAATGCATCATTGCTTACACCTGTTTTTACCTGGAAGAGATTATCGTTTGCTGTTTCGGGATTAAATCCAAAAGCGGCGGGACGAATCATTAATATGGTAGTAGCGGATGGCATACTTACCAACTCTTTAATGAGGGAATAGTGCATCTATTTTAGCTGCCAGTTTCCTGTCTTTCTCTGTTACGATATTTCCTGCATCATGTGTGCTGAGCCAGATCTCTACTGTATTCCAAACATTGATCCACAGCGGATGGTGATTCATTTTTTCTGCTTCTATCGCCACTCTTGTCATAAATGCAAAGGCTTCGCTGAAATCAGCGAACTGAAATTTGCGGTATAATGTATTGTCTTTTTCCTGCCACATAGAAACAGTATTTAAAACACAAGATTTTCTTTGTTCTTCACCTGTTCAATCGGAATCTCCGTTACCAGCTGTACCCCGTTGAAGCTTTTAATGGCGTGGATGGTTTCCTGCATTGTTTCATCCGCCACCGCATCACCTTTCATCAGCCAGAGAAAATCGAGGTGCCTGAATTCGGGCAACAGGTATTCACCATCAAANNCGAAAATTAAGGCCGATAGAGTTATTCAGGTGCCAGCAAAACTGGTAGTCTTTCAGAGGTGCCATGATGCCCAGCAACCGGGTATCCTCAAAAAAACCTTCAGTCATTTCCTTTGTATCAAGGATCAGCTTATTGCTGCGTTCAGCCATACATGAAATATA
>DEHX01000010.1:14767-19389 GCA_002352145.1 Chitinophagaceae bacterium UBA2789
CCTGCCTGCATTCCGGCTTTTTGTGCCGGCTTGCCCTCTGTAACGCCATCTGCTCTCATTCCTGATCCTGAATAAGTATAATCAGGCATGATGCCCATTGATACACTAAACGTTCTGCTGGAGGTGGTTTGCGCCTCTCTTGTTTTGGTGAAAGCCAGCTTTGGTGAGTTATTCGTTGCTTCAATAAGCGACTGTATGTGGGTAATTATGGAAGCTGTTCCATTGTAGTTGATTCGTTCGACATCATCGGAAGGTTTGTGATAATCCGTGTGAAGGCCGGTAAAATAAAAAAGAACAGGAATGTCTTTTCTGTAAAAAGAAGTATGATCACTCGGACCGGTTCCGCTGGAATCGTATTTGAAAAGGAAGTCCTGCTTTTCTTTAAAAAGAGAGGAGTTATAAAATTCTCCCCATTTTGGCGAAGTGCCATAACCGCCCACTGTCAATGCTTTGGTGCTGTCATTCAGCCGGCCCACCATGTCCATATTGATCATATAGTTGGCTGTTTTCAGATCAATCGTTGGGTTCTCGGTAAAATACTTTGAACCATACAATCCCAGCTCTTCCCCTGAGAATGCAATAAAGAGGTAATTGTTGTTTTTAGATTTTGATGCTTTCAGTTTCCTGGCCAATTCAATCAACGTAGCAGTACCGCTGGCATTATCATCGGCCCCGTTGTGGATAAGCTTCTCCCCTGTCCGCATCATAGAGTTTCCGTCTTCACCATAACCCAGGTGATCGAAATGAGCACCGAGTATCACCGTAGTAGCGGCACCATTATCCAAATATCCGACTACGTTATGACCTGTTCTTTTCTTATCAGCGAGATCAACATTTATTTTAAGGTTAAAAGATGATTCAGCAGAAAGAAAATACTTTTTTGCTGCCTCTTTTGTCACATACAAAACCGGGATGGAAAGCATTTCTGAGCGGTCCTTGCCATTAAACTTAAGATTATCCTCAATCGAAGAGCTGTTATATAAAACCACAGCTGTAGCACCCCGTTCTTTTGCTTTTTTGGCGTTGGTGCGGATATAATCAGTCAGGTCAAAATGCGGGTTGCTTTTGTTTTCTTCCAGCCCGTCTTTCAGGTCAATGATCCATGGCATCCCTACTTCCTGCAGCGAAGGGGAAACAAACGCATCAATGCTTGTATTGGGAGAAAAAGGAAAAGCAAAATAATCTCTCTCTTCTACCAGCCCGTCTCCGTTAATCATGAATAGCGAAGAAAGCTTCATGATTTTGCCGTCATTTACTTCAAAGGGCTGATAAAATCCGCTGGTTCCCTTCGGAGAAAGACCAATGGTTTTAAACTGGCTGCTGATGTATTCCATCGCCAGCTGTTCTCCGGCGCTGCCGGTCCGGCGACCTTCTAGTTTATCATCAGCGAGGAAGCTGATATGTGTTTTCAGGTTTTCAATAAGCTGCTTATCTGTTTTGGAAGCCTGTTTGGGTGCGGCGCAGGCTACCAGTAACAACGCAATAACAGACACTCTCAATAATGACGATACCATATTTTTTAGAATTGAGCAGCAAAGGTATTAATGCCCGGCCGTAACCTTTTTTTCCAGCATCATTTTTACGTCATTCTTTTCCCGATAGCAGGGGTTAAACACCGTATTTCGTAAGGTCAATCCACCCGCCAGGATTACTTTTGCAAACTTTCCTCCTCCGGGCGGGTTAGTGCTTGTTGAAGTGAAAAACAACCGCTTACATATTGCATTGGTTGGTAACCCCAATAGCGGCAAAAGCTCCCTGTTCAATTGTCTGACAGGGCTTAATCAAAAAGTGGGCAACTTTCCCGGCGTAACAGTAGACAAGAAAACGGGTTCATCTCAAATATCCCCATCCCAAACGGCTGAAATCATAGACCTGCCGGGCAGCTATAGTCTTTACCCGAAGAGAATGGATGAATGGGTGACGTATAAGGTCTTGCTGGGCCAGGACAGAGAGATGAGGGCCGATGTAATTGTAGCAGTGGCCGATGCCAGCAACTTAAAACGAAACCTGCTTTTCTGCACCCAGCTGATTGATTTAAAAGTTCCGGTCGTTATTGCCCTTACAATGATGGACATGGCCAAGCGCAAAGGAATCAAAATAGATATACCGGCACTGGAAAGGGAGTTGGGGGTTCCGGTAGTGGCGGTGAATCCGTTAAAGAACAAAGGCATTCCTGAATTAAAGAAGGCCATTGCACTTACTGCGCAACAAGCATATAAAGTGCCGGCAAGAGATTTCATCGATAACAAATCTTTTGCTGCCGATGCCATTAATGAGCTGAAACAGGATTTTCCGGAACTCAGCGATTATACAGCTATACATTATCTTATTAACCACGAATCGTTTGTACTGAGCGGAAAGGAACAGGAGCTAATAGAGAGCATTGAAGTAAAAAATAATTTTAATCCTACCAAAACCCAGGCAGAAGAGATCTTACAACGCTATAGCCGCATCCGGCAAATCATGCAGCAGGCAGTATCAGAACCCGACCCGCTACAGAAATCATTATTTACCGAAAGGCTTGACAATATTTTTTTACACCGGCGCTGGGGTTATTTGATACTGCTGGCTGTTTTATTCCTTTTGTTTCAAAGTGTATTCTGGTTAGCACAGCACCCGATGGACTGGATTGAATTGGGCTTTGCAAAACTAAGCGGAACATTGTCGGCATCATTGCCCGATAACCGCTGGACGGATTTATTAATTAATGGAGTGATTGCTGGTCTCAGCGGCATATTGGTATTTGTGCCGCAGATCATGATATTGTTCGGGCTGATAACATTGCTGGAAGACACCGGATACATGGCAAGGATCAGTTTTCTGAGCGACCGGCTGATGCGGGCAGTGGGTCTGAACGGAAAAAGTGTGATGCCGATGATCAGCGGCTTTGCCTGTGCGGTGCCCGCCATTATGAGTGCAAGAAATATTGAGAACAGGAAAGAAAGGCTCCTGACCATTCTCATTACACCGCTGATGAGCTGTTCGGCAAGGTTGCCCGTCTATACTATTCTGATCAGCTTAGTAATTCCGCAGGGTTATTTATTGGGTTTTTTAAGTATACAAGGTCTTGTGATGATGGGGCTTTATTTGCTCGGGTTAATCATGGCGCTGATCGTTTCTTATGTGGCAAAATGGTTTATCAGGATCAAAGAAAAAAGCTTTTTTATACTGGAACTGCCCACCTATCGTTCGCCCCGGTGGAATAATATTTTGCCTACGATGCTCAACAAGGCCAAAATATTTGTTTTTGATGCGGGCAAGATCATCATGATCATCAGCCTGGTGCTATGGGCCCTTTCTTCTTTTGGCCCGGGCAACACCATGCACAATATTTCAGAGCGATACGAACAATTAAAAGCACAGCCCGGCGCTAACATTGAACTATTAGACAAGGAATATCAAACAGAAAAGCTGGAAAGCTCCTATGCTGGCATTATTGGCAAATCTATGGAGCCGGCCATTCGTCCGCTGGGTTATGACTGGAAGATTGGTATTGCACTGGTTACCTCTTTTGCGGCAAGAGAAGTGTTTGTAGGAACGATGGCCACTTTGTATAGTGTTGGCGATGATGATGACGGCAGTCTTTTACTCAAAGAAAAAATGAAAGCAGCGGTAAGACCGGATGGCAGTCCTGTATTTTCTTTGGCAACCGGATTATCATTGATGATTTTTTATGTTTTTGCCATGCAGTGTATGAGTACCCTTGCCGTAGTAAAACGAGAAACCCGCAGCTGGAAATGGCCGGTCTTTCAGTTGGTATACATGACGGCGCTTGCTTATTTAATGAGCTGGGTAGTATACCAGTTGTTTAAATAGTTATTAGTTTCCCCAGTATTCCCACAGCAATTTTGAAATTTTCCTCGCCAGGGCCCATGCTTCGTTATCATGTGTCCACCGGGTGTCTTTGTTGTTCTTCGTAAATATGCAAAATACATAAGGGTTCTTGTTTGCATTAACGATCATAACCTCACTGCGGCTGGCATTCACACATCCGTTCTTACTAAATACTTCAATCGTTGGTGGTATTTGTGAAATCGCCTCATCTTCATCCCAGTAGTTCCGGCCAAGGCAACGCATCATTCTTTCACATGCAGTTGCTGAAAAGACTTGATTACGATAGATTTTTTCAAACAGCGTTCCCATTTCTTTTGGAGTCGTTTGTCCCCATTGGTATTTGGACCGGTATTCTTCCCGGCCAGGGGTTCTTGAGTTGACTCTTGTATCTTTCAAGCCCAGCATTTCCATTATCTCATTAATGCGGGAGCCACCGCCGGCAAGACTTTGTAACCACAGGCTGGCCGTATTGTCGCTGGTGGTCAGCATCAGCATGATTACTTTTTTCAGNNACGAGGATCGGCACTTTTACAATACTGGCAGTCGGAAATATAGTATCAGCATTCAATGAAACTGTTTTTCCTGTACGAAGATTTTTTACATAAATGCCAATATCACCCTTGTAGCCATTAATAGCTTCACGGATTGTTGATTCCAGGCGACGATCATTTTTTTGAGCAGCAGCAAAGAATGGAATGATCAGTAAAAACCAGAAAATCTTGTTCATATTACCAAAGGGAAGATTGTCAGTTGTACATATAATCGATTACTAAACTGCAAAAGGCCCG
>DEHX01000009.1:0-3934 GCA_002352145.1 Chitinophagaceae bacterium UBA2789
TTTATTGTTTGGATTAAAAAATCAGTATGAAATTTCTTACGCTGCTTCTATCCCCGGTTTTCTTAGCACTAACGGTATCGGTCAAGGATTTTAAACCAGCTTTTGGACAATGGGAGGGGACCCTCACCTATCTCGATTATACCAGCGGTAAGCCATACACAATGCCCTGCAAAATTACACTGAGCCCAGTGAATGCAAACCCGCAACAACTGGTGCTTGCCTATGAATACCCTGATGAGCCAAAGGCAAATGGAAACGACACCCTTATTATCAGCAGAGATGGTAAAATGATTGATGATGAAAACGTCGTAGTCAAAAAAAAGAAAGCAGGTTTGCTGCGGGTCATCACAGAAAAAAACGGGGTGGATGGTAATGAAAACCGTAAAGCATTGATACGTCACATTTTTGAGGCAGGGAAGAAAAGCTTCAGTATAAGAAAAGAAGTAAAGTTTGAGGGAGAAGAGAAATGGATACTGCGGAGTGAGTATAAAGTGACCCGTTGATTTTTATAAATGGTAAAGCTGGAAATGATTTTGGGTGTACCTTGAAATCCCAAAACCATTTTTTATGCGAAAGCTTTTCTCATTCTTTGCCCTGGTATTTTCTGTACAATCATTTTCCCAGGACCAGGCATATTTTCTTTCTCATCCCACACTTACAACCGACGGCAGCACCGTCATCTTTGCCTTTGAAGGCGATTTGTGGAAAGCCGATGTAAGCAACGGGCAGGCTACCCGTCTCACCGCCATGCAGGGTTATGAAACCTCGCCAAGGGTATCACCGGATGGCAAATGGATTGCTTTCACCGGCAGGCAATTTGGCAATGCAGATGTATTTGTAATTCCTGTCAATGGGGGCGAAGTGAGGCAAATAACCTGGCACAGCAGCAACGACGAAGTGACCAGCTGGAGCTGGGATTCAAAGTCTGTCTATTTTAACAGCAACCGGATGGGACAGGTTGCCGGTTATAAAGTAGAAGCAACAGGCGGTACACCGCAAAGGGTTTTTGGAAATTATTTCTTTCAGTATGATCATAACCTGGTGGAGCATCCCACCAGCGGCGAAATATTTTTTAATGATACCTGGGAGAGCAGCAACCAGGTGCAGCGCAAAAGGTATAAGGGACCTTTTAATCCTGATATTCAGTCGTACAACCTGAAAACAAAACAGCATAAGAAGTACACTAACTGGGAGGGAAAGGATTTTGGAGCAACGATTGACAAGAGCGGCAATGTTTATTATATATCCGATGAAGGTAACGGGGAGTATAACTTGTATGTGCTGGTAAACGGTGATAAAAGAAGATGCACCCGTTTTACTTCTTCCATCAAAACACCGCAGGTAAATGCTAACGGCGGTAAAGTAGTGTTTGAGAAAGATTATCAATTATGGATGTATGATGTAAAAACCGGTAACGAAAAAAAGCTTGGTGTTTCAATTATCCGGAACAATGTTTTGCCCAAAGAAAAAGATTATGATGTCAGGGGAAATATTGCTGCCTATGACGTATCTCCTGATGGCAAAAAGCTGGTTTTTGTGTCAAGAGGCGAATTGTTTGTAAGTGATATAGAAGGAAAATTTGTGCAGCAGATCAACCGGGGCAGTGCAGAGAGAGTAAGAGAAGTAAAATGGATGAGTGATAATAAAACAATCCTTTTCAGCCAAACACTGGATGGATATGTCAATCTATATACGATAAGGGCCGACAGTATTGCTACGCCAAAACAGTTGATAAACGACAAGCGAAATAACCGGAATATTGTTTTCAATAAAAAAAGGACACAGGCTGTTTACCTGAGTGGCAGGGATGAAGTAAGATTGCTTGACCTGAAGACACTGCAAAGCAAAACCATTGTAAAAGATGAGTTGTGGGCTTTTCAGAACAGTGATCCCGGCTTTTCTCCCAATGATGAATATGTGTTGTTCACCGCCAAAAGAAACTTTGAAGAAGATATTTTCATTCATCATATTAAAAACAATAAAACCACCAATCTTACCAATACCGGCGTAACGGAAAGCGGCCCCATCTGGTCACCTGATGGAAAATATATTTACTTCACTTCACAGCGACTGAAGCCTTCCTATCCATTTGGCATGGCCAATGCAAAAGTGTACCGGGTGGCTTTGGAAAAACTGGATGAGCCTTACCGGATAGATAAATACAATGAGCTGTTTAAGGAAGAGAAGAAGGATACCGCTAAGAAAGCAAATAATAATACCGACTCTCTAAAGGCGATTACGATAGATATGGACCTGTTGATGGAACGCCTGGAACAGATCAGTCCTTCACTGGGGGCTCAATTTCTACAGGCAGTTTACCAGAAAGGTGAAAAGACAACGGTGTTATACACCAGCAACCATGGTGAAGGCCGGAATGCACTCTGGAAAACAGTCATTGAACCATTTGAACAAAACAAAACAGAAAAGATAGCAGGTACAGATAATAGTTTTGGGTTTGATATTGTGGAAGTGAGTGATAAGTTGTATGTCTTGTTCAACAGTACACTAAATAAGCTGAATTTGGATGGTAACAAAGCTGATCCGGTTGCCATCAGCTACACCTTCAGAAGAAACCTGGCTGAAGAATTTAACCAGATGTTCTATGAAGCATGGGCAGGGATGGAAGAAGGTTATTATGATGAAAAATTCCATGGCAACGACTGGAGAAAAACTAAAGAGTATTACAAACAATTTCTCTCCCATCTCAATAACCGTGCAGACCTGAGAACCTTGCTGAATGATATGCTGGGTGAGCTAAATTCTTCGCACCAGGGTTTTGGCACATTTGGCGATGACGAAAATGTTCCGTTGCAAAATCAAACCATGGAAACAGGTATCCTGTTTGAAAATGATGATCCTTATAAAGTGAAATATGTGGTCCGTCGGTCAGTAGCAGACAGAAGGGCAGTTGATATAAAACCCGGCGATGTGCTGGTGAAAGTAAATGATGAACAGGTAGATAAAAACAGGGACAGAAACTACTATTTCACTTTGCCATCCCGGGATAGGGAGCTGCGTTTAACATTTAATCGCAATGGACAGCCAATCAATGTGAAGATTCATCCGCAGGCTACTTTATTTAATAATTTGTACGATGAATGGATTGATGCCAACCAGAAAAGAGTGGATGAGAAAAGCAAAGGCAGGATCGCTTATGGCTATATGAAGAATATGGGACAAGGGGAACTGGAGCAGTTCATCATTGACATGACCCAGGAGCTGAATAAAAAGGAGGCACTGATATTCGATCTCCGGTACAATACGGGTGGCAATGTGCATGATGAGGTATTGAAATTCTTGTCTCAAAAAACCTATCTGCGCTGGAAATACAGGGAGGGCGCCTTAACCCCGCAATCTAATTTTGGTCCGGCTGATAAACCCATTGTATTACTGATTAACGAGCAATCATTAAGTGATGCGGAAATGACCTCGCAGGGTTTTAAAGCATTGAAACTGGGTAAGATCATTGGTAATGAAACCTATCGCTGGATCATTTTTACCAGTGGAATCGGGCTGGTAGATGGTTCATCCGTTCGTATGCCCGCATGGGGTTGTTACTCACTGGAAGGCAAAGACCTTGAAATAACGGGTGTGCAGCCGGATATTTTGGTTATCAACACTTTTGATGATAAACTAAACGGAAGGGATCCTCAATTAGAAAAGGCTATTGATGAGTTACTGAAACAATTAAAATAGAACCAGTGTACCGGAATCTCTTCGGGGTCACAATACAGGGGGTACTCTTTGAGTATCCCTTTTATTTTCAGTTTATTGGTAACCGGTAGACCCTGTTATTGTAAGCTATCATCAGTTATTATTTTTATCATGAATAATTTTTTGCCAGTATAAATTAAAATTGTAATATCGGTCTTCATTTGGTTAAGTCTTCTGATGGGTTGCTCATCCACACCCTGTTTAAGCCAGTTAATCTGTT
>DEHX01000009.1:4092-4635 GCA_002352145.1 Chitinophagaceae bacterium UBA2789
CAGCCGGTTTACACCCCTTAAGGGCAGTGAAAATATTTCGGCTAACCCTTCCTTAACTGCCGACCAGGCAGTTATTGCTGCACTAAACGCATTGGGATTGAGGCTGGCTACTCCTTTAGTACAAAAACAGCCGGCAACAGGTCCCGTTCGGTTTACAGTTTTCGATAAGGGTAATGTTGCCTGTGAAGACATAAAGGTTCAGCTGATTTACCAGCCGCTTGAAAAGCAGGGCCTTCGTTTGGCCTGGCAGGTTGAAATTTATACAGCCAAAGCCACTGATTACTGGGTGGCAAGAATTGATGCAGGTACCGGCCAGTTATTGGATAAAAACAACCTGGTTGTTTCTTGTGATTTTGGCGTGGCAGACAATAAAAAATGCCGTCATGGTTTTTTGCCACATAAAAGACCAGAAGATAAACCTGTATTCCAGGTTCCTTTCTTTATGAAAAATGCCGGTGGTAAACCCGCTGAGAATAATAAGAAGTTCAGTCCTTTTTACAACGATGGAAGCAGCTACCAGGTATATGCTTACCCGGTAGAAAG
>DEHX01000175.1 GCA_002352145.1 Chitinophagaceae bacterium UBA2789
TCGCCATTGCTGGAAGGTGAAAATGGGGATGCTTATTTATCACAGGCAGGTGGTGACAAAAAAGATATTTCCTTTCCTTACGCACAACTGAAGTACTTGCAGAAACTGAAAGAGAAAACGAAGAAACCACTGGTGGTGGTATTGATGGCCGGCTCGGCCGTTGAGCTCAGCCAGGTAGAGTCGATAGCCGATGCTGTACTGCTGGCCTGGTATCCCGGCGAGCAGGGTGGCAATGCGGTGGCAGATATTTTATTTGGGAAAACAAATCCTGCCGGAAGACTGCCGGTTTCTTTTTATAAATCAAATGATGACCTTCCTGCATTTGAAGATTATTCAATGAATGGGCGAACCTATCGCTATTTCAATGGCCAGGTGCAGCATCCGTTTGGATTCGGCTTAAGTTATACCAGCTTTTCTTATAGCGGACTGAAAGTAATAACCGAAAAGAATGGTTTTTCCATTCAGCTGGATGTGCAAAACACCGGTAAGTATGCAGGCGATGAAGTGGTGCAGTTATACATTCGCCGGGTGAGTGCAGGCGATAATGAACCGCTGAAGCAATTAAAAGATTTCAAAAGGGTGAGCCTGGCAAAAGGGGAAACAAAAAAAGTAAACCTGCATTTGAACCGGCAGGATATTGCCTGGTATGATGAGTCAGTCAAAAAATGGATTGTCTACCCCGGTGCGTACGAGCTGGTGATCGGTGGTTCTTCTGAAGATAAAAAAATGGTATATCACTTAACAATCAAATGATCCTGAAAAAAACAATTTGGATATTATTATTGGCTGTGTCAGCATCAGTAGCAGGCTGCGGGCAACTGAGTAAGGATAATGCTTCACCGAAGAATAAAAATTTACCGGAGCTCTTTTTGGTTGTATTAGGGATTGCACAGGATGCCGGTTTTCCGCAGGCAGGCTGTGAGAAAGAATGTTGTGCTGCCTATTACTCGGGGAAGGAAGAAAAGAAACTGGTTACCTGCCTGGCGTTGGTGGACAGGGCAACCAACAAATACTGGCTGATAGAAGCTACTCCTGATATTGCTACGCAGTTGAAGAATCTTCAGGCCTTTCTTCCGGCAACTGATTATTCTCCAGAAGGGATCTTTATCACTCATGCACATATTGGTCATTACACAGGACTCATGCAACTGGGAAGGGAAGCAATGGGAGTAAAGGACATTCCGGTGTATGTAATGCCCCGGCTTGATTCTTTTATCCGTAACAATGGTCCATGGAGCCAGTTAGTCTCATTACAAAACATTAGTTTAAGAAGTTTGAATGCAGACAGCACTGTTCATTTGAATGCTTCTTTTAAAATAACACCAGTAAAAGTGCCGCATCGTGACGAATACTCGGAAACAGTTGGCTTCATAATCCAGAGTGATAAAAAGAAGGTGTTATTTATTCCGGATATCGACAAATGGGAAAAGTGGGCGAGGGATATTGTTGCACAAATCGGAGAAGTGGATTTTGCCCTGCTTGATGGAACATTTTATAAGAACGGCGAACTACCCGGAAGGGATATGAGTGAAGTGCCTCATCCTTTTGTGGAAGAGAGCCTGCAAAAATTTTCGGCCCTATCTTCGGTGGATAAATCAAAAATCATATTCATTCATTTCAATCATACCAATCCGTTGCTGAAGAATAAGTCTGCAGAGAAAGAAAATGTGATTAAAGCCGGTTTTGCAGTTGCAGAAGAAGGTATGATCATAGAACTATAAAGTTGCTCATTAATCATGAAAGCGATCGTAATCGGCGGAGGTATTATTGGTTTAAGTTCGGCTTTGTATTTACGAAAATCAGGCTGGGAAGTTATTGTGCTTGATAAGGGTGATTTTTCCGACAACTGCTCTTATGGCAACGCCGGTTATATATGCCCCAGTCACTTCATCCCCTTAGCAACACCTGGAATTGTAAAGCAGGGTTTTAAATGGATGTGGAATTCAAAAAGTCCGTTTTATGTACAACCACGGCTCGACCGGAACCTCATTAACTGGGGGTTGAAATTTATGCGCAGCGCCACCAAAGAAAATGTAGAAAAGGCAGCTGCGCCACTCAGGGATATTGCTTTGCTCAGCCAGCATGAATATGAGGACTGGGCTAAAATGCCCGGGTTTGATTTTGCGTATGAGCGGAAAGGCCTGCTTGAAATTTTCCAGACACAGGAAGGAGCAGACCATGCACATCATACAATGGAGAAAGCACATCAGCTAGGCTTGAAGGATACAGTGGTATTAAGTAAAGCTGAATTGGATAAGCTGGAACCACAGACAAGGATCAATGCTCTTGGTGCTTTATTTTTTAAATGTGATGCACATTGTTATCCCAATAAACTGATGAGTGATCTCATCGCATACCTTCAGTCATCCGGTGTGCAGTTATTGAGTGGCAATGAAGTAAATGGCTTTGAATCCTGTTCAGGAAGAATAAATAAAGTAGTTACATCAAAAGGTACTTTAACAGCTGATGAAATAGTGATGGCTACCGGTTCATGGGGAAGACAAACTGCAAAACTGCTGGGCATAAATATTCCGCTGATGCCGGGCAGGGGTTATTCTGTTACGTTGCAAGATTCTCCTTATAAAATCAACTATCCATCAGTGCTGGTGGAAGGGCGGGTGGCACTTACCCCGATGGATGGAAATAAGATCCGCTTTGGCGGTACGATGGAGATAACTTCGCATAAAACGCCGCCGCGGATGAACCGGGTGCAGGGAATACTGGATGCAGTGAAGAGATATTATCCTGAATTTGATGTACCGCTGCCTCCAAAAGAAAAAATATGGTATGGCTACCGGCCCTGTTCTGCAGATGGTTTGCCGTATATCGGGAGAGTAAAAAAATATAGCAACCTTACTATTGCCACCGGGCATGCCATGCTGGGCCTGAGTTTGGGCGCCGGAACCGGTAAGCTGGTGAATGAAATTGTCAACCATTCCGCTTTGAGTATGGATGTTCGGCCTTTTACTGTTGAAAGGTTTTCATAAAATACCCGTCAGCAGTTAATATCATTTCAATCATTCCAATCTGTGGGTTACTTTTACAGCCTCGTATGAATTGTACCTCTACCCGCTTGCCTTACCGCCAGACAGGAGCTTTCTCGAAGATTGCTATGGATTATATTGACCAGGCTGATGCTTTGAGGCCTTTCTTTGCGTTGCCGCCAACCTTGCAGGGCTTGCAAAAAGCAATCGAAAACCGAAAACAATTTGCCACCAACCGGGATGAGCTGGTCAAGGAATTAAAGAAGCAGTATGAGAATGTAAGTACTACTGAAAAAGTAAAGGCAAATATTGAATTGTTATCATCGGCTGATACATTTACCATCACCACGGCTCACCAGAATAATATTTTTACCGGGCCACTGTATTTTATTTATAAAATTGTTCATGCTATCAAACTGGCGGACTCATTAAAAACAAGTTTGCCTGATTACAACTTTGTACCCATTTTTTATATCGGCTCGGAAGATGCAGACCTGGATGAGTTAAACCACATTCATCTTGGGGGCGAGAAATTGGTATGGCAAACCAAACAAAGCGGCGCTGTGGGCCGGATGAAAGCGGACAAGGACCTGGTAAAGCTGATTGGGCTGATGGAAGGGCAACTGGCAGTATTGCCGTATGGTAAAGAGATCATTGCGATGCTCAAAGATTATTACAAAGAAGGAGCAAGTATTCAGCAGGCGACTTTTCAGTTTGTAAATAATTTATTTGCTGAATATGGGTTGGTGATAATACTGCCTGATAACCCGGAATTGAAAAGACAAATGATCCCTCTTTTCAGGGATGAACTCCTGCACCAGCATTCAGCAACAATCATTGGGAAATCGGCGGCGCAACTTGAAACAGCCGGTTATAAAGTGCAGGCCAGTGGCCGGGATATAAATTTATTTTACCTGGAAGATGGAATCCGAAACCGGATAGAGTTTAAGAATGGACAATATCAAGTAGTGGATACGAAACTTGTCTTTACTATAGATGAAATTTTACAGGAACTGGAATCGCACCCGGAACGATTTAGCCCTAACGTAATACTGCGTGGATTGTATGAGGAAACTATTTTACCCAATATTGTGTTTATCGGCGGAGGAGGCGAGACGGCCTACTGGCTGCAACTGAAAGACTTGTTTGCCCATTATGCTATTCCTTTTCCTGTATTGGTTCTTCGCAATTCCTTTTTAGTGGTAGAGAAAAAATGGCAGGAGCTGATTGGTAAATTGAATTTGACGATTGAGGATTTCTTTTTGCCCGAGCAGGAATTACTCAATAAACTGGTGCTTCGTGACAGCAGAAACGATGTGAAACTAAACGGCTCACTGGATGAAGTAGAAAAACTATATGAATCATTCAAGAAACAGGCAGCAGCTATTGATTCTACGTTGGAAAAACATGTGGATTCTTTGAAATCCAAAACAGTTTATCGCCTGCAGGAACTGGAAAAGAAAATGCTGCGGGCTGAAAAAAGAAAGTTCAGTGACCAGCAGCGGCAGATACAAACAATTAAATCGCACCTGTTTCCTGGTAATGGTTTGCAGGAAAGGGTAGATAATATAGCTTACTACTATGCCCGCTGGGGTGCAACATTTCTCAAAACCCTCTATGATAACTCCCTTGGTCTTGAACAGGAGTTTGCTATCTTATCTGAGCAGTAGAAATTATTACCGCTTTCTTAAGTAAAGGCTCAATGTAAATCCATTCTTTTTCAATGATGACAGGGCACTGGCATAATTGCTGGTACCAGCATCATCTCTCCATTCTGACAGGCCGGCTGAATATTTTAATTCCGGTGATAATATGATTCCTGATTTCAGCAAGTTGATATCAACACCCAATCCGCCATCGCCGAGGAATAATGATTTTTTTACCGGCAGTATCTCATCTGCTGAGGCTGCACCATTAAGCATATAACTGAATGAAGGACCCAGAGCGATATAAGGAGCAACATTCTTATTGCCCAGCCTTATAATCAATGGAAGCGAAACATTGACTGAACTGCTTTTCACACTAACTGTTTCTGTTGTAATGGGCCCGCCGGTTACATTCCGGCGCTGAAAATCGATATCGGTATTGCCAAAACTTACCGTTGCAGACGGCCTGATAGAAATACTGCCACCAAGATTAACCTGGTAAATGATGCCGAGGTTGCCGCCGGGGGCGGTAGCTGCATCAACACCGATAAAGCCGGTATTCACATTGCCAGAGAATGTCGGGTTTGACTGGCTTAATCCACCGCCTGCAGTGAATCCAATACTGGCTTTTCTTAACGGTGTATTATTCTTTTTTACATCGTTTGGCTTTTGACCTGTTGCTTTTTGCACTAATGCCAGGGTGGTTAATGCACAAATCCATTTGGGAGCAGTTTTGGCGGCTTTACTGGCATAAAACAAGGCACTATCTGTTTTATTATTAGCAAGGTGCAGCAGCGCCAGCTTGTTTTGTATATAAGCACCATTTGGATCGATCCTCAGCGCAGCATATGCATTTTGAAAAGCCATGTCATCGCTGTTTGATTTGAGCAGGTACATTCTGCCAAGCAGGGCATTGGCAAAATCCGGGTCATCTTGTCTTACCAGGTTAATTGCTTTTTCGAGTCGTTGTCCTGCTTCATAGTTTTCTTTTTTCTCTTTGGCAGAAGGTTCATCGCTGCAATCCAGGTAACGATTCACTCTTTGCTGTGCATCATTGATAAACTCAGCTGCCAGCGTTGATTGTGCATCCAGTGTGTAAGGATTGCCTTTGTATTTTTTATCTAATTGCTGGTAGTAATACTCTGCTGATGCATTGCCAGTCAATCTCTTTTCCCTGATGGCTTTATAGAACAGGTTATATGTTTCCTGCAGGGTAGTATCTGCCCCGTAAAAGTCAAATGCGTTATTCAGCATTCCTTCGAATGAATCTCCTGCCCGGTTCTGTTTTTTTTGTTGCATCCATTTCTGCAGATAAGCGGCATCCACCTGGCTGATGACATTTTCGCTATTGGCATCACAGCAGAAATAAGGTTGTTGTTTCTTCCTGAAACGCTGCTGCGCCACAGAAGGTACATTCTTGTCTACATATTTCCTGATCTCTGAATAAGTGATCTTGTTATCCGGGCTTCCTTCAGCATCAGCCAGTCCGCTTAAACCATCCACCAAATACCAGGTAAACAAACCATGCCCGTTACCAATGGAGGCATCTTCCAGCGATTCCTGCCCGGCTGCGGTTGCCAGCATCATGATCTCGCCAACTTTTTTCTCTGTAACAGCGGTGTTTAAAAAGCTCAATCCTTCAGCACCGCCGGGCAATTCGTTGGAGCGGCAGGCATCCATCACAAAAAACACTTCTACTCCTTTAGTAGTTTCAGCAGCTATTTTCTTTTTCAGGTTATATAGTTGAATAGCGCCGCCAACAAGGTAATTGTTTTTGTCGCCGGCAGGATTACAATCATAACCCAAGAAGAAATACTGGTCTTCATCAATCGCATCACCATGACCGGCGAGGTAAATAAAAAGCCGGTCACCTTTTTGAAGTTGTTTGTATTTCAGCCACTGAAATCCCTTTGTCCAGAAATTGGCGCTTAAAGCCTGGTCATTCAGCAGGCAAAAAATATTGTCCTCTTTTACACTACCGCCACCGGGAGATTTTAAAAAGTCCCTGAACAACTCGGCATCTTTATCTGCATAGGTAAGTGGCCGGACATATTTGTATTTGGAAATACCCATTACAATAGCAAAAGTTTGCGGTCCGGTTATAGAAGGATCACGGGGTTTTAGTGGTGTCTGTGCAGTAGTGGAATTTGCAAACAGCAAAACAGTTATTGACAGAATGAGCAATAGCTTTTTCATATTACCGGACGGTTTTGGTTAGGTTGATTGCTCAGTAAAATACAGAATTTCTGACAGCCTGCTTAATCCTTCTGGACAATGACCCGGAAAAGGGTGCTGCTTCCATTGTCGTTATCGGCTGCCAAAACAAGGTGCAGAAAGTCGGATGTTTCTTTTGTAATACAAACGGATTCAATTTTTTGTCCTTTAAATCCGGGATCCAGTGATTCCAGTTCAATGATCTTGTCAGGGTTGATGGCCTTCCATCTTTTTTTACTGCTTATATTATTTATGATCCAGAGATAACTTTTGCCAATAGCCCCATCGTCCATACTATTACGGGTATCTTCGGTAGAAACTGTCAGAAGGAGCCGGTCGCTTTTTTTTGCATAAGCAAGGCCGGAAACACCGCTGAAAAAGCTGCTGTCTGTTCCGGAACTTGTGAGTATAGTGGTGATTTGAGCCAGTGATTGTTTTACCCAAAATCTGGTATCGGTAAAGATTAGATGGTTCTTTGGATAACCTTTGCTTCCTCTTGAAGCAAGAATAAAAGAGCCGGGAATGGCTGTTGCACCTTCAACGTTGAGTTCCTTGATGCCATTCAGTTGTAATCGCTGATAAAAAGTGTCAAGACGAATGCTGTCGGCATTTTTTGAAGTGGGATCAATAAACCACCCTACATTTCGTTGTGGTGATTTAGAACCTGAACCTAATAACAACAACTGGCCGCTAACCGTTATGGCTGCCGCTTCCAAATCCGGCTTAATCGCTTTAGGAATTTTTCTTTCATTACCGGGATAAATAGTAATAGAGTCTATTGCCTTAAGGCTGCTGTCTAGAATGAGTACATGGGTAGCATCGTCACCAATAACAAAGAATTTTTTATTTTGATATTCTATTCCGGATGCTGAAGGATAGGAGGGGAATTCAACAACTTCTTCGAGTAATTCATTAGTGCCACAAGAAGTTATGAAAAGTAGCAAACCGATTAAGGAAAAACGGAAATACATGCTGGCTAACAGAAAGGTTAATCAAATTTATTCTCCCATCCTTCTTTTTTCAGTTTCTCCACTTTTACCAACACTTCATTGTTCAGCGAATTCTTATAGTCTGCTACTTTTTGTGAAATGCTTTCGTCCGCAATAGCAAGAATTTCTGCTGCAAGGATACCTGCGTTTTTAGCCGCATTCAGTGCAACAGTGCCCACCGGAACACCATTGGGCATTTGCAGTATAGACAAAACAGAATCCCAACCATCTATTGAATTGGAAGATTTGATGGGAACACCAATTACCGGCAGTATGGTAACGGACGCCACCATGCCCGGAAGATGCGCTGCTCCACCAGCACCTGCAATAATGACTTTCATGCCTCTTTCCTTTGCCTTTTGAGCATACTCGATCATGCGGTGTGGAGTTCGATGAGCTGATACGACTGTTACTTCGTGGGGGATGCCAAATTGTTTCAGGATGTCTGAGGCAGCCTGCATTACATTCAGGTCGCTATCGCTGCCCATGATGATGCCAACCAATGGATTCATGCGGATAAATTTGATTTCAAAAGTAACCCGAAACAATCAACCAGCAACCAGAATCTATTTCACGAGGTCACCTTTTAATCGCAACAATTCAGTTTCTGCCAGTTTCGTATTATAACGGGCCGTTATCAGCCTTGTATAAGCATCCTGTAAGCTTTTTTCAGCCTCTTTCAATTGAATTAGAGTGGTAGAGTTCAGTTTATAGACCTGGAAAACAATATTGACATTTTCTTTTGCCAATAAAATGTTTTCTTCTTCCAAAGCCAATGCTTTTTTCTGTTGTTCATATTCCAGGAAGGCATTGATCACAGAAAGATTGAGTAACGACTTCTGGTTGTCAAAAAACATCCGCTGGTATTGGATGTTCAGTTCCTGCTGCCTGATAAGCCGTTTGGTATTGAAGCCATTAAAAATTGGTATTGTAGCAGTGAGACCATAATTGAAACCTTTGTTTTGGCTGAAAACCGGCAGGGCAGGGTTCAGAGCAAGGTTATTATTGTTCCTCGAAAAGTTATAGGCTGAATTGAATGAAACCACCGGGAACCTGTCAGCTTTTAATTCTTTTAGCGTAAGACCTGCTATGTCAATATTCTTCCGTGTAATCAATAAGCCGGGGTTTGTGGATTCAAGTCCGTTCTGAATGTCGCCTAATGAAAGTTTTGTATTCAAGGGAATAGAGTCACTAACATCATATGGAGGGGCATCCAGCACATTCATAGCCTGGTTAAGTTGTTCTTTCAGCTGGCTAATTAAAGTAAGCTGCTCCAGTTGCAATGCTTTTTGTGCATTATTGTCCACTTTACTTTGCAGCACATCAGGCTTGGCGCCAACACCAATGTCCAGTTTGTATTGCGCCAGTTTTACTCTTTCCTGGCTCAGAAGGATCTGTTCTTCAATCGCCTTCAGTTGTTGTTTTTGTCTGACTATGTTATAGTAAGTAGTAATTACATTGGCCACGGTATTAATAATCTGCTGCTTGATGCCCAGTTCGCCCAGTTTTACCAGTTCTTCTGCCTTGTCTCTTGTGGCAAACATTCGCAGTCCGTCAAATAATGTCCAGTTAAGACTTACACTGCTGTTCAGGTTATTTGTTTTTACTTTACCTTCTCTTTTGGTATTGTTGCTGAACTCCTGAGTCTGTTTGTTATTGTTCCATGTTGTACCAGCATTGGCATTCAGTCGTGGTAAGAAAGCTGCGTTACGATATGAATAATTAAGTGCAGCTACTGCAGAATCATTTTTTGACAATTGTATATCAAAATTCTGTTTCAATGCAGTGGCAATGGCTTCTTCGAGAGTAAGCAAACGCTGTGCACCGGCTTGCAGAGTTATGGAACAGAGTATAAAAAGCAAACTTCTTTTCATAATGATCTTGTCGTCTTAAGAATGTTCTGTAACGGTATCGGGTACTTTTGTTTCCTTGTGAATAAATTGGTCAATCTCACTCTTCTTCTTTTTACCTGACATAAAGGAGTACATAGCTGGAATTACGAATAAAGTAAGCACCAGTGAAAATAAGATGCCGCCAACAATCACCACACCAAGCGGAATACGGCTGGTGGCAGCGGCGCCCAATGAAAGGGCAAGAGGTAATGCACCCAGTGCCATTGCAAGGCTGGTCATCAGGATAGGACGAAAACGTTGTGTGGCAGAGTAAATAGCTGCTTCTCTTTTCTCCATGCCCTTCATCCGGTTTTGATTGGCAAATTCTACGATAAGGATTCCATTTTTGGTCACAAGACCAATTAGCATAATCATACCGATCTGTGAAAAGATATTCAAAGTGTGACCAAATAACCACAATGAAAGAACAGCTCCTGCAATGGCCAGCGGTACCGTAAACATGATGATCAGCGGATCAATAAAACTTTCAAACTGAGCAGCCAGGATCAGGAATATCAGTCCGAGGGCCAGCAGGAAGGCGAAGCTGGTATTGCTGGAACTTTCAGCAAAATCTCTTGATGAACCTGAAAGAGAAGTGGTGAAGGTTTCATCCAGTAATTTATCAGCTATCTTATTCATTTCTTCAATACCGTCTCCAATAGTAAACCCAGGCTGAAGGCCTGCAGAGATTGTGGCTGATTTATAACGGTTGAAGTGATAGATCGTAGGCGGGGTGTTGGATTCATAAGTGGTCACCAGGTTATCCAGGCTGATCATTTCACCCCGGCTGTTTCGCACAAAGAGCATCTTAAGATCGTTAGGGTCATCCCTGTCGCTCCTGGCTACCTGGCCCATTACCTGGTACTGTTTACCGTCTTTCGTAAAATACCCCAGGCGGCGGTTACTGTAGGCCAGTTGTAATGTTTGTGAAATATCGTTGACACTTACACCGAGCTGTGCTGCCTTCAGCCTGTCAATTTCAACCCTTAATTCCGGCTTATTGAACTTGAGGTCAACATCGGCATTCATCAGTACTTTACTTTGCCTGGCCTCTTCCAGTATTTTAGGAAGTATGGCGGTCAGTTTATCGAAGTTGTTATTCTGGATAACAAACGAAACGGGTTGTCCGCCACGGCGGTTTACAGAGATGGTTTGTTCTTCGATGGCAAAAGCTCTTCCTTCGTTGTATTTGGGAAGTTGACGGTTTACCATGGCCACAATTTCCTTCTGCGACCTTTTTCTTTCGTTGGGTGGTGTTAGCGTCACTCTCACAAAACCGGTATTGGCATTTCCTGAGCCGGTAAAGCCGGGAGAGGTAACGCTCAGTACCATATCCTTTTCCGGCACAGAGTCGAGCATGAAATTGGTGAGCTGGTTTACAAACCGGTCCATGGCATCAAACGAAGTTCCTTCCGGTGCCGTTAACTGAAGCCTGAACTGGCTTCTGTCTTCCATTGGGGCTAACTCTGACTGAAGATTGCGGCCGATGAAAAAGATAGCAGCGATACACAAGCCAACTAGCACAAAAGCCAATCTTCTTACTTTCATAAACGACCTCAGGGCTTTTTGATAGGTATTCTCCATCCAGCGGAAGAACGGTTCTGTCTTTAAATAAAACCAGGAATGTTTATGAACATCTTTCTTGGTAAGCTTTACGTTCAATACCGGTGTCAAAGTCAGGGATACAAATGCGGAGATAAGTACAGCGCCGGCTACCACAATGCCAAATTCACGGAAAAGCCTTCCGACAAATCCCTGTAAGAAAATGATCGGCAGAAATACAACTGCCAAAGTGATAGAAGTGGCAATAACAGCGAAATAAATTTCTTTCGAACCTTCAACTGCGGCCTGCCACTTGTTCATGCCTTTCTCCATCTTTTTGAAGATATTCTCCGTTACAACGATACCGTCATCCACCACAAGGCCCGTAGCAAGAACAATAGCCAGTAATGAAAGTACATTGATGGTAAAACCCATCAGGTACATGATGAAAAAAGCGCCAATGAGTGATACAGGGATGTCAATCAGCGGACGGATAGCAATGATCCACTCCCGGAAGAAAGCATAGATGATCATCACCACCAGCAAGAAGGCAATCATCAGCGTTTCTTCTACTTCCAGGATTGACTTCTTGATAAATTTGGTTTGGTCCAGTGCAATATTGATCTTGATATCCTCAGGAACATCTTTCTTTATCTGCTCTAATCTTTTGAAAAATTCATCAGAAATAGATACGTAGTTGGAACCGGGTTGTGGTACTACTGCTAATGCTATCATGGGTGTGCCATTACCCCGGAGTACTGTTTCTTCATTTTCGGGGCCTAACACAGCTTCACCTACATCTTTCAGCCTGATATCCGCCCCGTCTACATTTCTAACGATAAGATTATTGAACTCTTCTTCAGTATTCAGACGGCCAAATGTTCTCACAGTCAGTTCAGTAGTGTTGCCTGAAATTTTGCCAGATGGCAATTCAACATTTTCTCTCAATAAAGCTGCTTGTACGTCAGCTGCTGTTACATTCAGGGCTACCAGTTTTGCAGGGTCGATCCAGATGCGCATTGCATATCTTTTTTCACCCCAGATCTGCACACCGCTCACACCAGGGATCGTCTGCAACCGTTCTACCAACACATTATTGGCATATTCGGTCATTTGCAACTGGTTCCGGGTGTTGCTTTGTACGGTCATAGAAAGAATAGCATCGGAACTGGCATCTGCTTTGGAAACAACCGGGGGAGCGTCGAGGTCAGAGGGCAAAGAACGCTGCGCCTGGGAAACTTTATCCCGCACATCATTGGCAGCTGCTTCCAGGTCAATAGTCAGGTCGAATTCAACATTGATATTACTGCTGCCATTGCTGCTACTGGAAGTAATGTTTTTGATACC
>DEHX01000112.1 GCA_002352145.1 Chitinophagaceae bacterium UBA2789
CGAAAGAACAAGCAGACGGGTATGTTTGAAGAAGTGAAATAACTTAAACTTCTATATTAAAATAAAAGCCACCCCGAATGGGTGGCCTTATCATAAAAGATTTTTCCAAATTAATTTTTCTGGGGTTCCAGCAGTTTAAAGAACTGGTCCAGCTGCGGTAATATTACAATCCTTGTTCTTCTGTTAGCAGCTTTTCCTTCCCGGGTACTGTTATCTTCCAATGGCTTGTACTCACCTCTTCCGGCTGCAGCCATCTTGGCGGGATCAAGGCCGTATTGTTTTTGTAAAATGCGTACAACAGCTGTAGCTCTTTTTACACTAAGATCCCAGTTGTCGAGCAATACACCGCCCTTATAAGGCACATTATCTGTATGGCCTTCTACCATAAACTCAATTTCTGGTTGATTTTTCAATACGGTAGCTACTTTACCCAACACTTCTTTGGCCCTTTCTGTCACATCATAACTGCCGCTTTTGAACAACAGTTTATCAGATATATCTACATATACAACGCCTTTATCAACTTTAATATTAATGTCCTTATCGTCAAGATTACCAATTGCCCCTTTCAGGTTCATCACTAATGCCATGTTCAAAGAATCTTTACGGGCCATTTGCTGTTGTAATGTTTGTATATAAGCATCTTTAGCACCAATATTCTCCATTGATTTTTTGATGCTTTCTGCCTGGGCTGCGGTAATAACAGAAAGATCTTCCAGTTGTTTCAGCGCAGCATTATTATTGGCTTTCAGGTATTCTACCTGGTCACCCAGATCCTTTATTTGTCCTGCCATAAGAGCTTTTTCTCTTTCTAAGGCCTCCTTTTGACGGGTGAGTATAGCTTTTTCTTCACCACATTCATTCATGTCTTTTTGCAAGGTGTTGAAGCGTTCCTCCAGTTTGTTGTAATCAGCTTCTTTTGTCTTGAATTTTTTACTGCTGACACAGGAAAAAAGGGAAACGGAAATAATAGCTGCAATGAAATAGGTTGCTTTCATGTGAATTTGTTTTAATAAATGATAAAATCAAAAACAAATAAGATAAGGATTCAATGTAAAGGATGGCAAAGATAGCTATGTCGTCATGTTCGATTGTCCTGAATTTGTTAATTATTGCAAATAAAAAAAGGCCGGATAGAAATCCGGCCCGGTTCAGAATCAATCGTTTTTATCCTATATATTATTCTTTTTCTTTCTTTAAACTCATCGTTCTGTTAATGGTAAAACCGAAAGCAAAATGGCCATCTTTTATCCAGCTTGTATTTCTGGCCAATTGATCAATGGGTGATGCAGCAGTAGTGCTTCCTACATAGAACTGGAACAGGTGACCAACTGTATTCAATTCAAGACCTACTGAAAGAAGATCCGGGCTGTAGTTAACAATATTGCCATTCTTATCGATCAGGTTCTCATGCATATTCAATTGCCTGTTGTATTCAAAGGTCAGGTTCTTATTAGCCGTCATTTTGTATTTGCCGGAAAGACCCAGTGAATAAACAAGGTTACTGTTGTTGATACCATAAGGCACCACATTGAAATGAATAAGGGCAGGATTAAACTGCAATGAAAACTTATCTGAGAACTTACGGGCAATAAGCAACTGGTGCATATAAGCCCATTTGTTCCATCCAAAAGTGATGTCGGCATTCTTGGCAGCATTTACATGTGCCATCGAATACCAGGTAACAGATACCGGAACATTTTTTAATCCTGTTTGCTGACGTAACAGGCGAAACTTGGCAAAGCCTTCAAAACGGCTGCGGCCTGCTGCGGCCCATCCAATATTGGCCCAGTCGGTAATGGAGTAGTCAAATGAAAGATAAGTGTTGGCTACACCGGAGTTAAGACCCAGCAGTTGGGCAAAATTTTCTCCGTCAGATGCATCTTTATTCCACAGGTTACTGAAGTGGTGAGAGATCAGGAACTGCAGGTTTCCCTTACTTACGATTTCAGTACTCTGCATATTTATGATCTTCGTAGCATTAAAGGTTGCCCTGGCATATTTTCTTTTAGGAGCTTCTTTTTTTTCAGCTTCGGGTTCGTCTTGTGCAATACCCATTGCCATCAAACCGAATCCAAAAACGAGAAGCAGTAATATCTTTTTCATACGATCTTATTTTAGAGTAAGAACATTTATTTTTTCTGTTATTGAGGTTGCCCCTGGGCAATCCATGCTTTCATTTTATTGACTGTGCAGGTGGTAAGGCTAAGTGCTCCGCCGGGGTGACCGGTGTTACCGCCACTGTTGAGTATAGTCTCCAGTACACTTTTCTTTGCCACCATCTTTGCATAATCCAGCGGTGCTGCAATACCGCCATGGCAAGTGGCCCCTTTACAACTAGTATTGTATATCGGAACAATATCATTTGTATACGTCAGGTTACCAGTTACTGTACAGCCGGCACCATCATCATAAGGTTCTCCCTGTGCAATCCATTTTTTTATGATGTTTTTCTCACTGGGTGAAAAATCAATGGCTCCGCCACCGGGGTGTGTGCCGCCATTTACCCATGCTTCAAATGCTCCTCTTCTTGCCAGGATGGCATCATAATAGATAGTATTGGTTCTTTGATCAGAGAATAATACCGCACGGATAGTTACACTGGTATTGTGGCAGCCACAAGGACCAGCTGTTACAATAGGAACTACTTCATTTCTGAACGATACTCTGGGCAGTGCCAGTATATCTTCTTTATTTTGATAACAGGATGACAACAGGTAAACCAGCATGGAAGTCGCCAGCGCTGCTATGGTTATTTTCTTTTTCATATACCTGGAATTTTTTGAATGAGTTGATGGGTTTATCGCTTAATGATATAGTTATTGGTCTTCCTGTATTTGAAGATGCCAACATTGCCAATACCATATTTCCAGACATCCGGAATATTGGGATCAGCAAAATACCATGCTTTGAAAAGAGCCACTTCTGATGGGCTGAATCCGCCATCATCATAAGCCATGCTACCATTCTTAGATGTTTCTACTAATGTCAGCGGGTTGCGATAGATCAGTGTAGAATCCATCCGGCGAACAAAACAGTCTGTAGAAACCAGCGGGTTACCTCTTACATAATATTGTTTTAATGTAACCGGGTCTGTATATACCACACTGGAATTGGTTCTTACTGATTTGGGATAAAGAATATCCATAATAATATCATCATAGTTACCCAACGGGCCTCTTGTGCTGAGTGCAGAAACCGGAGTGCTCACCGTTTTCCATGGACGGAAGCTTGCATTAGCAGCTGTATCTGCATAGAATCTTTTTACACTGTCTTTATAAGCTGTCCAAACCTGGTTCATCAGGGTTTGATTTGACAATTGACAATACACGGTAATTGATCCGGTAGTAGGATTGATATAAGTGTACTGAGTAGTATCAGCAGAAGTTAATCCGCTAATAAGTCCTTTTCTTGCCCAGCCACCGGTAGCAGTAGCTGTATTGTGGCAGTTGGCAGAACTACAACCATCAACCATAAGGCGAATAGCGGCAGGTCTGAAGTCATTCAGATCAGGTCTTTCTTTAGCGCCATTTTTGATCCAGTTATAAATAATGCTTTTGTCTCTTTGTCCCAACTCATGGCTGGAGTTAACTGGAGGCATTGCTTTATCAAAATCGTTGGTAGTAATGTATTCCCACAACTTGCTTCCTTCCGGATCGCCGGGTTTTACATATTGCATGATCTGGGAATAGATTTCAAAGCGGGGTGCAATCGGTCCGCCATGGCAATTGGACGTATTGCAATACTCATGAATGATGGTCTGCACACCTCTCATCTTGATTACATCGTTCACATCGGGAACAACGTCTGCAGTAGAAATGGTGTTGCTTTCATAAAAGGCTGCATACACAGTAGAGTCTGGCCCGCCTGTGTATGATCTGTCAAGGTTTTTTACAAGTTCTCCATCCTTCGTACACTGCAATAAAGATGCAGACAGGAAGAATACTCCTGCAAAAAGGGAGACCGCTTGTACGATTGAAACTTTTTTCATAAAAAAGCTAGTTTAACTGAATGAAATTGTTGCTATAAGAACTGGTTTCTAAAAAAGCACTGTCAAAAGTATTTGTGGGCAATTGACAGTTTCATGACAAGCAACTGACGCAAGCATGACTTTAGTCACACTGACTACTAAAGTTTATCAAACCCCCGCATACTGTGATATTTCTCACTTATCCCCTTGACAAACGTCATGAAACCGTCAGCTATTGGTAAATAAGTTGCGGCGGTTTTTTATTAAACTTAAAAAAATAAAACCAACAATAAAATGGGAAACGACAAAAAAAATGGGCAAAAGTCCCGTCGGCAGTTCTTCTCATCTTTCTTTTCAGAACCTTCCAAAACAGAAAAAATTAAAATGCTTACCCCCGATGGCAAACTGGTGGAAGTAGACAAAGCTGTTTTTGAAGAAGCGGCCGGGAAAAAGAAAGCCAGCAACAAAGACATCTATAACTGGATGAAGAACCCATCCAAAGACAATGAATAACCATCTGCTTCACTTCATATTTATAATACCATGAAACAAGAAGAAACTCAAGACAAAGGCCGGCGGGACTTTTTGAAGACAGCTGCGGTGGCTACTATTGCAGCTACAGCCTGTGGCAGCCTTGCCTGCTCCTGCTCTTCCAAAAAGGCGCCTGCGGGGGATAAAGTAAAATTACTTTCACCGGATGGTGAAATAGTGGAAATTGACTCTGCCTACCTGAACCACCAGGAACATATGGCCATTGTATCCAAGCTGGAGGCACGGGAAGGCATAGCCGGGAAAAAATTTGTGATGGTAGTAGACCTGGCCCGTTGTAAAAATGCCCGGAAGTGTATTACCGCTTGCCAGAAATGGCACTACCGACCGGTAGAAACAGAATGGCTCACTGTAAAATTGATGAAGGACAGTGAAAAAGCGGCACCTTACTGGTTTCCCAAACAATGTTTTCACTGTGATAATCCGCCTTGTGTAAAAGTTTGTCCTGTTGATGCTACTTATAAAAGACAGGATGGCTTGGTGCTGATTGATAACGACCGTTGTATAGGTTGTAAATTCTGTATGGCAGCCTGTCCTTACTCCACCCGGGTGTTCAACTGGGATGAGCCGGAAGTACCATTTGACATTAAAGACCTGGCCTATAATCCTGAAACAGGCATTCCTGCCAAAGTAGGTACTGTTGAAAAATGTGATTTCTGCCCTGACCGTGCAAGAGAAGGGCTGCTTCCTCCTTGTGTGGAGTCTTGTCCCAATGGTGTTTTCTACTTCGGCGACGAAAATGAAGATACTGTTACCAACGGGGAAGAAACGATCAGCTTCACTCAACTGATAAAAGACCGTGCTGGTTACCGTTATATGGAAGAACTGGGAACCAAACCAAGAGTGTACTACCTGCCACCAAAAGACAGGCAGTTTCCTGTAGAAAGAGGTTATGAAGACCTGGAACCCGAGATCAAAGACCGTTTTAAAGACATCATGGAACCAGAAAAGAAAAAATCCTGATCTGGCTGATCACAATTATCAACCGAACAACTCTTAATTATGGAACTCAATTCAT
>DEHX01000046.1:0-2701 GCA_002352145.1 Chitinophagaceae bacterium UBA2789
GAGTGTTTCTGGAGTTCACACAGGTTTAGTATTTGTGACCGGAAGCAATGTCCTTCTTCCAGCAACCAGAGCTGGGTGGGATCAATATCACCCGGCAATACATACTTTTTATTATGCAATGCATTGTTTTTCGATACATAAACAAATAGCTCTTCGTAGAAAAGTATATCTTCTTTAATGGAAGAATCTTTAAGCGGAGTGACCACAATTCCGCAATCCAGGCGGTTGTTTTTTAATTCCTGCACTACCTCTTCAGTAATTATTTCCCGGGCCACCAGGTTTACCTGTGGGTATTTTTCACGAATATTTTTAAAAAGGGTTGGCAAAAGATAGGGAGCCAGGGTTGGAATGATCCCGATACGGAGTTCCCCGGTCATCGTATTTTTTTGTTCTGCGATAATCTGCCGGATCATCCCAGCTTCACGAAGAACAATGCGGGCCTGTGCAATGATACCAGCTCCAATTTCCGTGGGAATAACGGGCTGTTTTGTCCGGTCAAAGATCTTTACACCCAGTTCCTCTTCCAGTTTTTGAATCTGCATACTTAAGGTGGGCTGGGTAACAAAACATTTTTCGGAAGCCAGCACAAAGTGCCGGTAAGTATCCAGCATGACTATATATTCAAGCTGTGTCAGTGTCATAGATAATAATTATATCTTTATAAAAATAATCAATTTGATTTATTTCGAATACTACGCTAACATTGCCGGGAATCCAGTAGCACTTTCAAGATTCACTACAGACTATCCTGCTAATCTTTAAAACCATAAAAAATGAGTAACAGTACATCTCAGGGAACTCCCTCTTACAATGTGAATGGGGAAAGTAAATGCCCGTTCAGTAATGGAATGCTCAAAAAAGGAGCCGGCGGGGGCACCAGTAACCGTGACTGGTGGCCGAACCAGTTGAAGCTTAACATACTTCGTCAAAATTCCTCATTGTCCAATCCAATGGGAGAAAAGTTTGATTATGCGTCAGCGTTTAAAAGCCTGGATCTAGAAGCTGTAAAGAAAGATATTTACGAATTGATGACCACCTCTCAGGATTGGTGGCCTGCAGATTATGGCCATTATGGGCCATTCTTTATCCGCATGGCATGGCATAGTGCCGGTACTTACCGGATTCATGATGGACGGGGTGGTGCCGGATCAGGTACCCAGCGTTTTGCACCTTTGAATAGCTGGCCGGATAATGCCAACCTGGATAAAGCAAGGCTTTTGTTATGGCCAGTCAAAAAGAAATACGGAAATAAACTTTCCTGGGCAGATCTTATGATATTAGCCGGTAACTGTGCGCTGGAATCAATGGGCTTCAAAACCTTTGGTTTTGCTGGTGGCCGTGAAGATGTTTGGGAACCAGAAGAAGATATTTATTGGGGATCGGAAACAGAGTGGTTGGGTGATAAACGTTACAGCGGTGAACGGGACCTTGAAAATCCATTAGCTGCCGTACAAATGGGTCTTATTTATGTGAACCCGGAAGGCCCTAATGGTAATCCTGATCCTATTGCTGCGGCACGAGACATAAGGGAAACCTTTGGCCGTATGGCAATGAATGATGAAGAGACTGTAGCCTTGATTGCCGGCGGACACACTTTTGGTAAAACCCATGGAGCAGCTGATCCTGCCAAATATGTAGGCCGAGAACCAGCTGCTGCAGAAATAGAAGAACAAAGCATGGGTTGGAAGAATACATTTGGAAAAGGAAATGCTGAAGATACTATTACCAGCGGCCTGGAAGGAGCCTGGACTACAACTCCCACAAAATGGAGTAATAACTTTTTCTGGAACCTTTTTGGTTACGAATGGGAGTTAACTAAAAGTCCGGCCGGTGCGCACCAGTGGAAGCCCAAGCATGGTATGGGTGAAGGAACTGTGCCTGATGCTCATATCCCCGGTAAAAAACATACACCCATTATGTTGACCACAGACCTGGCTTTGCGTTTTGATCCGGTGTATGAGAAAATATCCCGGCGCTTTTTTGAAAACCCGGATGAGTTTGCTGATGCATTTGCCCGTGCCTGGTTCAAGCTTACGCACCGAGATATGGGTCCCAAAGCCCGGTACCTTGGACCAGAAGTACCTGCAGAAGAACTGATCTGGCAAGATCCCATTCCTGCGATTGATTATGAACTCATCAACGATCAGGATATTGCCTTATTGAAAGGGATCATCCTTTCAAGCGGATTAGCTATTGCTGAACTGGTATCAACTGCGTGGGCATCAGCTGCCACTTTCCGTGGTTCTGATAAGCGGGGTGGTGCCAATGGTGCCCGTATCAGGCTGGCTCCACAGAAATATTGGGAAGTGAATAACCCAGCACAGTTGAGCAAAGTGCTCGACAAACTGGAAGCTATTCAAAAGGAGTTTAACAGTACTCAAAAAGGTGGTAAAAAAGTTTCATTGGCCGATCTGATTGTTCTGGGTGGATGTGCTGCCATTGAGAAGGCAGCAAAGGATGCCGGATATGCTGTACATGTTCCGTTTACACCCGGCCGCAATGATGCATCGCAGGAGCAGACAGATGTAGAATCATTTGCAGTGCTGGAACCAATGGCAGATGGTTTTCGCAACTATAAAAACAAAAAAGCTCATGCATCTGCAGAAGAAATGCTGGTTGATAAAGCCCAGTTGCTAACGCTGACAACACCAGAGATGACGGTGCTGGTTGGTGGTATGCGGGTACTCAATGCCAACTTTGA
>DEHX01000046.1:2794-3331 GCA_002352145.1 Chitinophagaceae bacterium UBA2789
AAGGTGATGAACCTGGATCGTTTTGACCTGGCTTAATTGAATCACCAATAATACTTTAAAAGGTGACCTAAACTGGTCACCTTTTTTTAAGACAAGCAATAAAAAAGAGCTCCATATGATGAAGCTCTTTTTTTGTGCCCGGGACTGGAATCGAACCAGCACATTCTTGCGAACGGCAGATTTTGAGTCTGCTGCGTCTACCAATTCCGCCACCCGGGCTTTTTTGGGGTTCAGCGTTGGGGCTGCAATATTAAGCCATTCCTGCTAATTGGCGTCTTATGCGGTCCAAATATTTTTTCTTGTAATAGTAATCTTTTACATTCAGTAATTCATTTTCCGTTGTGACCCCTTCCTGGTAGTCCTCAACTATCTGCTTTACCGGTTCATAAATTTCAGTTTGTAATTCATCTATCCGGGTTTCCAGTTTAGCAGAAGGAGCAGATTCAATGTCCATTAACTGCTCATTGATCTCCATAACCTCCATCAGAAAATCAGCAGGTAGTTCATATTTTTCTTCTTCCTCCAGCAGGCCTTTTA
>DEHX01000046.1:3393-4619 GCA_002352145.1 Chitinophagaceae bacterium UBA2789
CAAGTACTCTATCTTAACAAATAATGCTTAGTTTAGGTTACAAAATGGAATTTTAAACTTACAAATCTAAGGATTAAGCATGGAGGTGTTCAAAAATCTGCCTGATTCGGAACTGTTGAGCAATATCCGTTCTGGCAGAAAGCTTGATGAGACGATAAAAGCTATTTACCAGGCCCATTTCGAAAGCCTGAGCTGGCATATCCAGAACAACAATGGCAGCCGCCAGGATGCAGAAGATGTGTTCCAGGAGGTAGTGGTGAATTTTATTGACCTGGTGCAGAAAGATAAATTCAGGGGGGAGTCATCGGTCAAAACTTTTTTATTCTCCCTGAACAGATTTACCTGGTTGAATGAACTGAAAAGAAGGGGAAGGGCATTGGCCAGGGAAGAAAAGTATGAGAAAGGGCAGGAGAGGGTTGAACTGGATACCGGCCACTTCATAGCTGAAAGAGAGGGAAAGGCAGAAGTGTTAAGGCTGGTTGGTGAGTTGGGAGAGACTTGCAAAAAAATTTTGCTGCTCTTTTATTATGATAATCTTTCCATGAAAGAGATACTGGAGGTAACCGATTATGAAAACGAGCAGGTGGTACGAAACAAGAAGTATAAATGCCTGAAACAACTGGAACAAATGATCAATGAGAAACCTTTTTTAAGACAAACTTTGAAAAACTTATTGCATGGATAATTCTACACCTGGTATGTCTGAAAAACTAGTTGATTACCTGGACGGTAAACTTGAGCCGGCTGAAAAGCAGCAGATGGACAAACTGCTCGAGACCGATAAAGACCTGGAAAATGAATTGGAGGGCCTGTTAATTGCCAGGGAAGCTTTAAAGCAATATGGTCTTCAGCAAAAAGTTGCTTCTGTTCACCAGCAAATGATGAATGAGCGGAAAGCACCGGTAAGAAAAATAACGTCAGCAAAACGTAACATACGTTATGCCATTGCAGTTGCCGCCAGTATTTTGTTGATCGTAGCAGGTTATATCGGGTACAACTTTTACACCCTTTCATCTGAAAAAGTATTTGCGGCCAATTATAGAACATATGAACTAACCGGTGTCAGGGATGGCAGTACAGCGGAATCTGCAATCGAAACAGCCTATAAAACAAGAAAGTATACAGAATTGCTGACAATTCGGTTTGACAGGCCATTTACTATAAAGGAAGATTTTCTCAGGGGTATGGCATACGCTGAAACTGGTGATAATGCTAATGCTATCCTT
>DEHX01000142.1:0-2885 GCA_002352145.1 Chitinophagaceae bacterium UBA2789
TAGCTCTCCAGGTTTTCTTTGCCGGCGGCTGTCACCAATCCGTATTTCCATATTTCCGGTTCGTGTAACGAAAAAGGAAGCAGGTGCTCCGCATCATCACTGCGGATGGGCCGCAGGATGACTCTTTCGTTTTCGAGAGTGGGCTGATCGGTGAAAATATCTTTGGGCATGTTTGGTTTTTGTAAAGATAATTTTTGCCTCTTGTTTACTTTTTTTCTTGACAAAAAAAGTAAGAAAAAAGTCAAGTCCCGGCGAATGCTCCGCCGCCGGGACCGCCTGCCCACACGGAGATGCTGATGGTCTGCAAAAACATTAAATGTTTGAGATAAGTAGTTCTGGTCTCCGCTTCGTGTTATGCAATGTTCAGGAAGGTGCAGTGTTCCGCCTTGCTTTTCTGTAAGTGTTTAGATACCACAACCAAGGCGGAACAAGGCGCTGGAAAATTTATTAAAGAATGAAACAGGTACTGAGCGTTATTCTTGTATTCTATCTGTTATACAAAGTGAGAATTTTGTTATACTCCATTATCAATGCGTTGCTGCATATTTTTCTTTGTTATAGCGGATGACGATGGCAGCTAGTTCTTCCGGGGTTAATTTATCTTGTAGTTCATCACAGAGTTTTTCATTGTCACTGATAAACGGGAGGATGAATTTTTTCTTTAATGCCGGTAGTTTGACCGGGTTTGAAGCCGGGTCAAGATCTGTTCTGCCCAGGTAGTAATTGAAGTAATCTTTTCGGGTTGTATTTAATGTGCCACGAACGGTGGCTACCAGTACATAATGATGTTCATATAGTTCTAATGTACCGGCCACTATTTTCAGTACATGCATATTTGTTTTACCTTTTTTACCATCCACTATTATCCTGCCGTAATGGAGGTTGTAGTCATTGTCGGTAATGCCGAAGCCGGTAAGTTTGGTATCAGTAAATGGTATTTCGACAGCTGTATCTTTTTGCCAAGTGGTGACGGAAAATTTATAAAAAGGAGATGAAGGATTGAACCAGATTTTACACCATGTAGTGTCTTTGCCATAAAGCAAATAACCATTTGCATAGTATTCAGCAGACTGGCCCCGGCTGCCAGAAACAATTAGTGCTGTAAAAATGATAAGGAGGAAATGCTTCATTCCTGTATCCGTTTTATATCTGCGCCCAGCATTCGCAGCCTGCCGTCAATATCCTGGTAGCCGCGGTCGATCTGTTCTATGTTTTGAATGATGCTTTTGCCTTCTGCACTTAATGCTGCAATTAATAAAGCTACACCGGCACGGATATCCGGCGAACTCATGGTGATGCCCCGCAAGGCCTGTTCTCTTTCGAGGCCGATCACTACAGCCCGGTGCGGATCGCAGAGAACAATTCTTGCACCCATATCAATCAGCTTGTCAACAAAGAACAAACGGCTTTCAAACATTTTCTGGTGAATGAGCACCGAGCCTTTGGCCTGTATAGCAGTAACCAATACAATGCTTAATAAATCAGGTGTGAAGCCCGGCCAGGGATGATCGTAGATGGTCATGACCGAGCCATCGAGAAAAGTTTGTATTTCATAACTATCCTGCGAGGGAATATGAATATCATCACCCGAAAAGTTCATTTGAATCCCGAGCTGCTGAAATTTTTCGGGTATCATGCCGAGGTGTTCGATACCGGCGCCTTTGATAGTGATATCACTTTGCGTCATAGCCGCCAAACCGATGAAAGAACCTACTTCGATCATATCGGGCAGCATGCGATGGGTAGTGCCGCCGAGATAATCTACTCCTTCAATGGTCAGCATATTGCTGCCGATGCCACTGATTCTGGCGCCCATGCGGTTCAGCATGCGGCAGAGCTGTTGTATATAAGGCTCGCAGGCGGCATGATAGATGGTGGTGGTTCCTTTCGCCATCGAAGCAGCCATTACGATATTGGCAGTACCGGTAACGGATGGTTCGTCGAGCAGCATAGTTGCGCCTTTCAGATCAGGTGCATCGAGATGAAAGAAACCATCTTCTTCATGATAAATGAAACTGGCGCCGAGTTTTTCAAAGCCGATAATATGAGTATCTAATCGTCGCCTGCCTATTTTATCACCACCGGGTTTTGGTATAAATGCTTTGCGAAACCTTGCCAGCATGGGGCCGGCCAGCATTACAGAGCCACGCAGCCTTCCGCTTTTCTTTTTATAAGCTTCGCTGTGCAGGTAATCGATGTTTACATCGTCCGCCCGGAATATGCAGGTGTCCCGGCTGATGCGGTTCACTTTCACATTCATTTCGCCGAGTAATTCTATAAGCAGGTTTACATCAATGATATCGGGAATATTACTGATAGTGACTTCTTCGGGTGTCAGCAATACAGCACTGATTATTTGCAAGGCCTCGTTCTTGGCTCCTTGCGGAATGATAGCACCATTTAGTTTTTTACCACCTCTTACTTCGAAGGAATGCATATAGTGCAGTTGAAAAGTTGATTGGTTAACTAGTTAAAAAGGTGGTTGCAAGGTAAAAATAAAAGGTTGACAGTGATGACCTGTCAACCTTTCAACTTTATAACTTATCAACTTAGTATCGTTTCTTCTTAAAATTGCCTCCGCCACCGCCGCGGTTATCTCTTCTGTCGTTGCGGCCACCACCGCCACCCCGCTGCTGGAATTTTCCTCTTTGCTTGCCGTAGCCGCCGCGGTTGTCCCTTCCTTCCTGCTGCGGACGGAATGCCTTTACATAAGGAGTGTTGGTAAAGGTAAGCTGGCCCTGTGTGATGCCGGTCAATTCACTTTGAATGGCATCATCGTGTACTATTTCTTTGTGCCAGTTGTTGTAAGCCAGTTTCATGTAGTAGGCAATGGCATTGGCGAAACCTAATTTCTTTTCAGGATTTTCTTCTTTCAGCGCTTTATC
>DEHX01000142.1:2985-17510 GCA_002352145.1 Chitinophagaceae bacterium UBA2789
TGCTCCACCATTTTCTGCACATGACGGCCATACTCCCTCATAGTCAGGTGGTTTCTTGTAGTATTATATTCCATGAAAATGCTTTAGTGCAGCGACAAATGTAGAGAAAGAAGTCCGAAACAGGAAGTCTGATGTGAAGAGGGTAAAAGAAAGGGGCCCCGAACCAAGGCCCCTTTTACAAGCCACCATCCTCTTCCACCTAAGAGGTCATTTAATGAAAAGTTGATTGACACAGGACAGTTGGCTCGTTACGTCCACAACCCTTAACCAAAATGTTCCCTTTAGTAACGTGGCAAACTGATGAACCGAAGAGCCTGTCGCCACAATTTCCTTCGCCATCATCAATTGTCCCTGTGTGTTATATAATTCCAGTCGGAATTTTCCGCCCTCATTATTAGCAAATTTGATACCAACGACCCCATTGGAAGGGTTGGGATAGAGAATAAATTCTGGTTTACCGGAATTTTCCAGTTCTACCTGCCGGATATTACTAAACCGAACAAATCCATTGGCGTATACCTGTTTGATCCTGAACAAGAATGTTCCGCTTTGCCGGTAGCTTGCATAATCAAAACTCATCCGGTTTTCCGGACCGGTGTTTTGTGGCAGCAGTTTTCCCAGGCTTGTAAAATTTACACCATCCCTACTGACCTCCGGCTCATAGTGATAGGGCACTTCATTATACTCCTCATCATGCCATGTCAATCTTGCTTTATTAGCAGAAATTTTATTTACCCTGAAATCGGTCATATTCAGCGGAAGAATATAGCCCGGGCAAGTGCAATATTCAAATCGAAACCTCACCAAAGCGGAAGTGGCCACGGTACTGTTGTAATTGCCCCCGGTGCAGGTTACATTAGTAAATGCGGTGATATTATATAAATAGGTAACGCTATCGTGACCATAAAACTGAAACAGAGAATCAGGGTTATTGATGGTGGTGCAAACGGTGACAGCATTCAGTACAGTATCTCTGGATATGGCGACAAAATCAGGTCCTGAACCCAGGATGCCGTTTGTGGCAGCCAAAGCATAGGGGCCGTAAGTGTGGCTGGCACTGTTGGTTAAAGGTCCGCTGAGGCCGGGCCCGGTTATCTGGTCTGTTCTTATATAATACACATTAGCCGTTTGCGCTGAAGCAGAATTATTTTCAACACTCACGGAGTCTACAACACCGGTTATGGTAATACATAATCGCAAACAGGTAACCATACCTGCATAAGGATCCGCTTGCGGAAACTTTACAAACAATGTGTTGATACCTGCTGGTGTGGCAATAGTGGTATCGTAGGCGGTGGTGCCCGGCGGAAAACCGTAAGGGCATTGGGCTGAACTGAAATGGTGGCTAAGCAATTGAATGATCAGCAGTAAAACTGAAGTGTAGAAGTTTTTCACAGGCTACAGTTTTGGTTACCGGATAATAATTGTTAGCGATGTAAAACTAAAGGTATACCCATAGTGATACAAGAGCAGATATGCCCTGTTTTCTAAGCCGTATTAAATGAATATCCACAGCAAATCTTCCTGTATTTTATATCAACAGGGGATAGAAAAAATCAATGAATTCAATCGGAGAAATTAATAGCAGTCCCTCGTACGTTATTGTGTTTTTTACGGTAGGAATACTACCGCTTCCGGTAACTTTGCGCCACGAATGAACATTGCAGTCAATACAAGGTTTTTACTGAAGGATTACCTGGAGGGATATGGTTATTTCATTTATGAAACATTTAAACGCATAACAGCAGCACACCCTGAGCATGAGTTCATATTTATATTTGACAGGCCGTATGATGAACGATTTGTTTTTGGCCCAAACGTAAAAGCAGTAGTCACAGGTCCGCCGGCCCGTCATCCATTGCTCTGGAAATTATGGTATGATATAAAAGTGCCCGTTTTGCTTCGGAAATACAAGGCTGATGTATTTGTTTCCTGTGACGGATTTTGTTCCCTGGGCACAAAAGTTCCGCAATGCCTGCTGGTGCATGACCTTGCTTTTTTACATTATCCGTCTTTCATACCTAAATCACACTTGCTGTATTATAAAAGGTATACTCCCAAAATGCTGGCAAAAGCAAAAGTGATTGCTGCTGTATCTGCGTTTTCCAAAAAAGATATAACTAGCCAATATGGAACAGCTGCGGACAAGATTAATATAGTATACAGCGCTGCCAAAGAAATATTTCAACCACTGACAAATGAAGAAAAACAGGCAACCAGGGCAAAATATACAGGGGGCAAAGAATACTTTATCTATGCCGGGGCTATTCATCCAAGGAAGAACCTGGTGAATTTGCTGAAAGCATTTTCCCTCTTCAAAAAAAGACAGCAGTCTTCGATGAAACTGGTTTTAACTGGCCGGCTCGCCTGGAAATATGATTCGTTTGTTAAAAACCTGAAGACATACAAGTACCGGGATGATGTGGTAATGACTGGTTATGTAAATGAGGAAGAAATAAGAAAACTCGTTGGTGCCGCTTATACCATGGTATATCCTTCTTTGTTCGAGGGATTTGGGGTGCCGGTGCTCGAAGCCATGCAATGTGATGTGCCTGTCATTACTTCGCTTAACAGCTCCATGCAGGAGATAGCTAATGAGGCAGCGTTATATGCTGAACCGGAAAGTCCTGCTGATATTGCGGAGAAAATGATGCTGTTATATAAAGACGAAAAACTCCGGAGCCAGCTGATCGAAAAAGGAAGAGTGGTTGTCAAGCAATATAGCTGGGAACAAAGTGCTGAACGCCTCTGGCAGAGCATTGAAAAAGCCATACAGCAAAACAATTAACTTTGCCACCTCTTAACGCTTTATATGAATAAATCAACTATAACAATAGAAGTAGCAACGGATGAAAACAAAATTCCTGATACCATAACCTGGAGTGCTACTGATTCCTCTGCAGAAAACGGACAGAAGGCCAAGGCAATGATGATCTCCTTTTGGGATGGCGCCGAGAAGGCGGCTTTACGTATTGACCTCTGGACAAAAGATATGATGGTAGATGAAATGGCGGATTTCTTTTACCAGACATTGATGACGATGGCCGATACCTATGGCCGTGCTACCAAGTACCAGGAAGATGTGGCGGAGATGAAAGATTTTGCCAAAACGTTTTATGAAAAGTTCAGGGCTAAGCAACTGAAGGAAAATAAAGCATAGAAAAAGTCCTGAGGTTCAGGTCCTATTTGCGACTACAACAACTAAAGAACAATATCAATCTCTAAATGAATATTATGAGTCTCGAGCAAAAGATCATGACGGAGTTAAAGGCTGCGATGCTTTCTAAAGATGAAGCAGCCTTGCGCAGTCTCCGTGCTGTAAAGGCAGCGATATTATTAGCTAAAACCTCTGAAGGTGGCGGCGGTGAGCTGAAAGAAGAAGACGAAATAAAGCTTTTGCAAAAACTGGTTAAGTCGAGAAAGGACTCTCTCGAAATCTATCAGCAACAAAACCGTCCTGATCTGGCCAAAAAAGAAGAAGAGGAAATAGCTGTGATAGAGAAGTTTTTGCCCAAACAACTTTCCCCGGAAGAAATCAAAACAGCATTGGCTTCAATTATTGCAGAAACAGGCGCATCTTCTCCTGCTGATATGGGTAAAGTAATGGGTGTGGCCACCAAACAACTGGCTGGTAAAGCGGACGGAAAGACAATTTCTGCTTTGGTAAAGGAATTACTTTCAAAGTAGTTTACTATCCGGTTTAAGGATACTTTAAGACAAATAATCTCGAATAACGTAATTTTTGACGTTTAAGCTAAAACCTTTTCATGCTGCTTGATATTGTTTTTGCTGTTGTAATGGTGTTGGCTATCATCAAAGGTTATCAGCGGGGCCTTGTTGTAGGCCTTTTTTCCCTTGTATCTGTAATTATCGGCCTTGCTGCTGCAGTCAAACTTTCTGCAGCAGTAGCAGGATATATTGGTGAGGCTGTAAAGGTATCCGAAGAGTGGTTGCCGGTCATTGCTTTTGCCGTAGTTTTCATAGTGGTAGTGATTTTAATACGACTTGGTGCCAATGCTATAGAGAAAGCGGTAGAGGTAGTAATGCTGGGATGGTTGAATAAACTGGCAGGTATTCTACTATATGTTACTATATATACGATCGTATTCAGTGTGCTTCTTTTTTATGCTGAACAAATCAAACTCATTCAGCCCGCCACAATAGAAAAATCTCTTACCTATTCCTACATACAGCCTTGGGGGCCGAAAGTGATTGATGGATTAGGTTCTCTCATTCCCTTTTTTAAGAATATGTTCGACGAACTGAGTACTTTCTTCAGCGGAGTAGCAGATAATATTTCGAAATAAATAAGACGGATTCTGGTTTTTGTATAATTATTTAATGCTGAAAAATGCAAGTCAGCGATTATTGGTATTTAAAACCCGTCACTTGCCCCTATATTTGCCTGTATCAGCCCTATGTTATGGGACTAAATCGCCAATTTTTTGCTGTAAAACGACTATTTTAGCAACCGGGTTTAAGATTAGATTGACTGCTCATGGAGTTCGAAATCAAACAACAAGATAAGTTCAAGTTTATTGAGGAAGGCAATGGCGAGCCATTGGTGCTTTTGCATGGCCTTTTTGGGGCGTTGAGCAATTTTTCAAGCCTGATTCAGTATTTCCGCCAGCATAACAGGGTTATCGTACCCATGCTTCCATTGCTGGAAATGGATATTCTGCATACATCGGTTGGTGGGCTTGCCAAGTTTGTTCACAAATTCCTGGAAGCAAGAGATCTTAGGAATGTTCACCTGCTTGGTAATTCGTTAGGTGGTCATGTGGNNGGCAGTTCTGGTCTGTTTGAAAATGGTATGGGTGACAGTTATCCCAAGCGGGGTGACTATGAATATATCAAACGGAAAACAGAGCTGACCTTTTATGATCCCAATACAGCCTCCAAGGAACTTGTGGATGAAGTATACAGTATAGTAAACAACCGCATCAAGGCGATCAAGATCATAGCCCTTGCAAAAAGTGCTATCCGTAATAATTTAGGCGAAGAACTGAATCAGATCAAGCAACCGACCTTGCTGGTTTGGGGAAATAATGACACTATTACGCCGCCGTTTGTTGCCAAAGAGTTCAACAAACTTATACCCAACAGCGAATTGTATTTCGTAGATAAATGTGGCCATGCGCCCATGATGGAAGTGCCGGATGAGTTCAATGCTATCCTGCATAAATTTTTAAAAAAGCTGAATGAGCCTGCAACAGTTGCCTGATCGCTGTTGTCTTGTTCTGAAAAACGCCGCTATCCATGTTAACCGGAGAACTACATTCTCAATCACTCCCTTACCTGCATCTTCATGACAAGGTGTACCAGGCATTGCAACTAATGAATGACAACCATGTTACCCACTTACCTATAGTAGAAGGAGAGAAGTATATCGGATTAGTGAGTGAAGAGGACCTGATGCAGGCGGATAATGATAATTCACCTCTGGAAGAGCTTCAGCAGTCATTCTCCGGCATTTCTGTAAAAACAAATGAACACTTTTTGAAGGCTTTACAAATAGCTGCGGAAAACGGGTTGAGTGTAGTGCCGCTGGTGAATGATGAAAACGAACTCACCGGTACGGTGGTGTATAATGACTTGCTTAAGTATGCGTCCGGCTTTATGAGTCTAAATGAACCCGGCGCATTGATTGTACTGGAGATTCCTAGCAACCAGTATTCATTCAACGAGATCAGCAAACTGGTAGAAACCAATGATGCACAGATTACACAGCTAAACACTTCTAATGATATTGAATCGGGTATGATGCAGGTTACCATCCGGATCAATAAACCAGAAGTGTCAGATATCATTGCTACTTTTCAGCGATATGATTACAACGTAAAATATTTTTTTGGAGAGGAGTTGTATACCAACGAACTGCGCAGCAATTACGATAACCTCATGAATTATCTCCGGATCTGATTGATTTCGCTAAGAAAAGCGGATAAAACTGGTTAATTTAGCTACCTCCGTCCATTTATGGTCATGTTGCAGGTCAGGAAATATCGTCCCTTACTGATAGTTGCCCTATGCTGGTGCTGCCAGCTGCCTGCACAGCAATTTACTGATCAATCATTGCAGGCAGACACTACAGTAATAACAGGGGAAAAAGATGCTGCTGTCTTCACTATTGGCAACATCATTATCTCTGGCAATAAAAAGACAAAGGATTTTATCATACTGCGGGAAATTCCTTTCCGTTCGGGTGAAGAATACAAACTGCAGGACCTCGTAAAAAAGTTTGAGGATGCCCGTAAGCAACTGATGAATACAACCCTCTTTCACACAGTAGTGGTAGCGGCACAAAACTTTGAAGGTGATAAGGTGAATGTTTCCGTTACAGTCAGGGAACGGTGGTACTTGTTTCCCTTACCTTATTTAAAGCCCGTCGACAGGAACCTGAACCAGTGGATTGTTGAGCAAAAGGCCAGCCTGAGCCGGGTGAATTATGGAGTAAAGCTATTGTATAATAATGCCAGCGGACGAAATGACAAACTAAGACTGTGGCTGATCAACGGTTATACCAAGCAGGTTTCATTTAGTTATGACAGGCTGTATATTGATAAAGCATTGAAGTGGGGAATGAAAGTTTCTTTTGCCGCAGGGAAAAACAGGGAAGTAAACTATAATACAATAAAGGATAAACAGGTTTTTTTAAAGGATAATGAGAATTATGTCCGAAGCTTTGTTAATACTTCTGCAGAGCTTACCTATCGCAGGGCGATAAAAACCCGTCACAGTTTTGGTATTGGGTACATAAAAGAAGAGGTAGGTGATACTATCGTAGCATTAAATCCTTCTTATTTTAAATCCGGAAGAAACAGTATACATTTTCCCGAGTTGTATTATACGATGGTTTATTATGACCTTGATTACATACCCTATCCAACAAAGGGCTATGCAGCGATGGTATCAGTTGGGAAGAAAGGCTTTAATAACACAATCAATTTATGGCAGTTGCATTTAAAAGGATCGGGCAGCTGGCATTTTTCACCCAAAACATTTTTTAACCTGAATGTCTATGGTGGTTTGAAGCTGCCTTTCAAACAGCCTTATTTTAACCAACGGTTTCTCGGTTATGGAGATGTTTTTATGCAGGGCTATGAATATTATGTAATTGATGGCGTGGCCGGAGGTTACATTAAAACTACATTCACAAGGGAAATACTGAATTTTAATATCAAAACACCAAACATTAAAGGTAAGAGAGCCGAACGCATACCCGTTCGCATATTTGCAAAAGCATATGGCAATGCGGGATATGTCCACAATCCTCAGCCCGGCGATAACCTGCTGAGTAATAAAATGCTTTATTCCGGAGGTTTTGGTATTGATATATTGACCTTTTACGATGTTACATTCCGCTTTGAATATAGTTTTAACCAGTTGGGCCAAAGCGGCCTATTTATACACCGCAAGACCATATTTTAATTCATGAAAGCAGCCGTTTACAGCAGGGTTTTTGAAGATGAACAGCAAAAAGACGTTCAGTTATTTTTTAATGAACTGGCAATTCAGAAAATTGAACCGGTTATATACCAAGATTTTTTTGAACAGATAAAGAATAAGATTGATCTCCCCGCAGCCACCACAATATTTTCCGACTCAGATGACCTTACTGAAGAAACAGAGTTCATTATCAGCCTTGGTGGCGATGGTACTTTATTAGATACCATTACGATGGTAAAAGGCAAACCGGTTGCTATAATGGGCATCAACTTCGGCCGGCTTGGGTTCCTGGCCAGTATTGGCAGGGAGCAGGTACAAATTGCAGTAAAGGCTATTGCAAACAGGACCTATGTTGTTGACAACCGAACATTAATTCATGTAGATGCAAGCATCCCTATGTTTGGTAATGTGCCGTATGCGCTGAATGAGTTTTCCATCCATAAAAGAGATGTGGCATCTATGATCAAGATTCACACCTACCTGAACGGTGAGTTCCTGAATACGTATTGGGCAGATGGATTACTGGTAGCAACCCCCACCGGAAGTACCGGCTATTCACTTAGCTGTAATGGTCCCATCGTATTTCCGGATTCGGGTAGCTTTGTCATTACACCAGTAGCGCCTCATAACCTCAATGTGCGGCCGATCGTTGTTCCGGATAATAATATCATTTCATTTGAGATCGAAAGCCGGTCTGACCAGATTATTTGCGCCCTGGATGCCCGGCGGGAAATTGTTAGCAAAAATGTACAACTGGCTGTAAGGAAAGAGAGTTTTGATGTGCACCTGGTACGGCTGAGTGAGAATAATTTCCTCCAAACCCTTCGGAACAAGCTTACCTGGGGGCTGGATAAACGAAACTAAAATGGCTTGTGATAAAAGAAAATAGCTACTTTTATCGTTCTATTTATTCCGACCATATTTTTCGACTTATGAAGAAAATTATCGCTGTCTTAATAGCAGGTATTGTAATTGTGAATACAGGTAGCCTTCGGGCACAAGAGTCTGTAGTTCAGGAGGGTGAGTTTGGTATTGGCGTAGGCGCCGGCCATTATTTTGGCGACTTGAATACCCGGGCCCGTCTCAACAGGGTAAAAATGGCAGGCACTGTTTTTTTCCGTAAAAACCTGGGCAATTATATAGCCGTAAGGGTAGGTGCCAGCTTTGCACAATTAGGTTATTCTGACCGGTATAATACGCATAACAAGTATATGTTCAGCCGCAACCTGAGCTTTAATACTAAAGTATGGGAGTTAACTCTTCAGGGAGATTTTAACTTCTTTCGTTTTATGCCCGGCGAACCGCAGTACAGTTTTACACCTTATATCACTTTTGGTGCCGGTGTTTTTAACTATGACCCTTACGCATACCTGAGAGGTGAGAAAATACCCCTTCGGCCATTGAATACAGAGGGCCAGGGCAGTACACTTTATCCCGACAGGAAACCTTACAAATCCATGGCCCTTTGTTTCCCGATCGGAGGTGGTTTCAAATATGCTCTCAACGATCGCATCAATATTGGCTTTGAAGTACTGCATCGTATTACCAATACCGACTACATTGATGATGTAAGTACTACTTATGTAGAATCTTCACTGTTTCCTGCCAACCCGGATGGAAGCACTTCCAACGGCTTATTGCTGAGCGACCGTTCTTATGAATTAGGAACACCCATTGGTATTCCCGGTCGCCAAAGAGGAAACAGTAAGCAGAAAGATCAGTATGTAACAGCAATGATTCATCTGACATTCAATTTGCAATCCTATAAATGTCCGACAGCGAATTAAGGGGGAAAATCACCCGTTGGGGTTAGTAGCATTCTTGTTTATTAGTGTTATTTAGTACCGCAGTTAAACCGAATACTTGTTTTACTGTCTGTAACTTCAATTCATAACCATTAAAATAAACTTTATGCGCCTGACAAAAACATTATTACTGCTCTCTGTTATTTCCCTTTTTAGTTTTACTACTATAAGCAAAGAATCTGCCGGTAAACCGGGTGACTGGTTTTTTCTTGGCGACAAGAATGTAGGCTTCGGAGTAGATCATGATGTAATCCACTTTGGAAACTGGAAAGATGATGTTCGCCAGATTAAATTAAAAATTACCGATGGCCCTTTGAAAATGTATAACATGAAAATTCATTTTGACAACGGAAGTGTACAGGAAGTGGCATTGCGCAACCGGTTTGCCCAGGGTAGCGAAAGCCGGGTGATTGATATGGACGGAGGCCTCCGGCACTTGACAAAGATTGAATTCTGGTATGAAACAAGAGGTTTTGCAAGGGGTAAATCAAGGGTGGCCATTTGGGGAAGAAATTAAGAATATCGTAATTGTTGAACTTGAGCCAGTTAATTAAATGCTCCCGGCAAGGGGGCATTTCTTTTAGTATTTACGGCTAAACGATGGTACCTTTGTGCCCCGATAAAAAACCGCATGTCCGCATTAGTTGAACAAATAGACAAACAGAGATTGCCCCGCCATATTGCTATTATTATGGATGGGAATGGGCGCTGGGCAAAAGAAAAAGGAGAAGATCGTCTCTTTGGTCATTTTCATGGGGTTGAGAGTGTCAGAAACATTGTAGAGGGTTGTGCCGAACTGGGGGTTGAATACCTGACACTTTATGCTTTTTCAACTGAGAACTGGGACAGGCCCGAATATGAAGTAGTGGGTTTGATGGAACTACTGGTGAACACCATACGTAAAGAAGTGGAAAGCCTGAATAAGAATAATATCAGGTTGCATGTAATCGGTGATATGAGTATGCTTCCTGATTACGCAAAGAAAGAACTGGACGAAGCATTGGAAATAACCCGGAAGAATACCGGCCTCAACCTTATCATGGCTTTAAGCTATAGCGGTCGATGGGAGTTGTTGAATGCAGTGAAAAATATAGCTTACGAGGTAAAAAGTGGCCGGTTGAATGTAGAAGCGATTAACCAGGATACGTTGCAGCGTTATCTCTGTACCAGCGGTTTTCCCGACCCGGAACTGATGATACGAACCAGCGGCGAATACAGGATCAGTAATTTCCTGCTTTACCAGCTGGCATACGCAGAATTGTACTTTACCAATGTTCGCTGGCCTGACTTCAGAAAGGATAACCTTTATGAGGCTATTATTGATTACCAGGGCAGGGAACGAAGGTTTGGTAAAACCAGTGAACAGGTAACTGTGGAGGATAAAGCCTGACCGTAAGGTTAAAATCTTTATTATCACCATAATCCGGTGTTTCTTTTAACAAACACTTTCGATATTTACCGTTAATTTGCCGCCTGATTAAATTGGCGGCTTATTTTATAAGTCACAGAAAATAAACAAATTAAACCCTGTTTCGAGCAGGGAAGAAGACCAGAACATTCAAACATGCAACGATTTCTACCGAGGCTTTGTGCATTATTGACGGCTGCTGTTGTATCCGTATTCTCTGTACAGGCACAAGAGGATACCACAAAACCTACTTCATTGGATCCTAAACTTATTGAGTGGGAAAAAGCTCAGGTACCCAAAGAATATACTATTGCCGATGTAAAGATTACAGGTGTAAAACACCTCGACACATCCATTATCAGCTCTATCACTAACATCCTACCCGGCGATAAGTTCGTTCATCCGGGTGCAGATATTTTTGCTAAAGCCATTGCCAACCTTTGGCGGCAAAAATTCTTTTCCTATGTTCAGATATACGTTACGCGGGTTGAAGGAGATAAAGTATGGGTAGAAGTAAATGTGCAGGAAAGACCAAGGCTGGGAAATTTCAAGTTTGTTGGCATCAGTAAAACAGATGCAGAAGAACTAACCACCCGGGCATCATTGGCCAAACAAACTATCATTACAGAAAATACCCGCAGAAGCATCACAGAGATCGTTACCAAATACTATACAGAAAAAGCTTACCGCAATGTAAAGGTGACCATTGATGAGTTTACGGATTCATCCTTTGTGAATTCTAACCAGATGGTAATTACAGTTGATAAGGGTAAGAAAGTACGTATCAACGAAATTGCATTTTTTGGTAATGAAAGTGTAGATGGATTACGGTTGAAAAAACAGATGAAGGGCACCAAGGAAATGTCAAAAGCCACATTAAAGGCAGATAACGAAGAGAGTCCCTATGGTCAGAAAAAGAAATACTCATTTAGTCAGTATACAAAGGACTGGGGTTTTCTCTCTTTAACTAAAACCAAACGTTTATTGGACCCATGGTTCCGGTTTAAGTTATTCAGCGGAGCAAAATTTGATGCAAAGAAATATGAAGAGGATAAAGAAAAGGTACTTGATTATTATAATTCGCTTGGTTACCGGGATGCGCAGATAGTAGGTGACACACAGTATACCACACCAAAAGGAAACCTGAATATTGACCTGAAAGTGGAAGAAGGCCGCAAGTATTATTTCGGCAATATTGCCTGGAAGGGTAATTCCAAATTTTCTGATTCATTGCTGAATGTTATACTGGGGATTAATAAAGGTGATGTATATAATATCAGCATCCTGAATAAACGATTAGGAAAAGAAGCTTCACAAGATGGTGGTGGCGACATCAGTGGCTACTATATGGATGACGGTTACCTGTTCTTCCGTGCCGAACCGGTAGAGACTGCTGTTTATAATGATACGATTGATTATGAAATACGAATTACTGAAGGTCCGCAAGCAAGGATCAAAAATGTGACGATTGCTGGTAACGAGAAAACAAAGGATTATGTTATCCGCCGTGAACTCCGCACCATTCCTGGTGAATTATTCAGTCGTACTGACCTCATCCGTTCACAGAGGGAATTGGCCAACCTGCAATTCTTCAACCAGGAAACCATTGATCCGGGTGTTGTGCCCAATGCAGAAGATGGAACAGTGGACATTAACTGGAAACTAGAAGAAAAATCATCTGACCAGTTAGAGCTTTCAGCCGGCTGGGGTGGTGGTATCGGTCTGACGGGTACACTGGGTGTGACATTCAACAACTTTTCTATCCGAAATATCTGGAAGAAATCCTCCTGGGATCCGCTTCCAACCGGCGACGGTCAGAAGCTTAGTCTCAGGGTTCAGTCGAATGGCCGTGCCTTCCGCTCCTATAATTTTTCTTTTACTGAACCCTGGTTGGGCGGCAAAAAGAGAAATTCTTTAACCATCGGCGTCAACAGCAGTAAGTTTTCCAATGCATTTGATCCTTTTACAGGAACAATAGACCGTGCAAGGTCCGATACCAACTACCTGAAGACAACTGGATTGTCCCTGGCACTGGGTAAACAACTAAAATGGCCGGATGATTATTTCAGCCTGGTGTATACTATGAGCTTTACGCAATATAAATTGCGCAACTACCCGATTTTTGACCAGGACTTTAGAAACGGTACTTCCAATAACTTCAGTATGAAGATCGCTTTGCAGCGTTCTTCTGTATTCGATCCTATTTTCCCGAGAAGCGGTTCCAACTTCATGGCCAGCGTACAGTTTACACCGCCTTATTCATTGTTTAATAAGAATATTTCAAAGACAAACGATAAGTACAAGAACCCGGAATACCATAAATGGCGCTTCAATGCTGAATGGTATGTACCGATTGGTAAACCAATGGGTGCTGATAAAAACCGACAGTTTGTATTGAAAATGGCAGCCAAGTATGGTTTCATGGGTCGTTACAATAAGGATCTCGATTACTCACCGTTTGAACGGTTCCAGGTGGGTGATGCGGGTTTGACAAACAACTTTGGTTTATTGGGTTACGATATCATTGCACACCGTGGTTATCCTGTTTATCAAAACTCTGATCCAACGATTAATCCAGATCAGCAAAGTGCATCTCAGTTCTTTACAATTTTCAATAAGTATACTTTGGAGATGCGTTTCCCCTTAGTTACCAACCCAAGCAGTACTATCTATGCGTTAAGCTTCTTTGAAGCAGCAAACGGCTGGTATAATTATAAAGATTACAATCCATTCCGTCTGCGCCGTAGTGTGGGTGTGGGTATGCGTTTCTTCCTGCCGATGTTTGGATTGCTTGGATTTGACTATGGTGTAGGTCTGGATCGTATCACACCGGGTCAATCCGGCCTGAAAGGGGCGTCAAGGTTTACCTTCATGCTTGGCTTTGAACCAGATTAATATCATTTAAGTAACTAAACTTTTTTTCTACTTTCAGCGTCTGTTCATTTAAATATGCTTGTTATGAAAAAAATATTTATTGCAGCTGTTTCTTTCCTGTTGCTTGCTTTCACAGCAACGGCTCAGAAATATGCTATTATCGATACAAGATATATACTTGACAAAATGCCTGACTACAAAGAGGCGCAAAAGCAATTGGATGAAATTGCTGCCGGGTGGCAAAAAGATATTGATGGAAAGCAGGCCGATCTTGACAAAATGTACAAGGATTTTGAAGCCGAGCAGGTAATGCTTACAGAAGAGTTGAAAAAGAAAAGGGAAGACCAGTTATTCAATAAAGAAAAAGAATTGAGGGACCTGCAGCGCAAACGCTTTGGTTTTGAAGGTGATCTGTTCAAAAAGAGACAGGAACTGATAAAACCCATACAGGACAAGGTTTACAATGCGGTACAGAAGATGGCCGTGGCCCGAGGCTACGATTTTGTGCTGGATAAAAGTGAGGGAATTACCATTATCTTTGCCGACCCCAAACTGGACAAGAGTGAGGATATTCTAAAAGACCTGGGAGTAAGAAATTAATCAAAAGAAGGGGTGTTAAATAAATCAAAACAGCGCAACCAATTATTTTTTAATACAATCTACAGAAAGAAAAATTCACAAATGAAAAAGTTATATGTATTGCTTGTAGCAGCAGGATTATTTGTGGCAGGGTCTGCATCTGCACAAACCAAGATCGCTTATATCCGTATCGATGATATCGTAGGATTGATGCCAGAACTGGCTCCTGAAAAAGTGAATATGGACACCGTGGGTCAGCAGTTTATTAAAGACTCTATTATGCCCCGTATCCAGTATGTACAGGGTGAATACCAGCGTAAACTGGGAGAGTATACAGATACTACCAAACCAGCAGGGGTAAGAGAACAGATCTTAAAAGACTTACAGAGCTATAAGGATGAGCTGGATGG
>DEHX01000142.1:17534-24085 GCA_002352145.1 Chitinophagaceae bacterium UBA2789
TGCCCAATCAACCGGCAAAACCCGGAACGAAATAAATTGAGTTTTTCTAGTGGTAAATCCCATCTGGTTAACAGATGGGATTTATTGTTTATAGCCAGAAAGCACATCACTATTTTTGCATTATGCAGCAGCAAGGTCCAATAGGTGTATTTGATTCCGGTTATGGAGGTCTTACCGTTTTAAAGGAGATTGTTTCCCGGCTACCGGAATATGATTATCTCTATCTTGGAGATAATGCCCGTTCTCCTTATGGCACCCGTTCTTACGAAACAGTTTATCAATATACATTGCAATGTGTTAATTGGTTTTTTGATCAGGGCTGTTCGCTGGTTATTCTTGCCTGCAATACAGCTTCCGCAAAAGCATTACGCACCATACAACAAAATGATCTGCCAAAAATAGCGCCAGGTAAAAGGGTGTTGGGAGTAATACGACCCACAGCGGAGGTGATTGGTTCGTATTCTGAAACAAAGGAAGTAGGAGTACTGGCAACCAACGGTACCGTATTGTCCGAGTCTTACCCCATGGAGATTGGCAAGTTTTTTCCTGATGTAAAAGTACACCAGGAGGCCTGCCCCATGTGGGTGCCATTGGTGGAGAATAATGAGCATCTTGGACACGGGGCAGATTACTTTGTAAAAGAAAACTTAGAAGAACTCTTTGAAAAAGGAGAAAATATCGATGTGGTGCTTTTAGGATGCACACACTACCCTCTACTAAAAGATAAGATCGAGGAATATTTACCGGTAGGTGTCAAACTTATTTCGCAGGGAGAAATTGTAGCAAACAGCCTTGCCAATTACCTTGTCCGCCACCCGGAAATAGAAACCCGCTGTGCCAGAAATGGTAAACGCCTTTTTTATACAACAGATTCTACCGGTGATTTTGACAGTCATGGATTTCTATTCTACGGAGCACCAGTACATTCTACCCATGTCGATCTCGGTAAAATTTGAACTGATTTTCAATCAATAAGCTCTGCCATCCTAAAAAAGCTTCATTTTTGGTTCCGGGTTCTGATCTCATTCCCTTACCTTTGCCGTCCTTTCACAAAGCAGCGGATGTGGTGATCTGCGCTAAACTGAAACCCGGACCGTTCTCCCGGTCTACATTTCAAATAGTGAAAAAGAGATAAAACAATGAAACGTACATTTCAACCTCATCGTAAACGCCGCAAAACCGTACATGGTTTTCGTAAACGTATGCAAACTGCCAATGGCCGTAAAGTACTGGCAAGCCGCCGTGCAAAAGGCCGTAAGAAGCTGACAGTTTCTGATGAAAGAAAATTAAAATAGCAATATAGTTACCCTAAACGGGGTACAAGCTTATTATATTTATAGCTCCGGAAACGGAGCTTTTTTATTTTGGCAAAACAATTCACATTCGGAAAGCAGGAACGGCTGAAAAGCCGGAAAGCGATTGAAATGTTGTTTCAATCAGGCAAACGTTTTTCTGTAGGTAGCCTTCGTGTTTTTTACCTTGAACAGCCGGCGCCGGGCCTTGTAGCCGGGGTTGGGGTATCATCCAAAAATTTTAAAAAGGCAACGGACCGAAACAAGGTGAAAAGACTTACACGGGAAGTGTACCGCTTGCAGAAATTACACTTGCAGGAGAAACTTGCTGCTGCAGGGATAGGCTTGCATGTTTTTTTCATTTACACATCTAAAGACCTGCCCGTATTTACTGATTTATTCGAAACAATGACGGTAATGCTGAACCGCCTGGTAAAATACTTCGATGAAAACACTGCTGCAAATACTTAGTCTGCCTTTCATTGCACTGATAAAAATTTACCAGTGGGTAATTTCTCCCTGGTTGGGTCCTAAGTGCCGGTTTACCCCCACCTGTTCACATTATGCAGCTGAGGCATTGAAGAAGCATGGAGTTTTTAAAGGTATGTGGCTGGCTATTAAAAGAATTTCCAGGTGTCATCCCTGGGGTGGCAGCGGGTATGATCCTGTACCCTAACGGTAACATACAGAGGTATTTTGCTCTGACAAACTTCAGCGAATATTCTGTATCTTGTTTGTAAGAAATAAAGACCTTGATATCAGTATCAATTATTGAAGATGATAAGCATTACCGGGAAGGATTAGAAACGCTAATCGGGAATTCCCCGGATTTTGTTGTACTCCACAGTTATCCGTCCGCAGAAATTGCCTTACCACATATTGTCACACATCCTCCCCGTATTGCGGTTGTAGATATAAAGCTGCCCGGAAGAAACGGTATAGACCTGATAGGAGCCATTAAAAAAGCATCACCCAATATACAATGTATGGTTTGTTCATTTTACGACGATGATGAATATGTTTTTAATGCGCTGAAGAACGGGGCATGCGGGTATATTTTGAAAGATTCAATGCCCAATGACATTCTTATTTCCCTGAAGGAACTTCACGAAGGGGGTGCACCCATGAGCCGCTATATTGCCCGTAAGGTGATCAATACTTTTCAGGCTGAACCCGCCCAACCCAGGCTGACTGAACTGACAGACAGAGAGAATGAAATTTTGCAACTAATTGCTACAGGCATGATCGTAAAAGAAATATCGACCCGTCTTTTCCTGAGTGCCCATACCGTAACCAAGCATCTCAAGAATATTTATACAAAACTACATGTGAACAATAGGATAGAAGCTGTAAACAGGCTGAAACAGTAAGCTATTCAAAACTTTTATTGATAAACTCAATAAGGGGATGTAAAGCATCGAAAGCAGCAACAGTTTTCTTCAAGAGGTCTTTTGAGCCCAGGTCTTTATCTGAAATCGTTGTCATTGCGATATAGCTTTTCAACCTGATGTACTCATCAGCAGGATTACCAGGCTCATATCCCCTGGGTAGCCGGCTCAGTAAAAACTCCTTACTCTTATCCAGGTTGCCATAGATTGATTTGAACTTTTTAGCACCAATTATTTTTTGGAATGCAGCAAAATTGTAGTCAATCTCCTGTCTTACCTTCTTCAACTCTTCCGGCATTGGCATATACAATCCCCCGCCCATAAAAGAACCGCCTGGTTCAAGATGAAAATAATAACCGGCAGCATTCATAGCTTTTCGGCCTGCTTTATTAATACTGGCACCGAAGTTTGTCTTATAAGGGGATTTGTTTTTTGAAAAGCGGATGTCACGGTTTATACGAAACATACAATCCTTAGCAAGCAAGTTTTTAATTGTATTATCCTTTTTGCTATGCAGGTCAATTACCTGTTGAATAAAACTGGCAAAATCTGCTTTAGCAGCTTCATAAATTTTTCGGTTCTTATCAAACCAGGGTTTGTTATTATTCTTCTTTAGATCTTTTAGAAATTTAATGGTAGCAGGCTGGAGCATAGAGCAGTAATTAAACAGAATTATTGAGATAAAGATACCTAACCTTCCAGCTAATAATGAAATTTAGTATCTGTCCTTCTAAATTCTTCCCCAATTTTCGCCACTTTTAATGCGGTACATTGTCATTTCGCTAACACCATAGTTTTTGGCAAGCTGACGAATGGTAATACTCCGGTTTTTGCTGTTAAGTATTTTCTTGATTTTTTTTACATCAGCCGCTGTCAGTTTTAGTCCTTCCGTTTTGTTAGCCTGTTTTTCTTTGTAAGCTATCTTGGCGGGGGATCCTTGTTGGTGACTGACCATTTGTTCCAATGTAGCCCAGCGCAGATTTTTTATATGGTTATCCAGTTTATTATGATTACGATGAATCACATATTTATGCTGGGGTGATGATTTGGGTAAAAAAAGTTTAGCCAGTTCCCTGTGAATGTATAATGTTCCTTTATTCCCGGGGCGATGAAGATTTAATGTACGATAGCCTGTCGTTAATGAGCCACTTAACAATTTTCCGTCTTCCAAAACATTCTGTTTATAACTGGCAATACGGCCAAAACTGGAAACAGCATACCTGTTGCGGAGATGCCTCCATCCGGAAAAATTGAGCGGCTTCCAGATCTCACCGGCTAATTTTTTTATCATAACAAATGTTTTTAGCCAGGCACAGGATGCATTGAATAACAATGGTACGCAGAAGTTATCCTTGCAAAAAAGGAACTCCTACTAAGTTAGAACAAATACCCTTGCTACCAATTTTATTTTTTTCCAACCAGTTGCAGGAATTCTTCTTCAGAAATGATTTTGACAGAGTTGATCTTTTTTGCTTTTTCCAGTTTGCTGCCGGCATCCTCACCAACTACGAGGTAATTTAGTTTAGCGCTTACACCACTCAGTATTTGTCCGCCATTTTCTTCTGCCAGGGCTTCCGCCTCGCTTCTTTTCAGGGTGGGTAGTGTACCAGTGAATAGAAAAGTTTGACCTGACAAGTTACCAGTAGTAGTCATTTCTTTCTTGGTATTCTTTAATTGCAAGCCAAGTTTTTCCAGCTCCTCCAGCATTTCTATATTACTTCTGTTGCTAAAAAAATGATGGATACTACCTGCAACCTTTGGTCCCACATCTTCCAGGTTTTGCAGATCTTCTATAGAAAACTTTTTAAAATCAAGTAAATGGTTAACCGCCTGTGCCAGTGTTTTTGCGGTAGTTTCTCCTGCAAAGCGTATACCTAGCGCATAAATAAGCCGGTGAAGCGGTTGCTTTTTTGAATTCTCAATGGCTGCATGTAAATTTTCAATTGATTTTTGGCCAAAACCTTCCATGCCGCTGAGAGCGGCAAAATCCAGTGTATAAATTCCGGGAATGTCTTTTAGTAATCCCAGCTCATAAAATTTACGGACATTAGCTTCGCCAAAACCACGAATATCCATGGCATCTTTACTTACAAAGTGAATGATTCTTTCAACCACCTGTGCAGGGCAATCAATATTAATGCAGCGCCATACGGCCTCTTCCTCTTCTTTAAATAGTTTGCTGTTGCATACAGGACATGTTTTAGGAAAGTGAATCTTTTTTTCATGCCCGGTTCTGGTATCTGCCAGTGGTTTCACAATTTGCGGAATAACATCACCGGCCCGTTCAATTAACACGGAATCACCTATGCGCAGATCTTTTTCTTTAATGTAATCTTCATTGTGAACAGATATACTGCTGACGGTGACACCTCCTATGGCTACCGGTTTCAGTTTTGCAACCGGGGTTACGGCTCCCGTTCTCCCCACCTGGAACTCAACGCCCAATAATTCCGTGGTTGCCTGTCTTGCTTTGAATTTATAAGCAATGGCCCAACGGGGATGGTGTGATGTCATGCCCATTTTATCCTGCAATGCTGTGTCGTTTACTTTGATCACCATGCCGTCAATTTCATAAGGCAAGTCATCTCTTCCTTCTTCAAATTCATTACAGTACTTAATTACTTTTTCAATTCCTTTGAAGACCTTTTTTTCCTTTTCGGGGCTTCGGAACCCAAGATTCCATAGTAAGGCCAATGAGTCAGAATGGGTTGAAAGCTCAACCGGTGTCTTTATTCCTTTTTCAGTTGTATAGAAACTAACGTGGTAAACGAATGCTTCCAGGTTTCTTTTGCCTACTTCAGCAGTATCTTTAATACGAAGTGTTCCCGCAGCAGCGTTCCGTGGATTGGCAAGCGGCGGTAAACCTTGTTCAGCAAGTTGCTCGTTATATTTTGCAAAATTCTTTTTATTGATCAATACTTCCCCTCGTATTTCAACCTGTGTTATACCATATTCTGAAAATTTTGCCGAGAGGGGTATACTTCTGATCTGTTTAATATTAATAGTGATATCATCTCCCTCCACACCATCGCCCCTTGTGGCACCCCTTACTAAAAGNNTCAAGAAGGTCATCGCTATTATAGGAGTTATCCAGTGATAACATAGGTACAAGGTGCTGGACCGTAGGAAAGTCTTTTGTAAGCCCCTTTGCCACTCTTTGGGTTGGCGAATCCGGCATTTTCAGGGTAGGAGTTTCCTGTTCAATTTTTTCCAGGCATTTGAATAACTGGTCGTATTCGTAATCAGCGATCAAAGGATCATTAAGTATATAGTACCGGTATTCATGGAACCGTAATACATCGCCAAGTTCCTGTACATTCTTGCTTTTTATTTGACCTGCCTTCAGTTTAGTAAGCAATTCATTAGTAAGCTTTTGAAGTTGGTGAGTTGTTTCCTTTGAATACATAACAGAGAATTTGAATACTGTGCCAGTAAAGGTAGGAAGCCTGCTTAAACTTAAGTAGAGACAAAAACAGACAAAAATTTAATGTGTTATAAGTACATATTACGTATCTTCGAAAACAGGTTGCTTTACAAAACGATTTGTGTTAAAATAAATGCTTGCTATGAAAAAAGTTTTTATTGTCTGTTTTTTAATGCTGTTATTTTCCTTTTCAGGAGATGCACAAGTGCTTACCTGGACTCCGGCATTCCCAAAGGATAATGATAATGTAGTTATCACAATGGATGCCACAAAGGGTAACCAGGGATTGAACAATTATACACCAGCATCAGATGTGTATGTTCATGTTGGCGTGATCACTAACCTGAGTACCAGTTCTTCTGACTGGCGATATGTACGATTTACCTGGGGAACAACAACTGCTGCTGCTCAGGCAACTTCTTTAGGAAGCAATCAGTGGCAATATAC
>DEHX01000142.1:24206-34529 GCA_002352145.1 Chitinophagaceae bacterium UBA2789
TCGGCAAACAATGTAAATACAATTTCTGCAAATCCTCAGCTTACTGTTGCTGGTAACCAGACCATTGTTGCAGAAGCTACGCTGACCGGAACGACCCGTACTGATACACTTCGTTTCTTTGTGGCCAGTGCTCCTGTGGTAGCTCCGCTTCCTGCCGGTGTAAGAGATGGAATCAATTATGAGCCAGGAAATACTTCCGTAGTACTGGTGTTAAATGCACCCGGAAAGAACAGGGTTTCTGTAATTGGGGATTTTCCGGGTAGTAACTGGATTGAACAAACCAATTATGTAATGAACAAAACCCCGGATGGTAATCATTGGTGGCTGCGAATTACAGGTTTAACACCCGGCCAGGAATATTCATTCCAATACCTGGTAGACGGAACATTAAGAGTAGGTGACCCCTATGCTGAAAAGATTCTTGATCCATTTAATGACGGTTTTATAACTGCGGCTACTTATCCCGGTATTAAACCGTATCCAACAGGCCTGACAACAGGAAATGTAAGCATACTTCAGACGAATGCACCAGCGTATAACTGGACGGTTACTAATTTTAACCGTCCTGATAANNGGAGTGAATGCCATTCAACTAATGCCATTCAATGAGTTTGATGGGAATGAAAGTTGGGGTTATAATCCTGCCTACTTCCTGGCACCCGACAAATATTATGGTCCTAAGAACAGTTTAAAGGAGTTTATTGATACCTGTCACCGCAGAGGGATAGCCGTTATTATGGATATTGCATTAAACCATACTACAGGTGCTTCNNCATTGGTTACAGGAGTATAAGCTGGATGGATTCCGTTGGGATCTTTCCAAAGGGTTTACACAAACCAACTCAGGAAGTAATGTAGGGTTATGGGGGCAGTACGATGCAAGCCGGGTTGCTATCTGGAAGAGATATTATGATACGATGCAACTGAAATCGCCTGGCACATATTGTATTTTAGAGCACTTTGCAGATAACAGTGAGGAGATAGAACTTTCCAATTATGGAATGTTACTTTGGGGAAACAATACTGCTCAATGGCAGGAAGCAACAATGGGCTACACAAACACTTCAAATTTTGAAGGAAATATTCACAGTGTCCGTAATTGGTCCAATCCCCATTTGATTGGCTATATGGAAAGTCATGATGAAGAAAGATTAATGTATAAGAATTTGCAGTTTGGAAACACTGCAGGTACTTACAATACAAAAGATTTAAATACTGCACTAAAGCGTATGGAACAGGCTGCAGCTTTCTTCTTCAATATTCCCGGACCCAAAATGATGTGGCAATTTGGAGAGTTGGGATACGATTATTCCATAAATCACTGCCCCGATGGCACCATTAATAATAACTGCCGTACGGCTAATAAACCCATTCGTTGGGATTATAAAAATGTGATACAGCGGCAACGTCTCTATGACATCTACAGCGCAATGAATAAGCTGCGCTTTCATCCCTGGTATAAAGATATTTATATCGCCAATGCTGTTTCGATTGACAGAAGCCTTGCCGGCGGATTTAAGTTTTTACGGCTCAGAAGTGCTAATGATACATCCTGTGTGGTAGTAGTTGGAAATTTTGATGTAGTGCAGCAGAGCGGAACGGTAACATTTCCGGTAGCAGGCACCTGGTATGATTATTTGAATGGGGGAACATTTACAGCAACCGGCACTGCCCAAAGTTTTACCTTGCAGCCAGGTGAATACAGGGTGTTGTTAAACCGGAATCTCACCAATGCAGTAGTGACTTCAACTGGTGGATCGCCTACTGTATCAGCTGCGGGATTAACGGCTTCATTGTTCCCTAACCCTGCAAACAGCAATTCGGTTTTGGAGATAAATGTACCGGAAACAGGTAAAGTACAGGTTGAATTATATAACCAGCTGGGTCAACAGATTAAAACTGTTTTCTCTGACAGGTTATTGAAAGGCAATCATAGAATTCCACTTACAGGCAAAGTGGACAATTTACCCGCCGGATCATATCTGCTTACTATACAGCAAGCCGGTGTGAAAGTATCCGTAAAAATGATTATTCAGTAATTCTAAAAATCGGCATTAGTATGTCAAAAGCACTCAACCTGAAAACAGCTGAAATAGAAAAAATCAGCCACCTTGATTATTTCAATATTGCGATATCTGTTGACTGTGTCATTTTTGGTTATGATGATAAAGACCTGAAAGTATTATTGATCAAATCGGATCTTGAGGAGTTCGAAGGTCTTTATTCATTACTGGGCGACCTGGTAAGGCCAGATGAAGACCTTGAAACAGCTTCTTACCGGATATTGAAAGAAAGAACAGGCCTTGATGATGTTTACCTTGAGCAGGTACAGGCTTTTGGAAGCCTTGACAGGCATCCTTCAGGAAGAGTAATTACCATTGCCTATTATTCACTAATAGATATCCGCAACCATAAGTTAAAACTGGAGAACAATGAACTGCACTGGCATTCTGTAAAAACGATAAAAAAACTGGCCTTCGACCATAAAATGATTCTTGACACCTGTTTGATGAGGTTACAGCAACAGGTGATGGAAAATCCGGTAGTCTTTAATCTGTTACCAGAGAAGTTTTCACTAAGGGAATTACAGGAACTGTATGAAGCTATTCTCGGTTATGAATTAGACCGGCGCAACTTTCGAAAGAAAATATCTATTAAGGACTGGCTCACAGATATCAATGAAATGGAGACGGATGTGCCGCACAGGCCTGGCAAACTTTATAAGCTCAAGGCTGAGCACCGTAAAAGGAGCGGCGTAAGGCGGAATACTGTTACCCGGGTTGTAAGTGTTTGAAAACCTAATGTTTAACTTTAGCATCCGCTTACAACTTTTTTGTTCAACCATATTTGATAAGCCCCTTTACAGGGGCTTATTTTTATAGCGGAGAAGTAAAATAAATTTTTGGCTGATTTAAATAAGTGTTAATATTGTGTGTTTAATACACATTTAGTCGTGTAGCAAATACATGATAATTGTGTAATCTGATTGCTAAAAAAATAATGATTGCTTATGTTCTCCTCAAAATTTCTTAAGGCAGCCGGCCTTATGGTGCTGGCTCTTGTAGCGCAAATTTCCTTTGCACAGAACAGGGTGATTACCGGTAAGGTTACAGATTCCAAAGACGGATCAGCCGTACAGGGCGCCAATGTTATTGGTAAAGGAACCAGAACAGGTACACAGACTAAATCGGATGGTACATTCAGTATCTCTGTAGAAAATTCTGTTACCGTGCTTGTCATATCTTCTGTTGGATTTACCACTCAGGAAGTTTCTGTTGATGGCAAGACCTCGGTTGAGGTATCATTGGTGCAGGCCAGTACTTCATTGGGTGAAGTGGTGGTGATTGGTTATGGTACTGCCAGGAGAAAAGACCTGACAGGTTCCATTGCTACTGTTAGTACTAAAGACTTTGCAAAAGGTCCACTTACATCACCTGAGCAGTTGATCAATGGTAAAGTGGCTGGTGTTCAGGTTACAGCTCCCAATGGTGCTCCCGGTGCCGGGGGTCGTATTCGTGTAAGAGGTACTTCTTCTTTGTCTGGTAGCAATGACCCGTTGATCATCGTTGACGGTGTTCCTCTGGATCAGCAAAGCGGAATCGCAGGTAGCAATAACCCGCTTTCATTGATAAACCCCAATGATATTGAAACCTTCAATATCCTGAAAGACGCCTCAGCAACAGCCATCTATGGTAACAGGGCCACAAATGGTGTTATCATTATAACAACTAAAAAAGGAAAAACAGGTAAACTGAGAATTAATTTCAGCACCCTGAATTCAATTTCTACTGTAGGGGATAAAGTAGACGTACTGACTGCTGAAGAATTCAAGCAGGTAGTAAATGGTAAAGGAACCAACAATCAAAAGAATTTGCTCGGGGCCTCCAATACCAATTGGCAGGACCAGGTGTATTCTTCTGCTTTTATGACTGACAATAATATTGCACTCACAGGCGGTATTAAAGGGTTACCTTATCGCTTCTCATTGGGCTATCTGAACCAGGAAGGTATCTTGAAAACAGGTAATCTTAGCAGGGTAACTACTTCATTAAATATTAACCCCCGCTTTTTGAACAACTCCTTAAAAGTTGATTTCAATTTCAAAGGATCATTTTCAAAACACACATTTGCTGATGAAGGAGCAATTGGTGGTGCAGCTTTCTTTGATCCAACACAGCCTGTTAAAAGAAATGATAGTCGTTTTGGCGGTTATTTCGAGTGGTTACAGAACAACCAGCCTGATGGTTTGGCCCCTCGTAACCCTGTGGGAAGATTGTATAACAGGGATGATAAGAGTGATGTGAACAGGTATATTACTAATCTTCAGTTAGATTATACATTTCCTTTCCTTAAAGATCTGAGAGCCAACCTGAATATTGGTTATGATTATGCAAAAGGTGAAGGCACAGTTGTAATTCCTGACTCAGTAGGTGTTGATTATATTAAGGGCGGCACCAATAATCAATATGACAATACTAAAAAGAACAAGCTTCTTGATTTCTACTTGAACTATGTTAAGGATCTGAAATCAATCAAGAGTCGTTTGGATGTAATGGCTGGTTATAGCTACCAGGACTTCCTGCGTCAGAGCACCAACTATCCTGACAGGAGATTTAACGGAACTATTTTTGCTCCGGCAGCTCCATTCCCTTTTGAAGCACAAAACACACTTATCTCTTTCTATGGAAGGGCTAATTTCTCAATAAACAGTAAATATCTCTTTACGTTTAGTGTTCGTCGTGATGGATCATCCAGGTTTAGCGAGGATGAAAGATGGGGCTTATTCCCTTCAGCAGCTTTTGCCTGGAATATTGCTGAAGAGTCTTTCCTGAAGAACAATAAAACTCTCTCAGCTTTGAAACTCAGACTGGGTTATGGTGAAACAGGACAGCAGGAAATAGGTAATGACTATGCTTACATTGCCAACTACACATTAGGTACACAAACAGCACAATACCAGTTTGGCAATACCTTTTACCAGGTAAACCGACCCGTAGGTTATGACGCAAACATTAAGTGGGAACAAACAAGCACTTTCAATATAGGTTTAGACTTCGGCTTCCTGAATGGTAAGATCAGTGGTAGTATCGATTACTACAATAAGGAAACTGAAGATCTGTTGAGCTTTATTGACGTTCCTGCCGGTACCAACTTTACCAACCGTATTTTCACCAACGTCGGTGACATGAATAACAAGGGTGTTGAGTTTGTTTTGAATTCAAATATTTTGAAGAAAAGCAAACTGACTTGGGATGCAGGCTTTAACATTACCTACAACAAAAATGAGATTACCAAGCTTACAAGGGTTGATGATCCAACATTCGTAGGTGTGCCGGTTGGTGGTATTTCTGGCGCTGTGGGTAATACAATACAGATTCACTCAGTAGGCTATCAGCCATCTTCTTTCTTCGTACTGCAGCAGGTTTATGATAATGCTGGCAAGCCTGTAGAAGGCTTGTATGTAGACCGCAACGGCGATGGTACAATCAACAACCTTGACTATTATCGTTATAAGACTCCGGAGCCACTTTGGCTGATTGGTTTCACTACTTCAGTAGCGTATGATCGTTGGAATTTCTCAACAGTATTACGTGGAAATATTGGCAATTATATGTACAACAATATGTTTTCCAGCAATGGAGTATTCCAACCGGGTTCACTCAATTTCCTGAATAATGTACACAGAAATTACCTGGAAACCGGTTTTGGAACCTACCAGTATTTCTCAGATTATTATGTAGAGAATGCTTCTTTCCTGCGTATGGACAACTTTACAGTTTCCTACGATTTTGGAAAAGTATTTAATAACAAAGCGAACCTTAGGGCTACCGGAAGCGTTCAGAATGTATTTGTGGTTACAAAGTACCGCGGACTGGATCCTGAAGTGGCAGGTGGAATTGACAACAACTTCTACCCCCGCCCGAGAGTATTCTCACTGGGTCTTAATCTCGAATTATAATAACAACGTAATTGTAAAAAATAAAAAGCTTGCAAAATGAGAAACAGTATTTCAAAATTACTCGGACTGGTAGCAGTAGCAGCACTGTTCCTGGCATCTTGTACTAAGGACCTGGACAGACAGCCTGTGTATGGTAATACAGCTGCCTCATTGTATAAAGATCTTGCAGGGTATAAGTCAGTATTGGCTAAAACGTATGCAGGTCTGACAATGACTGGTAACAGTGGTCCCGACGGACAGGGTGATGTATCTGGTATTGACGAAGGCTTTTCCAGTTATCTGCGCCAGTATTGGTCCGCACAAGAGTTGTCAACTGACGAAGCTGTGATTGGCTGGAACGATGCCACAATTAAGGACTTCCATTTCATGACATGGAGTCCTGCCGATGTATTCATCCGGGCATTATACAGCCGCATATTCTTCCAGATCACTTTGGCAAATGAATTCATTCGTGAAAGTGCTGCTGATAAAGTAAGTGGAAGAGGTATTTCAGGTGCTGATGCTACTGAGATAGCTTATATGAGGGCAGAGGCTCGTTTCCTGAGAGCACTTAGCTATTACCATGCGATGGATCTTTTTGGTAATGTTCCATTTGTTACAGAGAATGATAACGTTGGTGCATTCCTTCCTAACCAGATCAGCCGGGCCAATCTTTTCAATTATATAGAAAGTGAACTGAAAGCCATCGAAACCGAATTGAAAGATGCCAGGACAAATGAATATGGCCGTGCAGATAAAGCTGCTGCATGGGCATTACTTTCAAGAATGTACCTGAATGCAGAAGTATACCTGGGTGCAGGTAATGCTAAGTACACTGAATGTATTACTTATTGCAACAAAATCACTGCCGTTTCCGGATATCAGCTGATCAATAATTATCGTCACCTGTTTGTTGCAAACAATGATGTAACCGGTTCCAGTGAATTCATCTTTGCAGTTAACTTTGATGGAAACAGGGCAAGAACATGGGGTGGTACCACTTTCCTTGTACATGCACCGATTGTAGGATCTATGAACGCTGCAGATTATGGCGTAGACTTTGGTTGGGGTGGTATTCGCACTACCAAACAGTTTGTACAAAAGTTTGCAGGACCAGCGGGTGATTCAAGACAGAATTTCTACACCAGTGGTCAGAATCTGGAAATCAATGATATTTCCAGCGCCAATGATGGTTATGGAATTGTCAAGTTTACCAATAAGACCTCAACTGGTGCCAATGGTTCTAATCTTACCTGGGTTGATACTGATTTTGCTTTCTTCCGTTTAGCTGAGATTTACCTGAACTATGCTGAAGCTGTACTGCGTGGCGGTACTGGTGGAAGTTCAACAACAGCGCTGAATTATATCAATGCACTGCGTCAAAGAGCATACGGTAATAGCTCTGGGGATATTACAGCTCCTCAGCTAACAGTTCCTTTCCTGCTTGATGAAAGAGCAAAAGAACTGCATTGGGAAGCTGTTCGTCGTACAGACCTGATCCGTTATGGTCAATTCACTGAAGGTACATACCTCTGGGCATGGAAAGGAAATACCCTGAATGGACAGGCTGTTGGTAACCATCGCAAACTTTATCCGATTCCTTCTGCTGACCTGGTAGCTAATCCAAACCTGGCACAGAACCCGGGATATTAATCTTTTCAGGTTTTAAAACAGAACACAACTTATCATTATAAAAAAAATAGTATGAAAGCAATATTTAAAAGTTCGGTTTTGCTTTTGATTCTTTCAGCGGCGCTTTGGTCATGTGAAAAGGATGAAACAAGAGCTGTTCTTAATCCCGGCGGCGCTACACAATTAACAGTTACGCCTACAACCCTGGTTCTTGAACAGGCAAATGCCGGTAATACTGCGGCCACTTTCAGCTGGGGTAAGGCCAGCTTCGGTTATGATGCAGCAATTAACTATGTTATACAGTTTTGCAAGGGTGGTACCAATTTTGCATCTACTGCAACCACTACAGAGTTTAATAATGAGATTGCAATTACAAAATCTTTTACTGTAAAAGATCTGAATGCAAAGTTGTTAGACATCATTCCTTATGGCTCTGCACAACAGGTAGATGTAAGGATAAAGGCTTCTGTTGGAAGCAATGTTGACCCCATTTACTCAAATGTGGTAACAATGACTGTAACCTGTTACAGGGACATCATCAACTACAGTTTTCCGCAGGCGCTGTGGATTGCAGGTAACTTCCAGGGATGGGATCCTCCGTCAGCTCCTAAAATTGTTGACCGGTTTGCCAGCGGAACTACAGGCAGTAATTATGATGGCTACATCAACTTTACCAATGCCTCGCCTGAATTCAAAATGGTGAAAGGCAATAACTGGGGCGCAGGTGACTTTGGTGGCAGTGCCGGTGTATTAACAAATGGAGGATCTAACCTTACATTGTCTGGAGGTGCTGGTGTATATCGTATTACAGCTAACACTGCCGGTATGACATGGTCTGCTACAAAAATTAATAGTTGGGCTGTAACCGGTAACGCTACTCCGTTGGGTTGGCCCGCTGGCCCCGGAGGTACACCTGGCCAGGATCATGATATGACATTCAATGCAGCTGATGGCACATGGACCATTACAATGAATTTAAATGCAGGTGAATTGAAATTCAGGGCAAACGATGATTGGGCAATAAACTTCGGTGATAATTCTCCGGTTGACAACAAGCCAGATTATGGTGGTAGTAATATCCAGATTACAACTGCAGGTAATTATACAATTACCCTTGACCTTGGGGTGGGTGGAAACTATGCCTATACAATAAGAAGAAACTAAAGCAGGGTTATCAGAATAAAGTAAAGTGGCTGCCTTATGGCGGCCACTTTTGTTTTTGTGGTAACTTTAAGTAATAAAATTTCTCAATGAGAAAGCTATTGCTGATTTCATGCTGGCTGCTGTTTTCCTGTAGTAAAACTGGCAATGGTAATAATGGCGGAGGTAATAATAATCCAGCCCCGCTGCATCCCAATTTTGCTAAAGGTGCAGACATTAGCTGGGTTACAGAAATGGAAGGAGCAGGGAAGAAATTTTATTCTGCTTCAGGTGTTGAAACTGATTGCATACAATTGCTAAAGAACCTTGGTATGAATGCTGTTCGACTTCGTGTATGGGTGAACCCTGCAGGTGGATGGAACAATACGGCTGATGTAGTGGCAAAAGCAGTAAGGGCAAAGAATCTGGGCATGCGTATCATGATTGATTTTCATTATAGTGATTCATGGGCTGATCCGGGACAACAAACTAAACCGGCAGCATGGGCTTCACAGGATTTTACCACACTGCAACAATCTTTATATAACCACACTTTTGATGTATTGACTGCATTAAAGACTGCCGGTGTAACACCTGAATGGGTCCAGGTTGGCAATGAAACGAATGACGGAATGCTATGGCCTACCGGTAAAGCATCTTCCAGTATGGCCAACTTTGCTGCACTGGTAAACAGAGGATATGATGCTGTAAAGGCTGTTGATCCGGCCATTAAAGTGATCGTTCACATTTCAAATGGTCATGACAATAATTTATTCCGCTGGATACTGGACGGCTTAAAGAATAATGGAGGAAAATGGGACATTACGGGAATGTCATTGTACCCGGATCCTGGAAACTGGGCCGTTATGAATACACAATGCATTGGCAATATCAATGATTTGATTTACCGGTATAATAAGCCAGTAATGATATGCGAAGCAGGAATGAGCTGGGATCAGCCGGATGCCTGTAAGTCTTTTCTTTCTGATCTTATCAATAAAGTTAATACTGTATCAGGCAATAATGGGTTGGGCGTTTTTTACTGGGAACCCCAGTGCTATGGAAACTGGAAAGGATATACAAAAGGCGCTTTTGATAATTCTGGCAAGCCAACGATTGCGTTAAATGCTTTCAACTGATATTTCGCCTCACATACTTTGGTAACTTTCCATAATGAAATATGTAGGCTTTTTATTAGTGGTATTTAGTTTAATTGCTATTAGTACTACTGCACAAAGACAGCAGCTCAATTTTGATAATGACTGGAAATTTCATTTTGGTCATGCTGCTAATCCTGAAAAAGATTTCAATTACAGCATAGTTAATATTTTTTCCAAGTCTGGTGCTGCTGTAAATACCGCCATAGATCCAAAGTTCAACGACAGTAAATGGAGGACATTAGATATTCCGCATGACTGGGCTGTGGAATTACCTTTTGTATACAAAGACAATTTTGATGTGATGTCTCATGGTTATAAACCCGTCGGAGCTTTGTTTCCCGAAACAAGCATAGGATGGTACCGGAAACATTTTACAGTGGCTAAATCCGATTCAGGTCAGCGGTTTCAAATACAATTTGATGGTATTTTTCGTGATGCCAATATCTGGCTGAA
>DEHX01000111.1 GCA_002352145.1 Chitinophagaceae bacterium UBA2789
CCGGGCAGCAGGTAAACATCCGGTTAGCAAATTATCCGTTTGAGCAATTTGGGTTGCTGCGGGGTACGGTACAATCTGTTTCTGAAATCCCCAACGAAGCAAAGTATTTTGTAAGCATTGCGCTGCCATCTGATCTTGTAACCTCGCAAAAGAAAGCCATACCCTTTAAGCAACAGTTAGCCGGTACAACTGAAATAATAACGGAAGACCTGAGGTTACTGGAGCGATTCTTTTATGAGTTCAGGCGGTTAATTCGGGCGCGGTAATTTTTTCAGCCAACTTGCTAAGCTGAAATTTCAGGTCGCTCACTGTAAATTCTTCCGGCAATGTTCTTCCGTTTATTATAAGCGTAGGTGTTTTCTGTATAACTACCTTAGCACACCATTGCTCATGCTCTTTCAGAATATCATTAGCCGTATTGCTCTCTTCCTGATTTTGTGAATATCGCTTTTTCCATCCCTCCAGGTTACCGTTGGATTGATACCAGGCCGATAATGCGGTTAATGCTTTTTCGTTGGATTCCTTTTGCTGAATGGCAAAAATCGTTTCAAGCACCTGGTAAGATGCTGCGTTTTTGTTTCGTGTGTTTACAGTAAACCGGCAAACAACATTTACATTTTCGCCTAATGAATCTTTCAGGCCATCTAATACCACATGTGTGTATGCACACGGCCCGCACTGCGGGTTGCTTACTACTACAAGTTGAATGGGGGCATCAGAAGAACCGGATTGAAGTTCATGGGTGAAAGTGCCGGTTTCCATCATAGGCTGATCCTGCAACAGTTTTTGAAATACATTTTCGCTTTGTAAAAACCGGTTTAGGTTACGCTGAAGGGCCGGTAGTTTAAACGAATCAATAAACCGCTTACGCACACTTAGCCAAAAAATAAGCGGTAAGGCAAAGCCTGTAAACAATACCGATAGCGACTTAAAATCAAAAATCATTACAGGTGGTGAAAGAAAATAAGCAACAGTTTCCAGCCAAAGCACCGCTACCACAGCAAGGCACAACGGGCACCATTTTTTGATAACCACACCCTGATAGTAGATAGCCGGAAAACTCAACATTGTGGCCAGCAATGTGAACACGAAAAGAAACGGGGCAGCCGAAACCGGAGAAAAGGAAGCCAAGGCTACCGACAAAACACTTCCTGTAAAATACCACAAGCCCAGCTCAGAAAGGTTTATTATACCAAACAGTTTGGAAGCGGGGGAGTTGATTACGGCATCGCAATCACTTTTAGAGCCCATCTTGCAAAATGAATTTAAAGCCGAGCCGCCAAGACCAAACTGTTTTTGAAAAAGCAGGAAAGACAATACTGCCCCAATGGTATTTAAAAGATAAGCGGGCATGCTACCCCAGGGTATAACAAAAAATGGCAATGCCCATAAAACCGTTAAGAACGTTAACAACAGGAATAAACTTGTCCGCTCGAATACCTCTTGCTTGTGCTTTGGCTTATAATCTTCCTCTCCTGACTTTGCATTGGTTTCAAGCAGAAGCAACGCTCCTGTCCAATCATCAGCAAACTTATCGATTACTTTTGAAATAGACCCCGCAATAGGGTCTGTGTAAAAAACCGAGCCTGATTCGACTTTCTGAAGAACAACAAAGTGACCACCGCCAGTGCTTAAGTGCGCTATTGCGGGATAGGGCATTCCCAATAACTGCTCCTTATTAATCTTGACTGCAAGGGTATCAATATTCCATTCCTTCAGTTGATCGGAAAGAGAAACCAAGTTGGAGATTGCACTGCTATTAGTTAACTCAATGGCTTCCCTGGATACCTTAATTTTCAATGATTCCGCAATAACTGTTAGGAGTGTACTTTTCATAGAATTTAATATAATCAATACACTATTCTAATTTCATTCATTCAACAACTTCACAAGTGTAGAATGGAGACGTGGATCAGATGGGCGAGGTGCATCGGGAGAAAAAATATTGCCTTTCTTATCTATAATTATATATTTTGGAATAGCCTGTAAAGCGAATAAATTTTTGAGCTTTGATTCCTTCTTGAACAAAAAATGTTGACTTGGATCAAATTTTAGTTTGTTAGCTGCTCTTATCCAAGAATCATTATTCTGATCTATTGATACATATAGAAATGTTACATTCTTGGTATTCAAAGAATCTCGCAAGCTGGCAGAGTAAGGCATTTCCTGGAGACATGGCTTACACCAACTAGCCCAAAAATCCACATATATTACCTTACCTTTGTTCAAATCTATAATTTCTTTCCACGTCACATCAGTAACATTATACGATACTAATTTCTCATTTGACAACGTGATCATATCATTTGTCAGGTCGCTAGGAATTAGGCGAGCCAAGTGTTCACGGTAATCCGACTCAGGGTACTCTCTCAAAAACGCTTCCGCACTTCGTTGAAAATCAGGTAACCCCTTACCAGTATATTTTTTGAGAATAAGGAACATTAGGAATTCTCTTGACTTTCCGTAAAAATGTTTTTTTGCGTTCCCAAACATTGATACAAATTCCTCGCTTGTGTTGAGTGACCTTCTGGATAGGTATTTACAGTAGTTCCAAAGCACCAACTGATATGATTGAAAATTTATCTGAGAATCATCAAACACATCATTAGTTTCGTTCTTTAGAATATCATGATATTCAGCCGGAAGATTTTCAAAATTGTAACCAACCGAATCCTGACCAGCGTAAACAGGAAATAGTAGGCTTAGCAGATACTTCTGATAAATGAGTTTTTTTATTGTGGCCTCATATTCATTAGAAATAGTATGACTCTTTTTATATTCTTTAATAAAATGAACTCTATCCGAGTATTTTTTTTTGATGCCATCAACTATGTACATGATATCTAATCGATTAGTAATAGTAAGCCCCAAATTATCAGGTAACACAAAGCCATGAGTTGCCTCAATTGCTGTAAGAATTGTCAGATCATCAGTTTCATGATTATTGCTTTGAAAAACAAATTTATTTTTATCATTAGTGTACACTTTGCAAGTGTCCCCTGGATAGAGTAAGACAGGAAAACCTGTTGCAATTTCCCCACTTGTAAACACGATAACCAAAGGTTCATCTGTTCTAATAGCATAACTATTAAGATGGTTTCCAGATGAATCCTTCTGTCTCAAATTCAATGAATTCTTCAAATCATTGAATTTGTCAGCGTAAAAAAAACCGAAATTCTTAAGGCCACTTTTGTTTTCGATAATAATCGTAGATGGGTTTGCGCAACAAAAAAAACTACAGACTGAAATGAGAGTTATTAAATAATAATTTCGCATAATCTAAACACTCATTTTAACGTGTCTTCTTGAAATCTAAGTAGGGTTTTTATAGGTTAACTTAATCTCAATCATCTATGCACTTATTATTCCAATTTTAAAT
>DEHX01000172.1 GCA_002352145.1 Chitinophagaceae bacterium UBA2789
TCAATTGTTTTATCCAACTCCAGTGCGTAGATGTTTGTACCGCCATCGAGTGCTGATACTTTTAGTCCGGGAATTGTATTGAGCCCGGCAAAAACTTCTTCTGACTGTTTGACGGCCTGCTTCAGCCTGATCTCCAGTCCCTCCAGCCTGCTGAGTACCATGGCTGCAGTAAACCAGTTGCTGAACACCGTGCCGCCATGTATTTTGATCAAATGCGGCATTTTTTCTATCACCGCTTTGCTGCCGCAGAGCACAGCGCCATTGGCACCGCCGAGGTATTTGTATAAAGAGATGTATATCGTATCAAAATAAGAAGCATACTCTTTTACACTGACACCGGACCAGGCAGCGGCCATAAAGATCCTTGCCCCGTCGAGGTGGAGGGGAATATTATTGCTGCGGCAATACTCACTGATCTTTCTTATTTCTTCAATGGGAACCATGCGGCCTTCTGTTCTGCGTACCGGGTTTTCAATGGACACAGCGCCGATGCCGCTGGAGAATACTTCCAATTCCTTTAAGCCTGTAATGGCATTCTTTAATTCTTCTGCGGTGAAATAGGTTTTACCCATAGCCAGTGGCATGAGCCTTTTTTTAAAAACAGATTGTGCAGCATCTGCCTCATCGCGGTACACATGACTGGTATCCTGCACAAACACTTTGGTATTATCACCACTGAGTACAGCAATGGCCAGCTGGTTGGCCATGGTGCCAGTGGGCATGCAGATGGCTTTTTCCTTGCCGGTTATTTCTTCAAATTTCTTTTCCATGGCTGCCACTGCCCCGCCCTCCAGGTAGAAATCCCGTTTGATCGCTTCTTTGCTGTTGATCTTTTGCAGTTCGGTGATATACTGTGCAGGATTGAAATCTTCCCCATCATAAAAGAATTTGATGATGGGCTCTTCTGCATATGGCGAATTATTTCCGGCGGCCCTGGCTGCTGCGGGAAGAAAAGCAGGTAATACGGCGATGCCGGATGCTTTGAGAAAATTTCTGCGGTTAAAGGCGGGCATAATGGTGGGTTTTGGAATAACAATGTAAGGAAAAACCGGAACTTAAACGGTATTGCCCCTGCCATACCCGGCAAGAAGGCAGAAAAACATACCAGTAATCAAGATTCTGATTCCGTTCATCAAACAGGGCAGCAGCTATCTGCAGAAGGTTTCTAACTTACTGATAACCTTTTTAAAAATCATTAGCCATGAAACGGATCTTGTATTACAGCCTCTTCCTTTGCCTCGGTTGCCACTCAACCGCACAAACGGACAATACCCCCTTGCTGAATGAAGCGAAAACGAAACTGGAGGAAAAGACAGCTACGGTTTCTGAAATCCTCACTGATAAAAAATACCTGCCCCTTCATACCCTTACTGCTTTTCGTGATATGATAAAAGCCGGCAGCAATACAGAAGTGTTGATGATAGCCCCGGCAGATGAACCAGGAAAAAAGATAAGGGTGCTGGGCACTGTGACCGACAGTGAAAACAAGCCCGTAGCCAATGCACTGGTGTACCTGTACCAGACCGATGCCCGGGGCTGGTACTCGGCTGATGCACCGCATGTTGGAGGCAACCAGGGAGATATGCAGCATGCGAGGCTGTTTGGTTATGTAAGAACAAATGAACAAGGAAAATTTGAACTGCACACTATAAAACCCAGCGGTTATCCCCGAAGCGACCTGCCTGCACATATCCATGTGCATGTATGGGCAGAAGGATACCGGGATTTTGTGAATGAGTTTTTATTTGATGATGATGAGCGACTGAAAGGAGCTATTCGTGAACAGGCCATCCGTAACCGCTTCCTGGTAGAAAAACCGGAAAAAGCTACTGCTCCATTTGATCAGCAGTTTTCTTACCAGGTACAGTTGAGCAAGCAGTAAATGGACGGAAACATAAATTTACGCCGCTCTTTGGAAATCTGGCTACGAAAAATATAATACTAATTGTTGTGTGGATACTTTAAACCAACTGAAAGTTGACAGATGAAAAACAATAAAAGCATAAATAGCGTACTCACTTTAATCGATCTTGCAACAGATTTAATTGATTAATTAGATTGGTTATTATGAATTTATCAATTTTTGACTCCTTTTCAAGCTTTAAAAAATTTAGCTTTTCAATCAACTTTGGAATTTCTTCTTTATTCTTGGAATAATTATCCTTAATATTTTGGATCTTACAAATACCACTTAATATTGCGGTAAAATTTCTAAAACCGTTAGCTTTAAATCCTTTGATTCTTGTGTAAATTTCGTCAGCAGTTTGATTCTCAAATATGTTAGAGTAGCGGTATTTATCCTCTATATCATTATAATTGCCTTGCAACTGTAAAAAAAACTTATCAATCTCTGCTTTATTTTTCTCTGTCTCTAGTCGTTTTACATTTTCGTCAATAATATCATCAATTTCCTTATCATCCCCTCTTTTACGATGCAAATCGATAAAACGAGTCGTCGCCAAATCAAAATCACTCTTAACAACTGATTTTTTTAGTCCTTCGATTAAAATAGGCTTAATAAGGTCAAGGTTATTATCAATTAATTCCTTATCAACTAATTGGCTGAAAACCGAATAAAGAAGACCATATTCATAAAACTTAAAATCACCATTTTGAGCAGCATCAAGCACAATTCTTGTACTCGCATCAACTATGTCATCACTATCAATCCAATATACATTCAATAGAGTTTTCAAAGCCTCTGAGTATGGCTGAACTTCTTCCTTTATTTCTTTTAATGGGGTATATGTCTGAAGTTCCTCTTTCAGTAAACTCGTATCGAGATATCCTGAAAGTATATAATTGTAAATTGATTTGAAAAAGAAGTATTCTTTACGTTTTCCTAATTTATATCTTTCATAAAAATTATACTCAAAACTTTCATTGGCTTCATCATTCAACTCATTACTATTTCCATTTTTAAAGGTTTGCTTTGCCATTGCCTTGGAAATAATGACCGATCTATATTGCCTATCAGACAATTTGTCTAAAAGCTTAAAGTTGCCAAAATCATCTGATGTCAGCATTCCTTTTTTAAAATCTTGGGCAACTATTAGTGATAAAAAAATTATACTTTTAGAAAGCTCAAGTTTTTCAGATAATTCAGTATCAATTTCAAATACTTTTTTTATAATATCAAAAGCGAAAATAATTGTACGAAGATTCCTTTGTTCATATTCATCGATAATCTCAGTAATATATTCTCTGTGTTGAGTTAAGAATTGGTAATATTTTGGGGCAGTCAAGTATCTTTTAAAGATCTCTTCGATAGGAGTTAAAGTCTTAGGAAAGTTTAAAGTCCTTGAAATCGTTTTCTCTTTAATTCTACCATAACTTTTCTTATCGATTTCACTCTCGTTTGCTATAAAAATTACTTTAACTTGATTTGTTTCAATAAAATTTGTATTAATAAACCCGAGAATATCTTCATTACTACATTCATTTCCAATACGCTCCAAATCATCAAAACATATTATGTTATTTTTAAAATTTAAAAAATCATCGATTTTAAAAGACTTAAAAGTATCCGTCGAATGTTCTCCGGCCTTTTGATTAACAAACGGAATCTTTCCAGCCGCATTGAACATAATTGCACCTAGTGAGCTTGCAATTTTAGCAGCTTTACTTTTCGTCCAAGGAAGTTTACTAATGACAATTTGATTAAAAATATCTTCAGGCTTACTAATACCATTTAATGAAACATATAAACACTTATATTTTTTGCCAGTTGATGGATTTTCATGCTTCTCTAATTCAGGGACAATAATATTTCTCCAATAATAACTCTTTCCAATTCCCCAATCTCCATTAATCATAATTGCACCTTCTGAGCTATCACTTAAGACATAGTCCGATATAATTTGAATTATGTTCATGCTGGTTGGTGTAAAACAATAATACCAATATTATTTCACTTTTCTGGCATCTCAGTTTATCCTTTCCGGTGTTTCATTCCGGAATACAACTACGCCGTCAAATACATCCACCAACACCGGTTTTGTTTTATCAATATCACCGGCCAGTATGCGTTTGCTCAGCTGGTTTACAATTTCTTTTTGTATCAGCCGCTTCAGTGGCCGGGCACCAAACTGCGGGTCGAAGCCCTGCTCGGCCAAAAACTCCAGCGCATAGTCGCTGAACTGTAATTGTATGCCGCTGTCGGCTACCAGTTTTTTCAGGTTGTTGAGCTGGATCTTCACAATGCCGGCTATCTCCTTCTTCAGCAGCGGCTGGAACATGATGATCTCATCCACCCGATTGAGAAACTCCGGCCGTATGGTCTGGCGCAGCAGGTTCATTACTTCCAGCTTCGCTTTTTCGGTAGCTGCTTCAATATTTTTTTCGGTCACTTTCTCAAATGCATCCATGATGAGGTGGCTGCCAATATTGCTGGTCATAATGATGATAGTGTTCTTGAAATTCACTACCCGGCCTTTGTTATCGGTGAGGCGGCCATCATCTAACACTTGCAATAATACATTCCATACATCAGGGTGTGCCTTTTCAATTTCATCGAGTAACACTACACTGTAAGGTTTTCTTCTTACGGCTTCGGTGAGCTGCCCGCCTTCATCGTAACCCACATAACCCGGAGGCGCACCTACCAGTCTTGATACGGTATGTTTTTCCTGGTACTCACTCATGTCAATCCTCGTCATCATGCTTTCGTCATCAAACAAATATTCGGCAAGGGCTTTGGCCAGTTCTGTTTTACCCACACCGGTAGTACCGAGGAAGATGAAAGAACCGATTGGTTTTTTCGGATCCTGCAAACCGGCCCGGCTGCGGCGTATGGCATCGGCTACGGCGGTGATGGCTTCTTCCTGTCCCACTACTCGTTCATGCAAATGCTCTTCGAGGTGCAGGAGTTTTTCCCGGTCGCTCTGCAGCATTTTTTGTACGGGGATGCCGGTGGCCTTGGCAATGCTCTCGGCAATGTCTTCGGCGTCAACTTCTTCCTTGAGTAATCGCTTCTCGGTGGAGTTAATTAGCTGACTGGTTAACTGGTTAATGAGTGTTTCCTGTTCTTTGATTTTTCCATAACGTATTTCAGCTACTTTGCCATAATCACCTTCCCTTTCAAAACGTTCAGCCTGTTGTTTCAACTCCTCAACCTTAGCTTTAGCCTCCTGTATTTTTTCCACTAATTCTTTTTCTTCTTTCCATTTTGCTTTCAGGGTATCTCTTGTTACGGCCAGGTTGGCGATCTCGGTGTTGAGTTCTTTTAGTTTTAGTTCATCGTTCTCCCTCTTGATCGCTTCCCTTTCTATTTCTAACTGACGAATCTGTCTTTCTAATGTATCGAGTTCTTCGGGCATGGAGTTCATTTCCAGGCGAAGTTTGGCAGCACTTTCATCAATTAAGTCAATAGCCTTATCCGGTAAGAAACGATCAGTGATATAGCGGCTGGATAATTCCACAGCCGCAATGATGGCTTCATCCTTGATGCGTACATGGTGGTGTGTTTCGTAACGGTCCTTCAAACCCCGGAGGATAGAGATAGCATCTTCCACGGATGGTTCATCCACCATCACTTTCTGGAAACGGCGTTCCAGTGCTTTATCTTTTTCAAAGAATTTCTGGTATTCGTTTAATGTTGTTGCACCTACAGCCCTTAAATCACCTTTGGCCAGCGCCGGCTTCAAAATGTTGGCGGCGTCCATAGCACCTTCGCCACCGCCTGCACCTACCAGGGTATGTATTTCATCAATGAATAATATGATCTCGCCATCGCTGCTGCTCACTTCTTTCACTACAGCTTTCAGTCTTTCTTCAAACTCACCTTTATACTTGGCACCGGCAATAAGCAGGCCCATATCGAGTGCATAGATAATTTTTGATTTCAGGTTCTCGGGCACATCACCGTTTACAATACGGTGTGCAATGCCTTCGGCGATGGCTGTTTTACCCACACCGGGTTCACCTACCAATATCGGGTTGTTCTTTGTTCTGCGGGAAAGTATGTGCAGTGTTCTTCTTATCTCTTCATCACGGCCGATAACAGGATCGAGTTTTCCCTGCCTGGCCAGTTCATTTAAGTTCTTCGCATATTTATTCAG
>DEHX01000115.1:0-10716 GCA_002352145.1 Chitinophagaceae bacterium UBA2789
ACACAACTGTTAAACCAATACATGAAGACCAGCCAAAACATTGGCTGGTCTTTTTCTTTTTACTCTTTTTTGGTGAATCTTATCATAGCACTGCTGCCTTCCGTACTGGCGAGGTAAGCATCATGCCGTTCATCATTAATGATAGCAACCATATAAGCTGTATTGGGGGGAATAGCTCCAAGGTTTTCAGCTACCATTACCAGTTCATTCGTTGGGCGAAGTTCTTTTATTGCCAGTTTAATAATGTATGCGTTGGCGGTTAGCCGTATATGTTGCTGTAGTAATTTGTCATTCAGGAAAAGGGATATGGAATCTCCGTCAATTTCTGCGTTATCATAAAACTTTAGTTCAACTGAATCACCGGTAAGAGGTATTTCTTTAATAAATGTTTTTTGTCTTGAAATGAATTTCTCTTCAATGGTTGGAACTACCAATGGCTTAGAGTTGACGATCACAGGTTTTTCTTTTTCAGGCTCTTTTTTTTCGGGTAATGTTTTTTCTTCAACAGGCGGGGAAGGGGAAATAGTTACAGGTTTTCCATCGGATTCAGTATTGATTATAACAGGAGTTGGGTGTTTTGCAATCAATGCAATACTGTCAATAATATCGGGGTCATTAGCACCCACCGTGTAGTTATCTATTACAAAATCCCATTCATCTTCAAAAACGGGTTGACCGGTTTTATCCAGGTGAACCTCGCCTTTAATAACAGTTTCATCATCAATCCTGGAGGCTTTACCATCCAGCATCATTTTACCCCCGCCCGGACAGTTAAAATCAGCCCTTGATAACAGGGGCATTTTTCCGGGTGTGCCAATACTAAAGCGACCCGATTTTTCTTCCAGTAACTGGTCATCCCACCAAACGGCCTCATTAGTACGGGCATCAAAATATCCTTTGATAGAATACCTCCTGTAATTGCCCGGGGATTCATAATAATATGATGTACCAGTCAGGCTGTCACCTTTCTGAATAATTTTGACTTCTACTTTTTGCCGGTTTATCCGGCCCTTCCAGGTGCCTGTAATCATTTGACTGTAACTATCAGCAGACAGCAACAAGCCAAGCAGGCCAAAGGCAACAAAAATGCGTTTTTCTGGCTTCAATGAATGATGTTTTTTTAAGGAATATGTTACTGCTTGCATAAAACGGCAAGGCCTGCCTGTTAGTATCCCGAAATGATAGTCATTCAATCTTTTACCATTCTTTTCCGAAAAAAACTTACGAAGGAAATTTACCATGTAGTAAAAGAAATTTTCTTACATTCGGGACGCCAAGTGGGTATATCCCCTGGCTTAACTATTAAACTAACTGCGTATGCGTTTTCTTTACCCGCAAACGGAAAATGTACATCAATTGTCCATTTCTCCGGTTTTAAGAAAAATTTCAATCCGTTTTATTTTCTCTTTTGCATTAATGGCTTTTAGTGCAAGCCTGTTTGCCCAAAATCCAGGGAAGGCAAACTATAAACTCATCAATGAAAATGATGGGAGTGTTCGTTATGAAATTTCCAATGGAGGAAAAGTTGTTTTCACTGAAAAGATTGGAAATATCAGTGATAACCCGCAGGCCATAAGTGCTTATGCTGATAAGAAAGCAAAGGCTGCCTTAAGAGCTTATCAGCAAATTGGCAATTATCCTCAGCAGGAAATAGCTGACCGCATAAAAAAACAAATGGCAAACGACCCGGAGATTGCACAGAGAATTGTTCCGGAAGGTGCCTGTACTTATAATAGCACTATTGATGGAACGGATGCTTCAATGGCAGATCGGCTATTACGTCCGGCTGGAACGCCGGCAAGTTGTGCAGTACCCGTTGCCTGCCCCGGACCTTTTGGTGGTGTAGGCCCCTATTTTTATGAAACATATACCTTGACAAACTCAACCGGTACCAATCAGTGTGTAACAGTTAATATCAATTGGGTTTCTGGTACAGGAACAGCTGTGCATGTAACTGCCTATTCCGGTAGTTTTAATCCGGCTAGTTTGTGTACTAATTTTTTAGCTGACCCTCTTACAAGTGCTGTTTCTGGAACTCCCCAGTCTTTTTCATTTGATGTTGCAAATGGAGCTACGGTAGTACTGGTGGCTACAAGTCCCAATGGAGGCGATGTTACTTATTCTATGACCGTTAATGGTCTCTACGCTGACCCTGTTATCGTATCTCAACCGCTTGCACAATCATTCTGTGGTAGTGGTACACCTACTTTCTCTGTAGGAGCAACAGGTGTTGGTTTGGGATACCAGTGGGAAAGAAGTACTGATGGAGGTGCTACATATCTCCCAATCGCAGGAGCCAACTCATCTTCATATTCTCCCGGGCCTGTAACAATAGCAGCAAATGGCTATTTGTACAGGTGTGTGGTTACAACAAGTTCACCGGGCTGCTCTGGTTCTGTTACAAGTACGGCGGCATTATTAACAGTGAACCCATTGCCAACCCATTCAGGTGTGGCACCTTTACCCAATCCTGTTTGTACTAACACAACTGGTTCTACTACCATCACAGGTACTGCCAGCGGTGGTACAGTGGGTGGTACTGGTACTTTCAGTTCAGGTACAATCAATCTGGCAATCGTTGATAACGGTTCTGTCAATAGTACAATTGCATTACCAGCAATAAACATAACAAACGCAAATGATCTGAAAGTACGGATTAATGCAAACCATACATGGGTTGGGGATTTGACTTTCCAATTAACCAGTCCTTGTGGCGTAACTTATTTGTTTGACAGGCCAGGCCTGAACCCTCCGGGTACATGCTGTGGCAGTTCATCTGATCTGGCAGGTGTGTATGAATTTGATCTCACAGCGGCAACAGCATTTCCTGAAGCCCCTGCCAGCCCCGTACCTACAGGCATATACAGGCCAACTGATGCATTTGGCGCTCCGCATAACTGGGCTGGTGCTGCTTTCCCCTGCAGTGCAGGCGGAAACTGGACTTTATCCGTAGCGGATGGAGCCGTTGGTGATGTAGGGACATTGGTTGATTGGGCAATCATAGTACCAGGCGGTTACACACATACATTAACCGGTCCCGGAACAATTACGCAAAACCCATCAAGCGGACCTAATAATGCAACAGGAAGCTTCACTGTTAGCGGTCTCGCCCCGGGTACATATAATTATACATTCACTTCTACGGATGCAGTTGGATGTTCTGTTAGTACTAACGTATCTGTTCAGGTGAACCCGATACCGAGCCTGACTATTTCACCTTCATCTGCAGCTATTTGTCCTGGTGGTATTGTGCAGTTAACAGCAACCGGAACTGGTGGTTCATTGACTACATTCAGTTCTGCGGCTGCAATTACAATTCCTGCCAGCGGTGTAGCTACACCTTACCCTTCTACCATTAATGTAAGTGGTTTGCCAACTGGTGGCGTGAATGTAGCGACTGTTGTGTTAAACAACTTCTCTCATACTTTCCCGGATGATGTTGANNGATGATGCAGCAGCTTCATTGATGGCTGATGCTGCCTTGAATCCGACAGGAACATACAGACCAACTAATATTGGGGCAGGCGATAATTATCCTGCACCCGGACCTTTGACAGCACCAACGGCAACAACTTTAGCCACTTTTACAGGTAACCCCAATGGTAACTGGAGCCTGTATGTTGTGGATGATCTGGTAGGTGACGCAGGAAGCATCAGTGGCGGATGGAGCATCACATTCAACGCTCCTCCACCAGCTAATGCCGTATTTACTCCGCAGAACGGATTATTTAATAATGCAGGAGCTACGATACCGTATACTGGTACTGCACAAAGTACGGTATGGGCATCTCCTGTAGCTACAACAACGTACACGGCTACAACAACTGTAAACGGTTGTACATCTGCGCCTGTAAATGTGACTATAACTGTTAATCCTGTTACTACGATCACCACACAGCCAGTTAACTCGGCTATTGTTTGTGCAGGAAGCGCCGCCACATTCAGTGTAGTAGCTGCAGGTACAGCACCATTGACTTACCAGTGGCAAATAAGCACTACTGGTGCAGGTGGCCCATGGACCAACCTCACCAATACTGCTCCTTATTCTGGTGTAACAACTGCTACATTAACTATTAACCCGGTTACTGCACCAATGAATGGTAATTTATACAGGTGTGTGGTAACAGGAGGTTGTGGTACTGCAACAAGTAATGCAGGTACTCTGACAGTTGACCAGTTATCTCATACAGGAGTAGCAGCTAACCCCGCTGTAACATGCAGCCCCGGTTCTACTACTATCGCTGGTACAGCAGTGAACGGATCTTTTGCCGTGAGTTTAGGTACTTTAGGTTCTTCCGGAACAATCAATCTTCCTATACCGGATGGTAATCCTACAGGAGTAAACTCTACTATTGTACTGCCTGCAAATTCAATTGCAAATGCAAACAACCTAAGGGTAAGAATAAATACAACACATACATGGGTAGGTGATGTTAGATTTACACTTACCAGCCCATGCGGAACAACCTTCCTGTTTGACAGGCCTGGAGTACCCGCCTCCACATTCGGAAATTCGGCGGATTTGTCAGGTGTTTACACATTTGATGTAACTGCTGCTACAATAATACCTGAAACCGGAGGTGGTGTAATTGCTGCAGGATCATATCGTCCGTCTGACGCTCCTGGTAACCCGCATAACTGGGCAGGCTTAACTTTCCCTTGTGCTACTGCAGGTAACTGGGTACTTAATGCATCCGATGCAGCAGCGGGCGATGCGGGTACTTTGGTATCATGGGAAATTATTGGCCCTGTTCCGGCAAACTATACGCATACGCTTACAGGACCCGGAACTATCGGTGCGCCGGTATTATCCGGAGCAAATAATGCCACAGCTTCATTCCCTGTAAGCAATATTCCTGCGGGTAACCATACTTATGTGTTCACTTCTACTGACGGAAACGGCTGTTCTGTAAGTACCAATGTGAATGTATTGGTGAACCCGACACCTGTTGTAACTATTGCTCCGGCTGCTCCGGTAATTTGTGCAGGTAATATTCAGCAGTTGACTGCAACTGCTGTTCCGGGTGTTACACAGACTTTCAACTCTGCAACACTCAATCTTGCTATCCCGGATAATAATCCGGCAGGTGTTACTACACCGGCTATTGTATTACCAGCCGGTATTTCAATAGCAAATCCAGCTGATCTTAAAGTAAGAATTAATGCTAACCATACATGGGTTGGGGATTTGATTTTTAGAGTAACCAGTCCATGTGGAACAACATTCCTCTTTGACAGACCAGGTGTTCCGGCAACTACATTTGGAAATTCTCAAAACCTGGGTGGGGTTTATACATTCGATCTTTCAGCAGCTACTATTTTGCCAGAAACCAACTCCGGGCCTACAACTATTCCGGCTGGATCTTACCTGCCTTCAAATACTGCCGGAGCAGCGCATACTTGGGCTGGTGCTACGTTCCCTTGTGCTGCAACGGGTAACTGGACACTAACTATGTCTGATAATGGTGGTGGTGATACAGGTTCACTAATAGATTGGGGTATAATTGTGACTACACCTTCACCGGTTGTATTCAGTCCAACAACTAACCTGTATACAAATGCTGCAGCCACTATACCTTATACCGGAACACCGGTTACTACGGTATGGGCTGCACCTCCGACTACCACTACATATACTGCCACAGCAACGGTAGCAGGTTGTACTTCTGCTCCTGCCACTGTAACCGTTACTGTGAATCAGTTGCCTGCTATCACAGTACAGCCACAGGCATTGTCAGCACCTGTTTGCCCTGGCTTTAATGTGAACTATTCAGTGACTGCAACAGGTACAGGCTTAACCTACCAGTGGCAGATCAGTACGGATAACGGAACAACATGGACCAACCTGGTTAATAATGGTACACAGTATGCAGGTGTAACTACATCTACCCTTACTTTACTGAATGTACAGACAACACAGAATGGTCACAGGTTCCGTGTTATTGTTTCTGGTGTTTGTCCTCCGCCAGCAACATCTAGTTCAGTTACATTGGTAGTGGCTACTCCGCCGACTATTACTACACAGCCTGCAAACCTTACCGTTTGTGCCGGTGTTAATGCAACGTTCACTGTTGCTGCAACCGGAGTTCCTGCTCCGAATATCTATCAGTGGCAGGTAAGCACTAATGGTGGCGTTACCTGGACTAACCTTACAACAGGTGGTTCATACACTCCAACATTGACTGTGTCTCCGACAACTACGGCATTGAATGGAAACCGTTACAGGGTGATTGTAACCAACAGTTGCGGACAGAATGTGACTTCTAATGCAGCTATACTCACTGTGAACCCGCTGCCAGTAGTAAGCGCTACTGACCTCTGGAACCGCAGAATCTGTATCAGTGATACGCTGGTTCCGCTGGTGGGTACACCAACAGGAGGTAGCTGGAGTGGCATTGGAGTGTCTGGTTTCAATTTTGTACCAACTGCAACAGCGATAGGTACATACACACTTACCTACACCTTTACCAACAGCTTTGGATGTACTGCTACAGATACTACTAAGGCGATTGTGGTTGACTGTCCGGAAAGAATCAGGTTGCTGAGAGATAATGCGGTAATTCTGTTCCCGAATCCGAATGGCGGTCAGTTTAATATCAGGATCAATAGTGTGTTGTATAATTATCTTGGTATGAATGTTTACAATTCTGCCGGTCAGTTAATAAGTCAGAAAACATTCAGTGGTTTGGCATACGGTAGGGTTGTGCCAATTGATCTGACACACTTGCCATCTGGTGTTTATATGGTTAAGTTCTTCTACGATGATGGTATCAGAACATCTGAGAAGACCTTCCCTGTAATTATCGGAAGACAATAAGCTTAGAGTTATCAAATCATACAACACCCCGGTTTTCCGGGGTGTTTTTTTTGCAGTAGCATATTCTAACTTTAAAAAAATGAACCAGGCTTTAGCTTTTAAAAATATTAGTAAGACATCCGGTATCTCATTTAACCGTGTTATTCCTTTCGACCCTGTAAAGGATAAACTTGTTTTATTGGATTTTACAGCAGCTAACGAAGAACTGGAGCCGGGTATATTGAATGATATAACCCGGTTCAGCCAATGGGTTAATAATAAACTGGAGCATAGCCATGCACGGTATGGAATTGGTGGTTATGCAGAACACAGGACAGTGTACAGTGCCAGTAAAGTATTTGATGGAAATAATGATGGCGAAGAACCAAGAAGGTTGCACTTGGGAACAGATATATGGGGAAAACCAAATACTGCAGTAATAGCTCCCTTAGATGGTATAGTGCACAGCTTTGCTTTTAATAACCGCTTTGGTGATTATGGCGCCACTATTATTCTTTCGCATAACCTGCAGGGCTTTACTTTCTTTACCCTATATGGCCATTTAAGCCTCAATTCAATCAAAAATATCCGCGAAGGACAACGGATTTCCGCCGGTGAAATATTTGCAGAATTCGGAATTCCTGCAGAGAATGGCCAATGGCCGCCACATCTTCATTTTCAGATAATACTGGATATTGGCAACTGGCAGGGGGATTATCCGGGTGTATGCAAATTCTCAGAAAAGGAAAAATGGCTGGCTAACAGTCCCGATCCGGACATCATTCTGCAATTGAACCAATACCTGTAGCAGCAATTATGCTTTTAATAACTTAAAGGCATGTGACCACTGGTTACGGATAAAACCGGGAATGCACCAAAGTATACATAGCGGTTCGATAGCCCGGGCAGCTTCTACCCGCCCCATATCCTCTGTTTCCCATCCAAAAGATGTAAGGATGACCGATACTTTTTCTTTAGCTTCAGCATCATTACCGCAAATAAACATTGTAGGCTTACCCTCTTTGAATGACGGTTTGTACATAAACGCATTACCCACACAGCTGAATGCTTTAACCACCTTTGCATCGGGTATCATGTTTTGTATTCTTTCCATTAGAGAATCTTCCAGTGTGGTAAAAAATTTTAATACGCCGTTATCAGGAGGTACTGCAGCCAGCGGATTAGTTGTGTCAATCACAATCTTTTCAAAGAAATGTTCTTTGCCCGCCAGTGAAATGGCATCTTCAACAACAAGTCCGCTTACAGCCAAAACTATTACTTCACCAAATTGTGCTGTTTCCTGGAAAGAGCCTAACAACCCGCTTCTGTTCTCCTGTTGCCATTTTACCACTTCTTCCTTTGAGATGTTCCTGGTGCCCAGCATCACCTGGTGCCCTTCTTTTAAAAAACCGGTTGCCAGCACACGGCCAACCTGGCCAGAGCCAATTATACCCACCTTCATAAAAGTGTTTTTTAATGATTAGTTTTACAAAGTTTACAAAAAATATTCATGGCAAACCCTAACCTGAATTCGGATAAAGAGAGTTTAAGTTCTGCGGATGTGGCATTTGAGAATTCTATCAGGCCATCACAAATAAATGATTTTTCCGGGCAGGACCAGATCATTGAAAACCTGCGGATTTTTATCAAAGCTGCTAAAATAAGAGGAGAAGCACTGGACCATGTTTTATTTCATGGTCCTCCGGGTTTGGGTAAAACAACCTTATCAAGAATTGTTGCCAATGAACTGGGAGTAAACATCAAAGAAACATCGGGTCCTGTAATCGAAAAGCCGGGTGATCTTGCCGGACTTTTAACAAGTTTAGAAGCGAATGATGTTTTGTTTATAGATGAGATACACCGGCTCAGTACAGTTGTAGAAGAATACTTGTATGCAGCAATGGAAGATTATCGGATAGATATAATGATCGACAGCGGCCCCAATGCCCGCAGCATTCAAATAAACCTCAACCCCTTTACACTTATTGGGGCAACTACCAGAAGTGGCTTATTGACAGCGCCACTTTTATCCCGGTTTGCCATAAAATCAAGGTTAGAATATTATAAATCCGGGGTGCTGAATAAAATCATACAACGTTCAGCCGGCATTTTAGGAACAAAAATTTCTAAAGATGCCATTGAAGAAATTGGCCGGAGAAGCCGGGGCACTCCCCGTATTGCCAATGGTTTGCTAAGGAGGGTGAGAGACTTTGCACAAGTACTGAATGATGGGATTATTGACCTGGGCATTACTCAACATGCATTAAAGGCATTGAATGTAGATGAACATGGATTGGATGATATGGATAATCGAATCCTTTCTACTATCATCGATAAGTTCAAAGGTGGTCCTGTTGGCATCACCACAATAGCCACCGCAGTGGGCGAGGAAGCAGGAACACTGGAAGAAGTTTATGAACCATTCCTCATCCAGGAAGGTTTTATGCAGCGTACACCAAGAGGAAGAGAAGTTACAGCAAAAGCCTATGAGCATTTGGGAAAAACAAAACCCGGGTCAGCCGGAACATTGTTTTCCTAAACAAAAAGGATTATGAGTTGCCCCATAATCCTTATAATCCCTTTTATGGCAGTTCTATTGCACTACTAACCGGAAGCCGTTTCCGTGAATGTTTACAATCTCAATTTTCGGATCGTCTTTCAGGTATTTGCGGAGTTTGGCAATATACACATCCATACTACGGCCGTTAAAGTAAGTATCGCTGCCCCAGATTTTTTTCAGTGCAGCTTCTCTTGGTAATAAATCATTCAGGTGCTCGGCCAGCATTTTCAATAACTCATTTTCTTTCGGGCTCAGGGTCTGGGTTACACCATCATGAATTAGCTGGCGCAATTTGGGATTGAAATGATAGCTGGCCAGGTCATACTCTTTGTTTTCTGATTCTTTGTTCTGCTCTTCATTCCTTTTCAGGATGGCCTTTATTTTCAACAGCAATACTTCGCTGTCAAAAGGCTTGGTTATGTAATCGTCAGCGCCGAGTTTATAGCCTTGTATCACATCTTCCTTCATCGTTTTGGCGCTGAGAAAGAACAGGGGAATGTCAGGATCAACATCTCTTATTTCTTCAGCCAGGGTGAAGCCGTCCATATTGGGCATCATCACATCCAGCAGGCAGAGCTCAAATTTTTCCCGCTGAAAAGCGGCCAGGCCAAGGCGGCCATCTCTTTCCAGGGTTACATCATAATCGTTCAGTTCGAGATAATTCTTCAACACACTTCCCAGGTTCGGATCATCTTCGCACAACAGAATTTTAGGTTTTTTCGCTTCCATTTCTAGTGGTTTTATATTGGTGACAAATAAAGTTAAAGCATTTCGGGGGTTCAAGTATCGGTGCTGAATATTTTGTTAAAACACCGTGGTTTAAAACCCTTTGCTGTCTACTTTTGCTTTACATAATAAAAAACTGTGCCATGCATATAACACCTGATAACAGGCTAAAAAAATTAATCGTCATTGGCGACCGGTTATTGATAAAGCCAACCCGGCCGGATGAACGTACTGCCAGTGGCTTGTACCTGCCACCGGGTGTGCAGGAAAAGGAGAAAGTACAGCAGGGATATGTGATAAAAGCTGGTCCCGGCTATGTGATTCCAATGCCGGTCGAAGAGGAAAGCTGGAAGGGCGAGGAAGAACAGGTAAAATATGTGCCATTACAGGCCAGAGAAGGAGACCTTGCGATATTCCTGCTCAGCGGTGCCACCGAAGTGATGTATGAGAACGAAAAATACTTTATCGTTCCTCAAAGTGCTATCTTAATGCTGGAGAGAGAAGAAGAGTTATAGATTATTCAATTCATCAAGTTTAAAATAAAAACAATGGCAGACAGTACAAAATTCCTGGAAATCGTCAAGGCAGGATATACATTCAAAGGTGAATCGTTCAAGATTGGTTGTGCCATGCT
>DEHX01000115.1:10797-12876 GCA_002352145.1 Chitinophagaceae bacterium UBA2789
CCAACAGCTTACCCTGTTGACTTACTGACTTTAAGTGAACAAAAAGGGGCAAGACTTCGGGCTACGGTCAGTGAGTTTGGCCCGGTGTTGTTATCAAAAATTTTGGGACTTAATGATACACAGGGCGGTTTTGTAGCTATGATATTCAAATACTGCGACGATAATAAACTGCCGCTGCTTGATTTGAAAGATTTCATTAAAGTACTGCAATATGTCAGTGACGAGGGAAAAGCCGAGTTGGAAAAGACCTATGGTAAAATATCAACTACTTCTACTGGAACGATACTCAGAAAGGTAATTGAGTTGCAGCAACAAGGCGCCGATCTGTTTTTTGGAGAAAAAAGTTTTGAAGTAGAGGACCTGATGCGCATCAGTGATGATGGCCGTGGTATGATTTCAATTGTTAGGGTAACTGACCTGCAGGACAGACCTAAACTGTTTTCTACATTCATGTTGCAGCTGCTGGCAGAATTGTATGCCACCTGTCCTGAGGAAGGTGATATGGACAAGCCAAAGCTGGTCATGTTTATTGATGAAGCCCATCTTATTTTCCAGGAGGCGAATGATGCATTATTACAACAAATAGAGACGATCATCAAACTGATACGTTCCAAAGGGATTGGAATTTATTTCTGTACGCAAAACCCCATGGATGTGCCGGCTGATGTGCTGGCGCAATTGGGATTGAAAGTGCAGCATGCTTTACGGGCATTTACAGCTGCAGACAGAAAAGTGATCAAACAAACAGCCGAAAACTACCCGGAGACTGATTTTTATAAAACAGAAGACCTGATCACCCAGTTAGGAACCGGAGAGGCCCTGGTGACAATATTGAATGAAAAAGGTATTCCCACTCCCCTGGTGCATTGTATGATAAGGCCGCCACAAAGCCGCATGGATATTTTATCGGATATGGAAATTGATGCTTTGGTAAGCAAGTCTAAAATCGCATCAAAATATAACCAGGTAATTGATAATGTGAGTGCATATGAGATACTAACGGAAAAACTAGAAGAAGCTTCGAAGAAAGAGGGAGAACAAAAGCAAACTGAACAAAAAGAAGAGAAGAAAACTACTATAAAAAAAGAAAAGACCGTTTTTGATGATCCTACCATCAGAAGCATGACAAGAACTGCGGGGAACACTATTATACGTTCATTACTTGGTGTACTGGGTTTGGGAGGACGCAGCCGTAGAAAAAGTTTATTTTAATTTTACCCACCCTGTAGCATCCATTTCAATTTTATTTTCAGCCTGTAGAAACTCTAATACTTTCCAGGCTTTTTCTTTTTTGATGCTATTTAATTTTTGCAGCAGGTCTTTTGTATGCAACGATTCATATTTCACCATATTGATTATGCGGTGATGCAATACTTCAAATTCTTCCTGGCTTAGCTGCGCTGATTTCTGTCGAAGACAATCATCACAAATACCACAAGCCTTTATTTTTTCATCGCCGAAATAATTGCCAATGATACGGCTGCGGCATTCGGCTTCTTCCTTTACATAGGCGGCCATCTGCTTCATGCGCAGGCGGAATCTTTCTTTACGTTTGTTATAAGCAGCCATATCAATGGATATGTCTTCTGCTTTTATCCTGCTGCGGAGCATCAGTAGTTGTGGTGTATCTTTTTGTGGTTGGTATTCAATAATGCCAGCACTTTTCAGCAGCAATAATTGTGCTTTCACATCATCAAAAGGCATCCTCATCAACCCGGCTATTACTTTTTCTGAAATAGCTGTTGCCTGGTCGAAAATACCTTCATAAGCCCTAAGCAAAGTTTTGATACAGGATTCCAGTTGCGGATTCTCTTTTTCAAAAGCATAAAGACTTTCTTTGGAAACGGTGAACATAACAGTGGCCGGTAGAAACACCTGTTCATTAAAGGACAACCAGCCATCCTGCTCCAGTGCTTTTAACGAATACAACGTTGTATGGCTGATAAGCTTAAATTTTTTCAGGAAGTCTGTAATGTCAAAATCATAGTATTGACTCTCACCGCTTCCACTGGGTATTTGCAGGTAATTGGCCACGGACTGGTAAACATTCCGGATATCATCCAGGCCGGGAAAACGCAG
>DEHX01000114.1 GCA_002352145.1 Chitinophagaceae bacterium UBA2789
ACTGTTCAGCGTCTTTCATCACTTAATGACATTACAAGAAGGATTGAACTGCAGGAAGAAGACCTTACAAGTCCGCCTCTCAAAGAGGTTGCCTGAAAGCATAACAATAAAAAAGGAAAGAGTTCTCTTTCCTTTTTTATTACAAAATTTTTTACTTAATGGCTCTCAGCACCTGCCGGCTTCCGTCATCCATTGCTTTTTTGGCAGCATCATCAATCTTTCCTTCAAACTTTCCGTCAATTTTAGGCTGTGCTTTTACCGATCCGTCTCCCAGGCTTTTCAACAACATATTTGCTTCTATAGTAAAGGAAGAGGCTGCATTAGGGTCTGCATTTTTTACTGCTTTCAGCAGACCACCTACTTTGCTGCCGCTTTTCACCCTTACAAAGGTTGTAGCAAGTGAATAATCACATTGTGAACTTTTGGCTTCTTCTTCTGAAGAAACGGCTACGGCTTCCACAGTACCGCTGATTAATATACCAGCAAGATATTGTTGCAAATCAGCAGCATTCACCTGTTCGTCTCCGGTTGGAACCAATACTCCTATCCTGATTTTCCCTTCCCCCTTCGGATCATTCGCCGCTGGCTTATCGTTATCATTATTATTATTGTTTTTCTTGTACTGGTTCATGATATCATTAATGTCCAGCTTATCCTGCAGGTCCTGCTCGTTTTTTGTTTCTGTATATCCAATAGGAATTTCAAATAACATTGAATCCAGTTTGGCGGTTGTCAATTCTAATGTTTCCAGATTGGTTTCAAACTGGCTGGTACTTTTTTTACCATCACCCATTATAATGGTGGTTGTCTCAATAAGCGGAAAGCCTAATTTTCCTTTACCCCGTCTACGGGTTACAAATTTGTCTGTACACTCCGGCTTTTGTCGGTCAGTTTGCTGCGGATTGTTATATCTTTTGTAATTAACCGGACAGTTGAATTGTGGAAGGTCAATGTACCAGCCATCTGTTTTTATAAGCAGGCTGTCCTTCATAGTACAGGATTCGGGAGACGGTACCATTTTATTGCTGGTCCATACATGGCGGGCATTAAAGCCGTACATTTTTTTTCTCTCACCAGTATCAGTAATACTATATGAAATATAAATGATACCTCCCTTTTGTGTAGTGGTAGGCTTGGGAGGCGTTTTTGTTTTCGGTACAGTCTTTACATCCTCATCAATAATTTCCTCATCATCTTTTGCAAAAGGCTCTATATAATAAAGCTTCTTTTTATCATTGATCTTAATGGTTCTTTGCAGGTCGCATTGTTCTATTGTAATGGGACTGGCCGGCATGCCCATCATACTTCCGGGTTCTGTTCGTTTCCTCATTCCTTTCACATAGATGGTTGTCTCCATTTTCATACCCATCATATTCGTTACCTGGCGGAATTTGTATTGCTGTGCTTCCGTTTTGGTATTTGAAAACAAAAATCCAAGGGAAACAATTGTAAAAAGGAAAATATTCTTTTTCATTTTTTATTGAAGGTTTAATGGTTTTAATAATGATAAACTAAAGGTAGCTATTCAGTATAACTTATATACTGAGGGAGAACTAAATTGACAGGAAATTTTTGATGCCTTTATCTTCCCATAAACACCATCAATATCTGTACATCACTGGGATTGATACCGGATATGCGGCTGGCCTGTCCGAGGGTGCGGGGTTTTATACGGGTGAGCTTTTCCCTTGCTTCATTACCTAAAGAAGCTATTTTTTTATAATCGAATGCTTCCGGAATTTCCAGTTCCTCCAATTGAGACATTCGCTGTACCAGCTCTTTTTCCTTTTCTATATAAACATCATATTTTACCTGGATGGCAGCCTGTTCAATGGCCTCTCTGGTAAATGGCGATAGTGCTTCTTTTAATCTTGGAATTGCTACGGCGAACTCCTGGAGTTCCACATCAGGACGCAGAAGTATCTTTTGTGCTTTTTGTTTTTCAATTATCGGAGAAGAATTGATTTGCCCAAACCATCCGTTTATCTCATCCGGCTCTATCGCCATTTCTTTTAAAACAGTTTTTATTTTCTCAACCGATTCTCGCTTATTTTTCACCCGGTCCATTCTTTCCTGCGATGCAAGGCCCATCCTGTAGCTTAATTCCGTCAAACGCAGGTCTGCATTGTCTTGCCTCAGCAATGTCCTGAATTCAGCCCTTGATGTAAACATCCGGTAAGGTTCCTGGGTGCCCTTGCTAATCAAGTCGTCTATCAATACTCCGATATAGGCATCNNATAATTAAGCTGTGTGGGCGGAAAGAAATCATATTCAATAGCGTAACCAGGCCTGAACATACGGGCATTCTCAAAACCAGGTATATTACGAAGCGCTTCGTATTGAGTTTCTTCCGGCAAGGATGTGGAGAAGCCATTTAAATATATTTCTATGGTATTCCATCCCTCTGGTTCTACAAAAAGTTGGTGCCTTTCCCTTTCTGCAAAACGGTTGATCTTATCTTCTATGCTTGGACAATACCGGGGGCCCACTCCGTCTATCCTGCCTGCGAACATCGGGCTACGATCAAAGCCTGTTTTAAGAATATCATGTACTGACTGGTTAGTGTAGGTAATCCAGCAACTTCTTTGTGTTTTTGGCTTTTCTATATCCAGGAAAGAGAAGCCAAGCACCTCATCATCTCCCGGTTGTTCTTCCATCTTGCTATAATCCAGGCTTCGGCCATCTATTCGGGGCGGCGTACCGGTTTTCAATCGGTCACTCTCAAATCCTAAAGAAACCAATTGCTCGGTAATACCTGTTGCAGCCTTTTCAGCCATTCTTCCACCCCCAAAATTCTTTTCGCCGATATGTACAATTCCATTGAGAAAGGTTCCGTTGGTCAACACTACAGATTTGCTCCTGATTTCATGTCCCATGCCGGTAATAACTCCACAACATCTGTTATCCTTTATTAAAAGCCCCTTTACCATATCTTGGTAAAACTCAAGATTGGGTGTTTTTTCCAGCATTTCCCTCCACTTCAGGTGAAAGAGCATCCGGTCATTCTGCGCCCGGGGACTCCACATAGCAGGCCCTTTGCTCCTGTTCAGCATTCTGAATTGGATAGTTGAAAGATCCGTTACGATTCCCGAATAGCCGCCGATGGCATCTATCTCTCTCACAATCTGACCCTTCGCAATACCGCCCATGGCCGGATTACAGCTCATTTGGGCAATGGTTTGCATATTCATGGTCACCAAAAGGGTTTTGGAACCAAGATTTGCTGCAGCCGCAGCTGCTTCACATCCGGCATGACCGGCGCCTACTACAATTACGTCGTATTCAGGAAACATGGGGTGCAAATGTACGCCTCAACCCCCTCTTTAAAAGCTTATTTTGGAACAAACCTATGTTCCACGGGAAACGCATGAACCTGTATATCCTAAAACGTTCCCCGTGAAACGTTACTTAAAATATTGATTTAGATAAAAGTTCTCCTTCTCTCTCATTATCCTTGCCAGATTTTCATTTTTATCTCCATACCCACAGAGGTGCAATACTCCATGAAAAATTACCCGGTGCAACTCTTCCTTAAAAGGAACTCCCAATTGCCCGGCATTATCCTTAACCCGTTCTACACTTATATATATCTCAGCCATTGTTGCCTTATTATTACCTGATAAGTCAAAAGTTATAATATCGGTGTAATAATCATGCCCGAGGTAATCCTGATTGATACGCAACAGCTCCTTGTCAGAACAAAAAATATAATTCAATTTCTCAAGTGCTTTGCCCTCCTTTCGAAATATTCTTTCTAGAAAGACTTTGAGTTTCGTTCTGTTAGTCAGGTTTGTCTTTAAAGGAAAAAAGAAATGAATAGTGCCAACGTATGCCATTTTTCAAATTTCGTAAGCAAATGTAAATCAGCAAGATTAGCTTTGTGGTAATAATGGAAAAATGATTGTCAAGTTATCCGAATTAAAACCAGGTCAAGAGGGAACTATCAAGGAGTTTAACAGCCATGATATTTTTTTAAAACTGATGGAAATGGGATGTGTACCTGGTGAAAAGATATTAATGGAACAAATTGCACCTCTCGGAGATCCGGTATCTGTTCAAGTGGCAGGATACCATCTTAGCCTTCGGCTTAATGAGGCTGATCAAATATTAATCGAATTAAACAATTGATTATCAAATATTTAAATGAAAATAGGGTTATATTTTGGTTCTTTTAATCCTGTACATGTTGGCCACCTGATAATAGCCAATCATTTCCTGAACGAAACAGACCTTGAAAAAGTTTGGTTTATTGTTTCACCGCACAATCCGCTAAAGAACGAAAAAGGTCTGCTTAATGAATTTCACCGCCTGCAGTTGGTAAGGCTGGCTACAGAAGATGACAACAGAATTAAGGTTTCGGATATTGAATTCTCGTTGCCCAAGCCCTCCTATACAATAAACACCCTGGCATATCTCACGGAAAAAAACCCGGAACATGAATTTTGCATTATCATGGGCAGCGACAGCTTCCAGAATATTGATAAATGGAAAAACTATGAGGCGATAATAAAAAACTACCCGGTTTATGTTTATCCCCGCCCCGGATTTGAGATAAGTAATCCCATAAAAGCTGATCTGAAAATAGTAACGGCCCCGTTATTGGAAATTTCGGCTACACTAATACGTAATAATATACGATCAGGAAAATCTGTACGCTATTTACTTCCGGATAAAGTGCTGGAAGAAATTGAAAAAGGTGGTTATTACAAGAAATGATCAGAAAGAAATAAAACCCAGCAGCAGACAGGCCAATACAATAAACGGCGGAGCAATCCTGGTAAAATTCAGTAATAGAAATGTGCCCAGCATAACCCCGACATTAAGCAGGCTGACCGTTTTCAGTTCAGTAATTGAAATATCCTTTGTTATATAAATAGTGGACGCCACCATGATGCCTACCACAGCCGCATTGATTCCCTCTAAAGACCGGTAAACAGCTGCGTATTTTTTTAAGTTGTTCCAGATCGGAAAGAAAAACAAAACCAGCAGTGCACTGGGAAGAAAGATCGCTATCATTCCAATCAGGCAACCCAATACCTGCATCTCGGTTCCCATATCCTTCAGAGCCATGCCGCCGGTAAAAGCTGCGATGGAAAAGACGGGGCCTGGCATTGCCCGTACAATTCCCATCCCTGTATAAAGATCATTTTCATCGATCTGTACCGCATTGGGATTTTTATTTTTAATCACCTCCGGACGAACACTCCACTGCTCATACATCATCGGTATCAAAACTTGTCCTCCTCCGAAAACAAGGCTTCCCATACGATACGTATTTTCAAACAAATTGATGGGTCTTCTGTTGGGCCAATCATTTTTCCTTGCCATTTCACTCACAATTCCCGCTGTGATGAAAATGATCCCGAAAAGCCAAAAATTCCACCATTTTATTTTTCTTGGCCTTTGTTCTGTTTGCGGAATTCGCTTACGGCTGATATTGGTAACAATTCCGCTGGCAATTATCACGGCAGGTATAACCCATGCCTGTCCAAATAGAAAATAGGTAATGGCCGCTCCTGTCAGCATTATCACCCATGTAATGAAATTATTTACCGCAAGGGGAAAGGCTGTGAATGCAGCAAAAGCAAGAAACCCGACAGCCATGGGCGCAATAAACTTGAAAATATCTGTGCCAAGCTCCCGCTGATCGATATACTGTAACAAGAACGAAAGTCCTCCCATCAAAATACTGGCTGGCAATATCCAGATTATCAATGTAACGACGGCAAGCGGCACCCCTCCTCTTTTGTACCCTATCAGGGTCAGTGTCTGTGTAGAGGATGCCCCGGGTAATAGCTGGCAAAATGCATTGTACTCCATAAGTTCCTGCTCTGTAACATAGGGCTTACAGTGAACAAAGGTTTTCATCATCATACCCAAATGTGCCTGTGGCCCGCCAAAAGCAGTAACACTGTGTAACAACACAGCCCTTAGAAATGGTAGATGTCGCAGCAGCATTGGGCTTTAAATATAAAAAAATTCATGAAAGGCAGTATTAATCACTGACAAAAGCTCAATTACAGTAAATTCATAAAAATTTACTTATGCAAAAAAGTCTCGCTGCTTCTTTGTTAATGGTTTGCTCTTTTCTGGCGTCTGCTCAATCGGTCGCCGATAAACTAAAAACAAAAGCCTTTTTGGCCGCAGATAAAATTGAACCTAAATGTATAGAATGGCGAAGGGATTTTCATCAAAACCCCGAATTAGGCAACAGGGAGTTTCGCACAGCGAGGATCATAGCTGCACACCTAAAAAGTCTGGGCATAGAAACAACTGAGAATGTAGCAAAAACTGGTGTGATAGGTATATTAAAAGGGGGTAAGCCGGGTCCCTGCATCGCCTTGCGTGCAGATATAGATGCGTTACCGGTAACCGAAAGAGTTAATATTCCGTTTGCATCCAAACAAAAAACAACTTACAACGGGCAAGAGGTTGGCGTAATGCATGCCTGCGGGCACGACACACATACCGCTATACTGATGTCTGTCGCAGAAATTTTATCGGGTATGAAAAACGAACTGGCCGGTACAATTAAGTTTGTTTTTCAACCAGCTGAAGAGGGTCCCCCCGAAGGTGAAGAAGGAGGCGCCGCACTGATGGTCAAAGAAGGTGTAATGGACAATCCTAAAGTGGATGCTATTTTCGGGTTGCATATCATGTCGGATATAGAAGCAGGAAAAATTGAGTATAAACCCGGGGCTTATATGGCATCTGCCGACTGGTTTACTATTAAAGTAAAGGGCAAAGGAAGTCATGGTTCAAAACCCTGGAAAGGTGTTGACCCCATACAAACAGCTGCACAGATAATCGAAGGCTTGCAAAATATTGTAAGCCGCCAGATGGAATTGACCAAAGCCCCGGTTGTAATTACAGTCGGAAAAATAAACGGTGGTGTTCGCCAGAATATCATATCAGAAGAATGTGAAATGAGCGGAACCATCCGGACATTGGACAGTAAAATGCAATCAGACGTACATCAGCGAATAAAATGGACGGCCGAAAAAATTGCCGAAGCCAATGGCGCTACTGCCGATGTAACGATTGACACTAAAACGCTGGTAACCTATAACACACCCGAGCTGGTAAAGAAAATGCTTCCCTCGTTCGAGTCCGCTGCAGGAGCCGGTAATGTAAAGGAAGGCGAATGGACCACCGGGGCCGAAGATTTTTCCTACTATGGCACAAAAGCACCTGCTCTTTTTTTCTTTCTCGGGGGCAGCCCAAAGGGAAAAGACCCTAAATCGGCACCACCACATCATACCGCTGATTTTTTTGTGGATGAAGTGGGGATGAAAACGGGTATACGGGCCTTTTGCAGTTTAGTAAT
>DEHX01000102.1 GCA_002352145.1 Chitinophagaceae bacterium UBA2789
TCTTCATTCACTTCGCCTACTTTACCCATTACCCCAAATACAAAGGAAATTAGTATGCTTACAGGTATCATTAACCAGGGCATTCCCATTTTACTGAAATCACTTATTAATGAAAAAGGCAAAACGATCATAAACACCAGCAGGAATAATTTGGTGAAAAAATGATATTGCCGCAGCAGGGGTGTATTGCGTATGCGTTCACACCCTCCCTGGAAATTGTTGAAACCGGCCAGTGTGGGTTCAAGGCTGATATTATCAAAAGCTCCCAGTATTTCTGTATTCATGGCTTCTTTGATCCTTATACCCTGCACCAGTAAAAGATAATTGGCAGGGTTTTGTTTCCGGATCATCTCTGAAAATTCTTTTTCATCCAAAAGATACTGGTATTCACCAGGATTGTGTTGCCCTCTTAATTGCAATCGCAGTGCATGGACATATGCAATTTGCCGGTAAATCATTTCCTTTTTGTATGCAGCTACGAGTTCTGCCGGTGCTTTTCCAGTGTGCACTGCATTATCTGCATTGGCAATGATCTGCCGGGCAAAAATGCGGCTGTTATTCGTAATGCCTCCCCATAGTGTTCTTGCTTCCCACCAGCGGCTATAGGCATTATTGTTTCGAAAAGCGAGAAAGATAGCCAATGCGCTACCCAGGATTACTGCAACGGAAAAAGGAAGACTTGCTTTCTCTATTTGCCCTGTATAGTATAACAAGTAAACACCGGCTGATAATAAAACTGAAACTACCAGTTCCGTTTTCATGTAACGAGCAATCGCCAGCGGATTGAAAACCTTTTTTGTTATCATACTGCAGGGGTGTTATCGTTTCAAGAGTTTAAAACCAATTTCTCTTCCCAGTCCCTGCATCATGGCCAGGTTGATCCAGAAGAAAGCAAATTGTTCCATCAATTGAAAACGGTCGTTTCCTCCTACGTTGTAACATTCGGCAAAGCCGGCATCTTTAGCCAGTTGTAAGGCCACTTCTTTTCCCTTTACACTATCACCTGCTACAAACACATCGATCGCTGTATTACCATAAACCGGGTTCAGCATGTTATTAAACCCGGTGGTGTTGAAGCATTTCACCACATCCTTTGATTGTGTATGTGATAGTATGGCGTCTGTGGTATTGGTGAAACCTGCAGGCCCTTTTCCCATCACCACATTCATGGCATCAATGATGATCTTATCGCTGGTATCTCCCAGCGATTCTGCCACTTCTGCTGCCACCGTTGCTGGGGTGGCGATAAGTATAACATCGGCTTGTTGTACCGCTTCTTTAACGGAATGAACGGAGGTATTGGGATTGTTCAACAATTCCCTTCCTTTGAAGTTGGCTGTATCATTTACACCCAAGAAAATGTGATGGCCTTTTTGTGCCCATTTCGTAGCTAAGGCACCGCCTACATTACCAGTGCCGATGATTGCGATATTCATTTTTTACTTGTTTAATTGCTCAACAACCAGTTCAGCCGCAGCAGCGCCACTGTTCTGTTGCTGGCCGGTTATTAAGTTTCCGTCTGCAATGGCATAAGAAGAAAAAGGCGCAGCCACTTTAAAATTAGTGCCATCAATTTTCTTTGCTTCCGTTTCAATCCGGTAAGGCTGAATTTTCATTCCTACTGCCTGGTCTGCAAATTCTTCTTCAGCATCAGCAAAGCCAGTCCATGTTTTTCCTTTAACCAATAATTCACCGTTGGATGTTTTTGCTTCCAGCAATAAGGTAGTCGAGTGGCAAACAGCGGCACTGGGTTTACCGCTTTCATAGAAGGCGGCAAAAAGTTTTTCCAATTCTTTATTACCCCGGAAAGTGTACATAGGACCCTGGCCGCCCACTAAAAAGATAGCCACATAATCGGCAGGGTTTATGGCTGATAATTTCTTTGTGTTGGCGAGCATGTCATTGAACCATTGCTGTTGCATATATCCCAGTGAGATCACATCATGGGCTGAATAACCACTGGCATCGGTAGGATTACTGAAGCCGTCCATTTGCAAAGCACCGCCTTCAGTGCTCACCAGTTCCACTTCGTATCCCGCTTCCTGAAATACCCTCAACGGATGAGTTAGCTCCGCTGCCCAGAAACCAATCGGCCAGCCGGTTTGTTGAGAAACAGCCGGGCTGCTGGCTACCATTAGTATTTTACCTTTTGTGGGGGCTCCATGAAAATGCACATACTGATTTACTTCTTTTACGTTTGACATGTGATAAATTTTTGTACCGTAAAGTTGTTGCAGCCGGATAGTACAACCTTGTAAAACACCAATAAGGCTGTAACGAACTTTTTGGTGCGTAAGCTGTATTTTTAGCATATGCCTGACGTAATAATCAAAAACAGACGATTTTACAATCCTGTGGATTTTGTTTTCAAAAAACTCGGCGGTACCTGGAAGATACCAGTGCTTTGGAGGCTGCGTACGAACACAAGGCGTTATACCGAATTACAACAGGATATAGCCCATATCAGCCAGAAAATGTTAACGCAAACATTAAAAGAGCTGGAGGCAGAAGGTTTTGTTTCCAAAAAGGTATTTGCGGAGGTTCCGCCCCGAACTGAATATAGCTTAACACCAAAGGGGAAAAAAGCCATAGAAGTAATTACCTACCTGCGGAACTACGGGTTACAACTGATGAAGGAAGAAGGAATAGATTACGATGCAATGATCGAAGCGGAAAAGAAAAACATTGTAAAAAAATAACATCTCGCTGAAATCTTTTATACTTCTGTTACCCTTGTTTGACTCTGCAAATCAGAGGGTTTCAGCCATATCACATGTAAAAAAACATAGCCGTGTTTTCCGCAAGAAACGGGTTGTATGCATAAGTAGTGTTTGCAATTTTTGTGTAGTAAATTTAAAACAATGACAGACTACGAAAGAATTGATCAGGCTATAAGCTACCTGCAAGAGTATTTTTCCCGTCAAATTGGATGGATGCAGAAGCAAAGCAAGTGCATGTAAGCCCTTTTCATTTTCAGCCAATGTAAAAAAGAGCAGGGATGGTATGGGTCTGAAATAGTTTTTACAGTACACCGGTATAAAAAACATACCCCTCAATGAAGTAAGCGGTAAAACAGAGGCTTCCGGGGCCGATGATTTCTACCTGTACATTGAAGCCTGCCTTAAGAAAAAATATTAAAACCCCAAAAAAATAACCACAGATAATTAGTAATACTAAAGCAAATATTAAGTGGCGAAAATGAAACAATAAAAGGAAAACCCGGCCTAAGAGAACCGGGTCCTGGTTAATGATTAGGTGTGCATTATTTATCAAACGTAAACGTCCAACTCCAGTCTGTGCCAGCGGGGTTAAGATCATCAACCATACCTTTTTTCACAAAACCTTCAGCATCCAGTTCGTAGGTTATTCCGATTTCAAAGTTGATTGTGTTTGTGCCAGCATTAATTTGTTTTTTGTGGTTCAAAAGCTTTTTAGAAAGAGCCGGAAGGAAAAACCCCTGCCAGGTAAACTGGTTTATGTTATGAGCCGGGCATTTATCTAATTTGTCACTATAGTCATTTTCGGTATAATTAATTAACTGCCCGCTGCCGTTGTAGTACTCTGTTTTTATGTTGTTTCCCTCCGTATCATAATAATATTTCTTTGAAAAAGAAGAAGGGCTGGTTGTCATTTCCAGCAATCCCTTGGCATTATAACTGTAGCTTGTGGTGGCAGTTGCTGTTGGATTTCCATTATTGTCATATTGGTCGAAAATCAGTTGTGTTATATGTCCTTTGTCATTGAGAGAAGCCTGGTAAGTTTCCTCCTTCTGATTAGTAGCAATGTTAAAAACATTAATAGTTGCTTTAGCAGGCTCATAGATAAAGTCGTAACGATAGCTACCCCATGGTCTTTCCACGATGAATTGTTTGGGCTTACCCTCCGGACCAAACTCAAAACTAATGTTGCCGTTAATGGTACTGGTTTTAATGGTTTTTTTTAGTTCTTGTGTTACAGGCGGTATAACGTCAGTATTATTCTTACTGCACGATGAAATCGTGAAAATAGCCAGGCCTGCAAAGAGATAGTTTTTAATCTGTATCATAATTTTATTTTTTATTAGGATACAAATTAAATATCTACCAGCCGGTGGATACAAATCCAATCAATAAACGGCGGGCCTCGTTAAGCAAACGGTCAGCGAAGTTTCAGTTGCCCCTGTACTTCTTCTTTTTTTCTTCTGGAAACTTCAACCTGTGAACCATCAGAAAGAACCACAAAGCTGTTGTCGTTGCTGATGCGCATAATATACTTTGGATTCACTAAATGTGATTTGTGGGTACGGATAAATTTGAACTCCTCCAGCATATCCTCAAAATGCCTAAGTGTTTTACTGGCAATAAAAGGTTTGCGGCTAGTGAGGTGGATGTGGGTATAGCTTTTTTCGGCTTCCAGCCTTATTATCTCATCTACTTTAAAGAAATAAATTCCTTCCAGCGAAGGAACAGCAATTTTAAAATCCTTCACCTCCTTCTTCTCGATATTCTGGACCAGATTAGTGTACAATTCTTGCCTTTGTTCCTCGTTTTCCCGCTTATTAAGGTGCCTTTGCACTGCTGCTTTCAATTCTTCCGGATCAACAGGCTTAAGCAAATAGTCTAAAGCGCTAAAACGAATGGCTTGAATGGCATATTGATTATACGCTGTTGTAAAAATTACATCAAAAACAGGATTGGTAACGGCAGTTAAAAAATCAAACCCGTTTTTATGCGGCATTTCCACATCCAGGAAAATTATATCTGGCCTTAAACCTGGCAACACAGACAATGCCTCATCCACCGAAGCAGCCTGTTCTACTTTTTTTATTTCGGGAATAAAATTCACCAGGTAGTGATGCAGAATACTTCTGGCCTTGTGTTCGTCATCTACAATTAATGCTTTAAGCATAAAGAACATTTTAATGAACTAAATCGGTTGAAAGTTCAATATTGATTTTTGTGCCGGTCGGGTTTTGCTGTGCATCGTACTTGTCAATAATCTCCAGTGAAGCATGATAACCTTGTTTACGTAAAACATCCAGCCTGTCTTTAGTAATTTTTAATCCTTTCGATTCGTGCCGCTTTGCTTTACTCTGCTGTTGTTTCAATTCAAAAGATTTTTTGCGTCCAATACCGTTATCATCAATTATGCAACCGAAAACTTCATCTGAAATCTTTTCAAACGATATTGCAAGTTTTCTTTCTCCCTCCTGGTGCATCAATCCATGCCAGAGTGCATTCTCTACATAAGGCTGAACGAGCATGGAGGGAATCATAATTTCTTCCTGATCGAGTTCTTCATCTATATGAATTGTGTAGCTGAAGCTGTTTTCAAAACGCATTAGTTCCAGTTCAAGGTACAGCCGAAGCACTTCTGCCTCTTCTTCCAGAGTAACTAAGTTTCTTCCTGAGTTATTCAGCACCATGCGGAAAAGCTTGGAAAATTTATTGAGATAATTGCTTGCCTCACCATATTTCTGTGTTACGATACATTCCTGGATACTGTTAAGGCAGTTGAAAACAAAGTGCGGGTTCATTTGTGCTCGCAAAGCCATCAGCTGGCTTTCGGCCAGCATCCTGTTTATTTCCAACAATTTTATTTCATTTTCCTTTGCCGATGCTTCTGCCTGTGCTTCTGCAATTTTATTCGCACTGATTGAAGCAATAGTGCTTAGCGCTTTCAGATGTTCGTGGGAAAAGAAATTTTTTTGTGGATGCTCTGAGTCTATTACGCCAATCACTTTGTTTTCATGCAATATGGGAACGGCAAGCTCTGATAACCTGGCCACATCATCTACTACATATCTTTCATCTTTTGAAGTATCTGCAATCAATAAGGGTTTTCCGGTTAAGGCAACAGTGCCGACAATCCCATTGCCCATTTCAACCTCAATGGGATTTTCTATCTCATGGCCTTTCGGGTTTTTAGGGCCGTAGGCCGCTTTTTGCACAAGCCGGTTTGTCTTTTCATCAATCAAATACACCACACAATCTTCAAACTGTAACTGAGATATACAGTTGCGTGCAATGTCCCAGCAGATTTCATTTACGGAATTTTCACCATAAACAGAATTGGCAAAGTAGTCAATCGTTTTTTCAATAATTTTTTTCTTATTTCTGGCAACATATCTTTTATATAGCAGCCAAAGAATGGTTAGGGCCAGTAAGACAACAAGTGATATGAACCAGGCTGTTTTCCAGAATGGTGCTTTTATATTTATTTCTACAATAGCAATAGCATCGCTCCATTCGCCGTTTGAGTTGGTTGATTTTACAAGAAACCTATAATGTCCGTTGCTGACATTTGAGTAGGATGCCACCTGTCTTTTCCCGCAATACACCCAGTCGATATTCAGGCCTTCCAGTTTGTAAGCATATTGTATGGAAGGAATTTCTTTATGATGGGGTGATGAAAAATAAATCGTAAAAAAATTCTGGCTGTGTTTCAGGCTCAGCTCCGGCTTACTGAAATCAAAAGGGATTTCTGTCTCAAATACTTTGATAGAAGTAATAAGCGGTTTTTTTTTCTGCAATTTTTCTCCCAGCTTATCCAGGTTTACAAAACAGGTTATATCATTATAGGTAACAGCCAGTAAACTATCTTCTGCTCTCAGCACCGGCCAGAAATCTCCAAAAGGGTATGGCGCCCTGAAATCGAGTGTAGAAACATGTTTGTTCTCCAGGTTTACAAAATGAACAGCCTCGGATGTCACTACCCATAGACGATTATATTTATCAATACATAATTCATAAACCAAATCAGAGCTTAAGCCATTTACAGAGTTAATTGAATCAATTACATTACCTTTTTTATTCAAACAATAAACACCTTTTTTACTGACTCCAATCCAGACATTTCCGTTTTTATCTTCTGCTACACCGAATTTATCTTCCTGTTCAAACAATTCTTTATGCACAGGCAAATAAGGCTTAACCCACTTCTCTTTAGTGATTTCAAATTTCCGTAGCAACTGCGATGTAATCCAGATGTTACCTTCGATATCTTCTGAAGCCGATGAACAATTAAGCGTACGGATATCGCCTTGCCCGGCATCATGCCCGTCATATCTTACAGTCTGACTGGTTACAGGGTCATACCGGTAAAGTGCATCATTCCAGACGGAAAACCAGAGTTTACCTTTTTTGTCAACCAGCAAGTTGGTAACTGACTTGTTTTTTATTTCATAGCCTTTTGCGTAATGGGTAAATTTTCTAAACCGGTTGCTGACCGGATTTAAAATCAATATTCCATCGCCCGTAGCAAACCACCATTCGTTCCTGTAAAATATTGCATGAAAAAAACGGTTTGCCCTGTAATTATCTGGGGATATAATGGTACGGGTTTGTATTTTTGATACACTATTATATCTGTGAAGCCCGGCTTCGGAGCAAATCCACCATTCGTGCGGCCCGGCTTTTACTACCCGGTTAATCGCTGCAAATTCCCTGATTTTATCTTTAACAGGATTATATTTAAGCTGTGTCACATAATCAAAAACAGAATTGCCCCAAATTTTATTTGCCCCGTCCTTGCCGAGCAGCCAATCGTTACCGGCATCATCACTGTAAATAGTTTCAAATACGGTGAAAGCCGGCTTATACCCTGTAATTGATTGCTCAGATACGTTAATTATTTTATTCGGACCAATGTTCATTAACAGTTCGCCGCCCCATGTGCTTATCCATATTCTTCCTTTGCTGTCGGTCATTAGTTTGCCAACTGCATTGACGGATTTCAGCACTTTTGGGTACTCGAAACCCGAATCCATAATCCGGGATGACGTATTAGTGGTAAAATCAAAAAGTTGTAAATAGGGAAGAAGTGATGTTATAAACCAGATTTTCCCTGTAGCATCAACTGCCAAACTTATAGCATGACCTGTTTGAAATATTGACCAGTTGTAGGGGTTGTTTTCCTGTGAAAAAAAAAGCCCTGATTGCTGATGAAAAAAAAACAGGTTGTTGTCTGCACTGAACCATATTCCTTTCCGGAAAGAATCTCTTTCCACCGTATTGAAGGTCTTATATGTGACCAGTCTGGCAGTTCCGGGATATGTTTTCTCTATCGGCTCCGGGATGCCTTTGTTAAGAATGAAAATTCTGTGGTCAGTAATTATCCATGTTTTATTTTCAAAATCCTTCTCAAACTTTAACACCCCTGTAGATCTGTTTGGAGTAAAAAGTACCGGCCGGATGGTATCCATTTTTTTGTCTAATACAAATAAACCTGTTGGTGTGCCTATCCAGATATTGCCATCCACTTCGGAAACGCAGTTAATAATATCGCTGGTAAGACTGCGGCTGTTTTTATACTGGCGACTATAAATCTTAAATCCGCTGCCATCATACCTGTTCAGTCCATTGCTTGTACCAAACCAAATAAAACCATCCTTGTCCTTACAGGCATCTTTTACATCCCTGGAAGACATACCTTCCTTTGTTCCCAGGCTAGAGAAAAGAAATTGACCTTGCAGCCGGAAGTTTGACAGAACAAAGAAGCAGTATATAAGCAGCTTTAATTTCATGACCCGATTACCGGATTAAGATATAAATATTGGAGCCAACCAGCAAAAGACAATTAACCGATTTGTGAATGGTTACGCCGAAACAACCATCGGCATTAACAAATTGTCAGGGATCGGGCAGGGGCTTAAATTTACAGGATGAAGTTCCTGCTGCTTGTATTTATCCTTTTGATGGTGGGCTGCTCAGTGAGCAAAAACCCGCTACGCAAAGAGGTAAAACTGTTGCAAAAGGGGATACTTAAAGATGATACAAGTTATGTGTATGCTCTTCCCTTTCCGGAAAGAAAGAAATACCGGGTGATTCAGGGTTACTTCAGCCGTTTTACGCATAAAGAAAGAGCGGCTCTTGACTTTAATATGAAGAAGGGTGATACCATCACCGCAGCAAGAGACGGTATTGTGGTAAGGGCTAAAGAAGACGGAAAGAAAGGCGGTCTCAACAGGAAATACCGGTCTGAAGGAAACAACATTGTTATACAGCATGCCGATGGCTCCCGTGCCGGTTACTGGCACCTGCAACATAACGGCGTTCTGGTTAATATTGGCGACACGGTGAAAAAAGGACAGCCCATTGCACTTAGTGGCAAAACAGGTTATGCGTTTGTACCGCACCTGCATTTCCTGGTATGGCGCTCAGGCGGCGGACAATGGCAACAAGTGCCAACAAGATTTCAGACATCAAAAGGGATAATGTACCTGAGAAGCTGGAGAAAGTATAAGAAGCCTGCCCAATAATATTATTCCCCTTAAAAAACAAATTCCGGCTGCATGTCAGTTTTATTCCTGTGATAAAATATACAGTGACTTCTTAATACTTATAAATCTCTTTTATTTTTTCCAGGAACTGTTCTTTTTTGCGGCGGCTTACTTCTATATGTGCATCATTGCTCATAATAACGATGCCGCCTTCACCCCGTTGATATTCTTTTACATGCTTCATGTTTATGAGAAAAGATTTGTGAATACGAAAGAAGGATGTGTTTGTTAACATGTTTTCGTATTCAATCAACGGCTTTGAAACAGTTACCGGTTTCCTTCCTTCGATATGAAAAACAGAGTAACTTCTTTCTGCCTCGCAATAAATAATATCATCCAATTTCAAAATAATAAATCCTTTCAATGTTGGTAAACACAACCGCATTTCAGATGGCTGGCCTGCTTTACCAATATTATACAACAATGTTTCAGTCAATTCTTCTTTTTTTCCTTCCAATAGTCTTTTTTCTACTCTTTGTACTGCTTCAGCTAATCTGTCTTCATCTACTGGCTTAAGCAAATAATCAGCTGCACTGTACTGTAGCGCCTGCAGCATATACTCATTATGTGCTGTTACAAATATGATTTCAAATTTTTTCTCAGGCAGTTCACCAATCATTTCTATGCCGCTTTTACCGGGCATTTGTATATCAAGAAAAACAACATCCGGCTTTATCGCCTCTATCTGCTGTTTCGCTGTGTCAGCATTATTACAAACAGCTGCAATGTCTACTGACGGGCAATGTCGTCCCAGCATCATCTGCAGGGCTTTTACTCCATCGGGCTCATCGTCAACCAAAATTGCTTTCATGAAAATATTTTTAATTGTCGTTAATAATAAATTTAAGCGTTACTCTTGTACCTGTACAGTTCTCATTATTCTCACTACAATCTGTGATAATAAGACTGTAACCAGCATTGAATTTTTCATTTAGAATTTTTATCCGGTTGTAGAGATTATCCAAACCAACAGAACGATGATTACTTTGATGCTGTTCTTTTGCTTTTTGAGATTTCCGGATGCCAATACCGTTATCCTCAATAATACAGGTAATAGTATCTTCATTGCGGGTAAAAGAAATAGAAAGGATTTTCTCTTTTTCCGAATGCAACAGTCCGTGCCAGATGGCATTTTCAACCAACGGCTGTATCATTAACGATGCTATCCTTGTTTCGTCGGCGTCAATGTTATCAGCAATTGTAATTGTCCATTTAAATGAATCATTAAACCTCAGTTGCTCCATTCCAAGATAGGTTTTGATATACTCAATGTTTTCGGCAATTGTTACAAATGTTTCTTTGGAATGATTCAATGTCATTCGTATCATATGGGCAAATTTGCTTAGGTAGCGGGATGCTTTATCATCATCTCCATCTAATATCATCCGCTTGATGCTATTCAGCGCATTAAAAACAAAATGCGGGTTCATCTGTGCCTGCAGGGCTGAAAGTTTGGCTTCGGCCAGCTGTTCATTAATGTTGCTGAGTTCCTGTTCTTTTACTTCCAGTGTTTGTTCTGATTCAAGTTGCTTTAATTTGTTGCCAATAAGTGTGGCGATGGTAGTCAAGATTTTCAAATCCCTCTCGGAATAATAATTCAGTTCGGGATGTTCAGAATCTATAATACCGAGCAACTCATTATTATGTATGATGGGTACGCAAATTTCACTTAAGCGCCTTACTTCATCCACCCTGTATCGGCTATCCGTTCTTGTATCTTTTATCAGCACCGGTTCCTTGGTTTGCATAACATATCCTACCACACCCTGTCCGGATTTTACATCAAATACCTGTTCAGAAAGCAACTCCGGCTTTGCTTTTAAACCGTAGGCCGCCTTTTGAATCATTTTTGTTTTATCATCATTCCACAAGTAAATCATACAATCCAGATAGTTCAATCTTCCTATCAGGTTTTCAGCTACATCCCACAATACTTCATCAGCTGATTTCTTATCTGCCAGTGATGATGAGAAATAATTTGTGATTTGCTCCAGTTCATATTTGTTTTTATAGTCGTCGGCCTTCAGCTTCTGTACATGTGTTTTTTCCATTTCTTTTTTACGGGCCACAGCGATTCTCCATTGTATAAATAAAAATATCAATGCCAGCGACAACAAGGTTGCCATAATCCTGAACCAATCTTTTTGCCAGAATGGGGGCAATACTTCTACGATAATTTCTTTTACCTGTTCGGGCCATTGGTTATTTAGTGAAAATACTTTTACCTGTATCCGGTGTTTACCCGGTGAAAGATTGGAAACACTAAAGGATGGCTGATTGCCGAGCTGTTGCCAGGGTGAGTTACTATTTTTAAAAATGCGGTAAGCATAGCCCTGGCTGCGTCCGTCATTAAAGTTGATGACGCCAATGGTTAACTTTAAATCATTTTGTTTCCATGTTGCGCTTACAATCCTGCCGGGAAAATAAATTTTTTTGTTCCCGATATCCATGTTTTCTATAAAAACAGAAGGTTGCTTTTGAGGAGTCAGTATTTCGTAAGGATTGAACCTGACCAATGCGGTGGAGAAACCGATATACAACTGCTGTTGTGAACTATCGTAAAAGAAACCGGCCCTGTTTTGCAGCGGCATTTCAGGAAACCCTTCATCTTTTCCAAATCTTTTTATTTGTAAGGATGTGAGGTCAAGACAGGCAAGGCCGGCATAACAGGCAATCCATAGTTTATTTCCTATTATGATTAGTGCAGAAATATCATTGCCCGGCAATCCGTTACCGGTGGTAAAATGCCTGTATAATTTTTTGTCAATATTATACCCGATCAATCCGTTGTTGGCGCTGCCAAACCAGATATTGTTATCCCTGTCAATAGCAAGGGGGCCCACCTGTTTATCGGGCATTTTTATATAAGGGAATGAATCAATCTTTTCATCAAAACGGCTGTAGGAAACATTGTACCGTATTATGCCGTGACCTGCCATCCAAATATTGCCATTCCTGTCTTCAGCAATAGCCACGGGGACCGAAGGCATAGACGGGCTAAAGGGAATGAGTATAAATTTTTTTTCTGCTGGTCTGTACCGGTAAATATTCGAAGAGCTAACCCAGATATCGCCGCGGCTGTCTTTCAGTAAATCGCCGGCCCAGTCGTTGGGATTCCAGCCGGGTGGATGCATTGTCTTTATTGATCCATTTGTATTGTTGTACAATGATATAGGGCCCAATGAACCAATAATAAGTGATGAGTTATATGGCGATACAATTTTAAAAACCGTATTGTTTTTCACATCAGAACCATTGAACCAGCTATTTTCAAACCGGAATGTTTTTTTATCAAATACAAGCAAACCGGCGCCGGCTCTTGCCCCTGCATATATTTTATCAGAAGTGACATATATGGAAGTGAGGCTCAGGTTAGGAAACTTTGCCTTTAGTTCATCGGATATATAGGTTGTCTGTACCTGGTGCCGGTTATCATTCTGGCGGAATAAGCCATTATTGGTCGCTACCCATAACCGATTTTCTTTATCTGTAAGCAAATCATTGCATAGATAATCCGCAAAATACTTTTCAGGCATGAGTTGCACTGAACCAGAAGAAGGGTTTAGTTTCAGTGAATAAAAACCTGATGTTTGACCTGTAATATAAAACAAGCTGTCATTAACAGGTATCAGCTTTGAGCGCCACTGAATAATATCATTACTGAATGTAAATGGCGATCGGGAAACAATTTTTTTGTTTACACTGATATCAATATAAAAAATAGTGTCCGATTCAGATTTTGTAACAAGCAGTTTCCCCCGTTTTACTTGGAAGAACTTGTAATAGGTATTGTCATGTGTAAACTCATCCAGTAAAGGGAGCTGACCTGGGGATAGTTTTAGAAACTCTTTTTTCTCCTTATTATAAATATATAAACCCGGTCGGGCCGTTATCAGTAATCGCTTATCGTCAAGTTCGAGTAAATCATTACCAAAGTAAAAATGTTCAGTGGGCAGGTCCTTCTCTGAAAAATAGTCAAAGCGGAATAGTAACCGGTAGTTCTTATCATAATGATAAAAGCCGGAACGGGTAAGCACAAAGAGGTTTCCTTTATCATCACCAGCTGCCCTCTCCACCATATTGTATTTATACTGGTACTGTTTATTATGGTAGGGAATAAAAAGGTTTCTCCGTTCATTGGTTTTGGTATTTACAACATGAAGCCCCATAGGCAGAAAGGCAATTCTGTCTTTATCCAACCGGTTTATTCTCACAAAATTTTCTGTTGCAGGAGAAAGGCTGTCGTTGGTGCTGTGATATTTTATAAACCTGGAGCCATCATAGCGGTTTAGTCCCGAAAAAGTGGCCAGCCAGATATAACCTGCAGCATCTTGTTCAATGCCTGTAACAGTATTATCTGACAAGCCATCACCCGTCGCATAACGGGTAAAGCTCTTTTCATTCAGCAACTGCCCTATACTTTTTATAGTTGCAAATGAAAAAAAGAATGATACTATAATACAGTATTTGTACATCAGCGGTACATCCTTCTTATTAAAGTTACCAACTTATCGTACAATATTTTCTTCCACAAGTTCATTAAAGAACCGTTCCGCCTTTGGGAAAACAAATGCCGCCTTTTATATTATCTGCGCCGCTCTTTGGAAAATAAAAAGTATAAAATATTTTTTTAAACAACATTCCGATGGGAAAAATAGGAAGGCACTTCGGAAGAACATATTCAGCAAAACTTTGCCTTGATGATATGTTTGTGTCGCAATATTCAAACAAAGTTTACTAAAACTATCCGCTTACAACACTCAATTATTTAAAAATTTTTAACATGGAAAAACAACTTGAACTTATCCGTGAACAGCAACGGGCATCCTGGAATAAATTTTCTCCCGGATGGAAAAAATGGGATGAACTTTTTATGGATTTTCTGAAACCAATGGGTGATGAAATTATTCATCAGCTTAATCCCGAAAATGATGACGTGGTGTTAGATATCGCATCTGGTACCGGTGAGCCAGGTCTTTCGATTGCCAATCTTGTAAAAAATGGTAAAGTCGTGATTACCGATTTAGCCGAGGGTATGGTAGATATAGCGAGGGAGAATGCATTACTGAGGGGAATAAATAATATTGAAACACTTACATGCGATGTATCTGATATCCCATTTCTTGACAACAGTTTTGATGCCATCAGTTGTCGATTTGGTTTTATGTTTTTCCCCGATATGCTTTTAGCAGCAAAAGAAATGCACCGGGTATTAAAGCCAGGCGGAAGAATTGCTACCTCGGTATGGAATGTTCCGGAAAAGAATTTTTGGATAACTGCCATGATGGGTACAATCAATCAGCATATGGAATTGCCTGCATCCCCGCCCGGTTCGCCTGGTATGTTTCGTGCCGCCAAAGAAGGATTGATGGCGGATATATTCAAACAGGCAGGATTGAAGAATATTTCAGTAACAGAAGTAAAATCCCAGATGAATTGCGGAACAACGGACCTGTATTGGACGGTGATGAATGAAGTGGCTGCACCGGTTGTGGCAGCTTTAAGCAATACAGATGAGTTCCTGAAAGAAAAAATAAAAAGAGAGGTATTCGATGTTGTGAACCGCAAGTATCCCGATCAGTATTTAAAGATCGATGCAAGTTCACTCATTATTTATGGTGAAAAATAAAAACAACTTTAATCAAAAACTATAAACCATTTAACCTTTTACAATGAAAAAACAAAACATAATTAAAATGAGAAGTTTTTTAACGATGATCTTTTTTGCTGCGATCATTACAAGCTGCAAAAAAGATAAGGTCGACACTAATCCGACAGCGCATAAGATCAATCAAAGTGAAAACCTGGTCATACCTGGGGTGATTGATCTTCCGTCCAATTTACCTGCAGGTAATTCAAGAGTAGCAACTTACTACGCAGAAGGCGTACAGAAGTATAAGTCGCAAGCAAAAGCAGGAAGTCCCGGTGTATTTGAATGGGTGTTCGTTGCCCCGCTAGCAGACCTGTATGATGTTACCGGCAAAAAGATCGGAACACATGCCGCTGGGCCGCATTGGACCTTGTCTCCGGCAGACTCCATTTTCGCACAGCATTTTTCCCCGGCTAAGACAGCTCCGTCTCCTGATATAAATAGTGTTGACTGGCTGCTGCTGATGCCAAAGAGCGGAAAGATACCTACAGGTTTTTTTAAAGATGTGGCGTATATACAGCGTATTGCCACTTCAGGAGGTAAAGCGCCGGCTACTGCACCCATGAGTGAAAGCGCAACCGTTGAAGTGCCCTACACAGCTATTTACCGTTTTACCAAAAAGAATTAAAATCATTAACTATTAAACCTTAAATCAATGACAACAACAAGCAAACTGAACAAATTTTTTGTTCATGTATTATTTATCGTGGCATCTATTATGTCACTTACCCTTCTTTTATCGTGCAAAAAAAGTCAAGATATTGATACAGAAAAAAATCATGTATCCAGCTATTCATCTGAAGTATTGGATAAATGGATGACACTCCAGTTGCGCCTGATTAAAAACGCAACAGGTGTTTCCAATCATGGTTTTGCAAGACATTTTGCCTATACCGGGATTGCCGCTTTTGAATCACTGGTGCCCGGTCTTACCAGTACAGAAAAGAAGTGGTCAGCAAAATGGAATGGATTGACAGGTCTGCCTGCTACACTTAAATCAAAAAACTACTATTACCCAGCGAATGTAAATGCAGCGATGGCTGCAATCAACAGATCATTTTTTCCAAATGCAAATGCAACTGATAAAGCTGCGATCGATTCATTGGAATCGGCTTTGACACAGCAATTCCTTTTAACAAGATCAAATAATGAAATCAATGTATCTGCTCAATTCGGAAAAGATGTAGCCGCTGCAGTATTCGCCTGGTCAGAAACAGATGGTTATAAAAATGCAAGTGCTCCTTATACAGTCCCAACAGGCCCGGGGCTCTGGAAGCCGACGCCTCCGGCAAATACAGCGCCTGCTACTCCTTACTGGGGTAATAATCGCACTATAGTTGCTGGTAGTACAACGAATACACAGTTGAATGCACCGATCGCTTATTCAACTGATCCATCTTCTCCGTTTTATCAAATGGTAAAACAGGTATACGATGCTTCACAAGTGGTAACCGATGATCAGAAGGCGATGGCAATGTACTGGAGAGATATACCAGGTGTTTCATCACCGGGTCACTGGTTAAGTATTCTTCAACAGGTAGTGAGTAAGGAAAAAGCAAAACTGGATAAAACAGCATTGGCATATGCATTGACCGGCGCTGCTGTGAATGATGCATTAATCACTTGTTTTCAAACCAAATACCAGTACAACCTTGTTCGCCCGATAACTTTCATCAGGGAAGTAATGGGATATAGCAACTGGAGTACACTTGTCGGAACACCTGCACATCCTGAATATTCTTCTGCCCATGCCAGCCTTTCGGCTGCAGCAGCTGATGTAATGACAAAATTGTTTGGTAGCCCACAAACATTTACTGATCATACATATGATTATTTGAATATGTCGCCAAGAACATATCTTTCTTTCTATGCCATTGGTGAAGAAGCCGGCATGTCAAGATTCTATGCAGGTATTCATTACCTGCCAAGCATTACATTGGGCCTGGAGCAGGGGCGAAAAGTAACAGCTAATATTTTCCTTCAAAATCACTAGAATAAGCCGACATACAACTGCAATCAAAAGCAAACCTATCAGGGTTTGCTTTTTTATTATGTTTACAGGAAATTATAACATTGGATTTACAGGAAATCTGGCATCAGTTTATAGAAGGTTTACAAAAAACATCATTACTGGAATACATCGCCGTTTTTGCCGGTATTGCCAGTGTGTGGTTCAGCCGAAAAGAAAACATACTGGTATACCCGGTAGGGCTTATCAATACTATCATTTACATATGGCTGAGTTTTAAAGGAGACCTGATCGGTGAGGCCTCTGTCAATTTTTATTATACAGTGATGAGTATCTATGGTTGGGTATTGTGGACTAAAAAAGATAAGGAAAAGCATCCTGTTGTTCATATCAGTTTTTCTGACCGGAAATGGTGGTTGTATCAATTGGCATTCTTTGTCGCCTTTTACATAACTATTTTTTTACTGCTTACTTACCTGAAAAAAGATTTTGCGCCAGATGCCATTCCCTGGGCAGATGCTTTTGCATCTGCTACTGCTTTTACCGGCATGTGGCTGATGACGAAGAAAAAAGTGGAGAGCTGGTATTGGTGGGTCGCTACGAATATTGCTTCTATGCCCCTATACTTTGTTAAGCACTATGTTTTCACCAGTGTTTATTATCTGATTCTGTTATTTATGGCAGTATGGGGGTTGTTTGAATGGAGTAGTAAAGCTAAAAAACAACAGGCTTTCTAACCTGTTGCTTTTTTCTTTACTGTACTTCAGTAAAGGGTGGCTCTTCCGGATTGGCTTTTCCCCATCTGCTCCTGCAATATTCTTTGAACCGTTCCTTTTCCTCGGGGGTCATATGTGACCATCTTGCTCCCATACGGCTTCCCCTGCCTTTACCACCACCAAAACCACCCACCAATATCCGGCTGAGTATTAGCAAGCCCAATGCCTGCCAAAAACTTATAATACCTGCACCTGTTACGGGTACTAATGCAGCATTCCAAAGCAGCATTACAATCCAGCCAAACAAGGCCACTGCCCCAAATCCGAGAATCATAAACAAGGGGATTAAATATGGTTTTCTTCTGATAACACTTTTCATACTTCTGTTTTTTGTTTTTTATTCGTTAAAGAATTCGTTGTTTAAATAGTCAAGTCGTTTTCGCAGGTATTGGACCGCATATCGTTTGCGGGAAATGATCGTTTTAATATTTTCTTTTTCCCTTTGGGCAATCTGCTGCAGTGTCATGTCCTCCAGTTCATTCCAGATAAAAACCCTGCGTTGATTATCCGGAAGTTCATCAAGGGCCTGGACCAGTTCTTCCCTGAACATTTTCTGCAACTGTAATGTTTCGGGATCTATACTTTCTGCAGTCATAAACTCCGGCACCTGCCATATACCTTCCTCATCTTCTGCCATCATATCCTCCAGGCTGTTTTCCTTTTTTCTCTTATAACTGTCGCTGATCCTGTTTCGGGCCACCCGGTACAACCAGCCGCTGATACTAACAATGTCCTCGCTTTTGGTCTGGGCGCTGAACTGATACCAGACATCCTGTAAAATATCTTCTGCGTCTTCTTGAGAACTTACCCGGTTACGGATGAATCCAAACAATTGCCTGCCGTAGTCTTTTACCGCCTGTATGATATTTTGCTTTTCTCCTGCCATTGCCACATGCATTGCCGTTCTTTTAATGGAAGACGACCATGAAAGGTTTTTACTTTAAATCGGGTAAAAAATTTTATTCCTTCAGAAAAGGTAGAAATAATCATTCAAGAAAGTATCTTTCGGGTCATGCTCAAGAAAATCGTCATCATCGGACCTGAAAGCACCGGCAAAAGCACTTTATGTGAGCAACTGGCACAGCACTACGAAACTGCGTGGTGCCCGGAGTTTGCCCGTGAATACCTGCTGACCAATGGAACGAATTACGAGTTTGAGGACCTGCTGACGATTGCCAAGGGCCAACTGGCATTGGAAGACGAATACACTATTACCCTGGAAAATCAATCACAAACCTACCTGGAAAATGGCGGCCACCTGCCCCTGTTCATTGACACCGACATGTATGTAATGAAAGTGTGGTGTGAGTTTGTTTTCAATAAATGCCACCGCTTTATACTGGACCAGATAGTAGAACGAAAATATGACCTCTACCTGCTTTGTAATACGGATTTGCCCTGGGTGGACGATGAACTGAGAGAATATCCTGATCTGCACACCCGTAAAAAATTATATGCTATCTACAAAGACCTGATGATAAACCAGGCTGTTCCATGGGTTGACATTTCTGGTAATTATGAGCAACGGCTTCAAAGAGCTGTTAGCGCCGTAGATACCCTGCTGAAATGAGATTTGTGTTTACTTTCGCTGCGGCATGAAACAACTATTGGCAAAACATCACCGCCTCCTTTTTTATGGTTTGTGGTTGCTGCTTGGTTTACTACAGGCCAGGCTTACCGAGCTACAGGACGATGAAGCCTATTACTGGGTTTTTTCCCGCCACCTGGACTGGGGCTATTTTGACCATCCGCCTATGACAGCCCTGCTGGTTAAAGCTGGTTATGCCATTTTTCCCAATGAACTGGGTGTACGTTTTTTTCCTCTGCTTTTAAATATTCTTTCGCTGGCGATCATTGAAAGGCTGACAGAAAACAAAAACCCATTCCTGTTTTATGCCATTGCATTGTCTATGGCTGTTATTCAGCTAACTGGTTTTGTAGCTGTGCCGGATATTCCCCTGATCTTTTTCACTGCACTCTTCTTTTGGTGTTATAAAAAGTTTGCGGCTGTTCAATCCGTGCTGAACACATTCCTGCTGGGCCTGTCCATCGCTTTTTTGCTTTACAGTAAGTACCACGCAGTGCTGATTGTTTTTTTTACACTGCTCTCCAACCTGAAGCTTTTCACAAAGTATCAATTATATGTTGCCGGTATTTTTTCCCTTCTTTTATTCACCCCGCACCTGTGGTGGCAATACCAGCATGACTGGGTGAGCTTTCGTTATCATTTGTTTGAAAGCAATGTAAACGCTTACAGGTTTTCTTTTACAAGCGAATATGTTTTAGGACAATTATTAATTGCAGGCCCTGTTGCTGGTTTTATATTGTTGCCTGCCGCATTTTTGTATAAAACGAAAACAAAAACAGAAAGGGCTTTATGTTTCACCCTTATTGGTATTTATGTTTTTTTTCTGCTTAGTTCATTCAGGGGAAAAGTAGAAGGTAACTGGACTTCTCCTGCCCTGGTGGCAGTCATTATACTGGCGCACCAGTTTCTGAATGAACAACTGCAATGGCAAAAATGGTTGTACCGTTTATTGCCGGTTACCCTTTTGTTGGTTCTTTTCGGCAGAGTGGTCATGATTGCAGATATTCTTCCCGTTAAAGCTATCCGGCAACGCTATCATGCCTGGAAAAAATGGCCGCAGGAGATGCGGGAAAAAACAAAGGGATTGCCTGTTGTTTTCAGCAATTCGTATCAGCGGGCATCCAAGTACTGGTTTTATTCNNTAATTTCTGGCCGATAGAAGATTCTTTGCTGGGAAAACCAGTGTATTTTTTAGACATCTGGGATCTTTGGCGGTTTCCTGATTCTATGAAAACACCGATTGGCTTTGTGGGCTACAAATACGACTCTTCATTTATCTCTTTTTCAAAAATTAATATTACCCCCCCGACAAGAAAGATACGTATCAAAGAAAATGAAGCAGTAAATCTTACATGCTCAATAATCGCACCCGAACATTACAAGAGGTTTATTAACGGATCCGCCTCAGCAAGTGACACGATACGCATCGGTATATATAAAGCAGGCAAATGGCAAAGGGACATTTTTACCGGTATAGTATTGAAAGAAGCAGTCGAACAAAAGAATTTTTCGATAACGATTAATCCTGCTTTAAGCCCCGGCAAGTATTTCCTTCGCTTTGCTATCAATCATCAAACTTATCCGTCTACCCACAACAGCGAAAAGATTGAGCTGGTTGTGGACTAATTAAGGAGGAGAAAGGCCAATCAGCTTTTGAATATCAGGATCGGTCTGCAGGTTATTCATTTGCCGCATCACAAATTGTGACCGGGAAGAAACATAAGCAGACAACGGCTTAACCGTATATCGTTTCGGGTTGGGCAGGCAGGCTGCTATCATCGCTGCTTCCTGCCTGGTCAGGTTTTTTGCCGGTTTATTGAAATATTTATTCGCTGCCATTTCAATCCCGAAGACCCCTTCTCCCATTTCCGCTACGTTCAGGTACATCTCCAGAATTCTTTTCTTTCCCCAGATCAGTTCGATCATAAAAGTGAAATATACTTCCAGCCCTTTTCTTAGCCAGCTCCGACCCTGCCACAGAAAAACATTTTTGGCTACCTGCTGACTAATGGTACTTGCCCCGCGGATACGGCCTGGTTTTTTCTCATTGTACTTCATCGCTTTCTTAATACTCTTCCAGTCAAACCCGCTGTGATCGGGAAACAACTGGTCCTCTGCTGCAATAACAGCCAGTTTAGCGTTGGGTGATATGGAGCTGCTTCTTACATAATCTCGTTTCAGTCCATGACCACTTACCCAGCTTACCAGTTGAGTGACGGTGATGGGTGGGTTCACCCATTTTAAGAGAATGATATAAAATAACTGGAAAATGAAAAGCCAAAGGAAGATCCGTTTGGTCCATTTCCATAATCCCCTCAAAAAATTCTTTGTCCTGTTGTCAGAGTTTTTTGCCATAAAAAATAAGTCCCCATATCAGTGCAATGCCAAATACAATTAATATGATTCCGTTAACCCGGTTAATGATATGAATATTGTGCGGTGTTAGTTTCCGGCGGATCTTTCCGGCCAGCAACACTTTCAGGCAATCTGTCAACAACATGAATAAAAGGCAAGTGGTAAAAATCACAATTCGTTCGTTCACCGTATGGCCGATTATGGCTGTCGAAGTTGTTATCCAAAAAATAAAGATAGCCGGGTTCAGGGTATTCATCAGGTAGCCTGACAAAAACATTTTGGCGTAATCTCTTTTCCTGAATTTAAAAACCTGCTCTCCCTCCTTGTTCACTTTTACCTTTTTGAAAAAGAGAAAGAATATCCCCATGGACACGAGGAATATGCACCCGGCAATTCCTATTTCCGTTTTATACAATTTCAGGCTTTCCAGCAATGTTGTAAAAATGTTGCTCAGCAATACCAGGGAAATATCACTTGCAGAAACGCCTGCCACAAAAGCAAAGCCTCCCTTATGGCCATTATTCAGACTTTGTTTGATGATGGAAAACAAAACCGGACCGACTGAAATACTCAGCAGCAAACCAAAACCAAGTCCTTTAATGACCGCTTCTAACATTTACATTGAAGTAAGAAGTACAAAGTACGAAAAGTATGAACCAGATCAGATGTGACCCGTTTGTAAAAATCGGTTCCACTGTTCCAGCATTTTTCCTTTCATTACTCTTGGAAATTTATGCTGGCTGCCCAGTTTTCCTTTTTGCTCCATGAACTGAAGAAACTTTTCTTCTGGCAACACTTCCAGGAATACTTCTTTTAAGGCGCTGTCTCTTTCTGTGGCATAATCATCGTTCAGCTGCCGGAGATGCTCATCTATTCGTTTACATAGCTGTTCTGCATCTACTTTATCATTAGTAGCTACATACCAGCGGTGGGCAAACATATTTTCATGAGGAAATCCAACCACCGTATACTCTGGTATGCTAACATTGAGCTCTTCACTCACCAGTTCGATGGCTTTGTTCATGTTTTCCACACTCAGGTGTTCGCCAGTCAGGCTAAGGAAATGTTTGGTGCGGCCGGTGATTACTACTTCACACCGTTCCAGATCAACAAACTTTATTGTATCGCCAATGAGGTAGCGCCATGCACCGGAATTGGTGCTCATTAGTAATGCGTATTCTTTTCCCTCCTCCACTTCATGTATCATTTTCGCCTCGGGACTTGCAATGATGTTTCCATCTGCATCAAAATTTTTCTCATCAAAAGGAACGAATTCGAAGAAAATATTGTTATCCAATATCAGCTTCATGCCTTTTGCATGTTCTCTTGTTTTAAAGCCGATAAATCCTTCACTGGATAAATAATTCTCTATATAAACAATGGGTTTGGCCAGTAGTTTTTCAAACCCCTTCTTATAAGGTTCAAATGCTACACCGCCATGAACAAAAAAGCTNNCACATCTGGCACCATGCCGGTACACCTACTATATATCCAATATCCCATTCTTTGGCATGTTCTACTATTTCATGCAGTTTCTGGTTCCAGTCGGACATAGCTGCGATGCGCCCCCCGGGTTTGTAAAAGCTCTGAAACCAAAAAGGTCTTTTTTTAGCCAGGATACCGCTGAGGTCACCGGCATACCAGCCTGCTTTTCCTTTTTTAAGATCAGTAGCGCCACCAATCATCAGAAAGCCTTTTGTCATTGCTTTCTTATTGGCTTCCTCATAGCGCATCAGGCTGAAAAGCTGCTTTAAATAATTGACGGTATTGCTGCGCAGCATATCTCTTGTTACCGGAATGTACTTGCTGGCTGCTTCGGAAGTGCCGGAGCTTAATGCATAATATTTGATCTTTCCAGGCCAGGCAACATCAGGAACACCGTCCAATGTTTTCTTCCACCACTCTTCATAGATCTTATTATAATCATGGACCGGCACCAGTTCCTGGAATTTTCTTCCGGGATGCTTACTCAATAATGCTTCATCAAAGCGGTACTGCTGTCCAAACTCTGTAAACCTTGCCTTCTTCAACAATTTTTTTAATACCCTTATCTGCTGTCTTCTCGGGTCGTTGGGCGGAATTCGTAAAGCTGCCGCCAGGGCCCTGGGTAGTTTTATATCGATAATGGTAGCCATTCTGCGCTGTGGTTGGTTGGTATCTAAAGTTACGAATATAAGAAATGGAGTATTGCTGTACGCAGATCACCAAAGTTATTCCCCGCCCAGTTTCCGATACATTTTCCGGATGATTTTAAGGTCTGTGGCCGGCTCATAGTCCCGTGCATACCAATAGTCCATCATTTGAAGGCTTTCTTTTGGGAGTTGCTGAGTGGTTGTGGCAGGTATGCCATTGGAGGCCAGCACTGATGGCTTTAACTGCGGCAGGCTTTTATCCGGTATTGCATACCCTACCCATGTTTTCTGTGCCAACAATACTGTAAAACAATTGGCCAAAAAAGATCCCGGTTTTTTAACCAAAAAAAGATGAACAGGAAAGGTGATGAGAGCCAGTAATGCCAGGCTCGTATCAATCAGCCTCTTCAATCTCCTGTTATAAGGATCTGCCAGTTTAAAACCGTTTTCTTTGGTTACGGTTTCCCCTGCTGTGTTACTCGAGCAACTGCCCACAATACTCTGGCTGCCCTCTGCATGTATTTTGGCGATCGTTCCGCGGGGAAGCTGCTGCATATTTTTAATAATATCAGCAAACGATAATTTTCCTTCGCAAAAAATGATTTCCCGAAAGGGAACTGTTGACGTTAGCTGGGTAAGTTTATTAACGGAACCAAGTGAATTGGCATCGCTTCCGGCAGGATCCACCCTGCCCAATATTCTTTGTTGCAAACCCGCCACTTGCAGCAGTTCCATTGTTTGCCTGTATTCATCAGCGTTTCCTGCAATGACAGTAGTGTAGCGGTCTTCTTTTTCCTTATCACTGTTCAATACTTCTGTCTTTACCAGCAACCATCGAAGGAGGCTGATCAATACAAATGCCAGCAAGGCGCCAAATAAAATGATGGCCCTTGAAAACCGGTATTGCTCTGGCAATAACGCATAGGCCGCTAATAAAACCAATGTTGCTATCAAAGTAGACCTGACCAGTTCAGAACGTTTATACCATCGGTCGTACAGGCCGGCATAATAAGCGGATATGAGATAAAAAATGGTAAATGCGGGAAAAGCGATCCACAGCAATTTGTTTTCATAGTGTATATCCGTTCTTACATATTCATTCCAAACATTTTTCATCAGCCAGAATGAAAGCAGGATGAGGCCTGCATCAATCAGGGGAAGCCCGGCACGACGGATAAATGTGCCCATTGCCGTAAGCAAGGCCCTGAACCAGATGGCCGTTTGAATCAGGAAATTGAATACTCCTGCCCGGCTGCCTCCATAATGTTTTTTTACAAAAACACTCATAGCCCTGTAAAACATCCGCACATAATTCATGCTGCCTTTACGGGTACTCTCTCCTTTAAAATGTATGATACTGGTGCCGGCAAAATAATAGTTCTTATACCCGGCCTGCTGTATACGGTAACTAAGATCAATGTCTTCCCCGTACATGAAAAAGGTCTCATCAAAGCTGCCTACCTTTTCCAGCACTTCTCTCCGGATCATCATGAAAGCACCAGCCAGTACATCCACTTCGTTGTTTTTGTTTTCATCCAGGTGGCCGAGGTGATAACGGGCAAATGTGCGGGAACGGGGAAATAACTTAGCCAGGCCACACAATTTATATAAAGAGGTAAGCGGTGAAGGGAAAGCCCTTTTGGATTCTTTTAAAAATTTACCGCTGCCGTCCAGCATTTTTACACCCAGTGCACCGGCATCGGGGTTTGTCTGAAAAAAAGACAGACATTTTTCAAAACCATCTTCCGGCACTATGGTATCAGGGTTCAGGAAAAGAATATACTCTCCTTTTGCCCTCTGCCATCCCTGGTTGCAAGCCCTGGCAAAGCCAAGGTTTTCGTTATTAATAAGGAACTGAACAGATGGAAACCCGGAAGAGAGAAATTCAACACTATTGTCCCCTGAGTTATTGTCTACTACAATCACCTCTGCCTTCAGTCCCCTGCATGCCTTTTGAACGGAGTAAAGGCACTGCTCCAGGAAATACCTGACATTGTAATTGACTATGATAACTGAAAGCTGCATAAATATGGGTCAAATCTAAAGTCTAATCCCGATATATTATCGGGACTGCAATCTGAAATCAGGATTATCTTTGCCCATGCTTAAAACAACGCTCACAGAAGCTGTAAGGGCCGGTGCTGCTGAAATACTCCGTTTTTTTAACCGTGATTTTATCATTAGTAATAAAGAAGGCGTCAATAACCTGGTGACAGAAGCAGACCATGCTTCAGAAAAAGCCATCCTGGATGTTATCCGGAAAAACTATCCCGATCACCACTTTCTCACGGAAGAAACGGGAGAGATCATTGCTGACTCACAATACAAATGGATCATCGATCCGATTGACGGCACGGTGAACTTTGCGCATGGTATCCCGCTTAACTGTGTTTCGATCGGTATCGAACATAATGGTGAAATGGTAATGGGTGCAGTGTATAATCCGCACATGAATGAGTTCTTTTTTGCAGAAAAAGGCAAAGGCGCCACACTGAATGATAAATCTATAAAAGTGAGTAATGAAACACAGGCTATCAGGGCCTGTCTTGTCACCGGTTTTCCTTACACTTATATCAATATGCCCAACGGCCCGCTTGAGATATTTGACCGGTTTGTTCGCAAAGGCGTACCAGTTCGCCGCCTGGGTTCAGCTGCTATTGATCTTTGCTGGGTAGCCTGCGGCAGATTTGATGGCTTTTATGAACATAAATTAGAACCGTGGGACAGCGCAGCGGGTTACCTGATCGTAGAAGAGGCCGGAGGAAAAGTTACCGATCACCAGGGAAATAAGTTTTCGGTTTATCAGCATAAAGTATTGGCCACAAACGGAAAGATACATGATGAAATGGTGGCTGTCATTAATAATCAAAAAGAATTATGAGCAAGGAACGTACTGAAATAAGCAGTCTCGGTGAATTTGGGCTGATCGACCATCTGACTAAGAATATTGAATTACAAAACGCTTCGTCTGTTTTAGGAGTGGGAGACGATGCTGCCGTGATTGATCATTTTGGTAAGCAAACAGTCATTACCACTGACCTGTTACTGGAAGGTGTTCATTTTGACCTGGTGTATACTCCGTTAAAACATTTGGGTTATAAAAGTGTGATCGTCAACCTGAGTGATGTCTATGCCATGAATGCTATTCCCACTCAGGTCATCATGAGTATTGGTATCAGTAATCGTTTTAGCGTGGAGGCTATTGATGAGTTTTATGAAGGCGTGTACGCAGCCTGCAATAAATATGGTGTGGACCTGGTCGGTGGCGACACCACTTCTTCTCAAAAGGGTTTAGTTATTTCGGTAACAGCAATAGGGGAAGTGACTCCTGATACATATGTAAAAAGAAGTACGGCAAAAAAAGGAGACCTGCTTTGCGTTAGCGGAGACCTTGGTGCTGCCTATGTGGGTTTGTTGTTTCTCGAAAGAGAAAAAAAGATATATATGGAAAGTCCGGGTGTGCAACCGGATTTGGAAGGCGAATCATATGTAATCGGGCGGTTATTAAAACCAGAAGCAAGAAAAGATATTGTTGAATTTTTTGCAAAAGAAGAAATTCAACCAACAGCTATGATAGATATCAGTGATGGATTAAGTTCTGAAATACTGCATATATGTAAAGAAAGTGCTCTTGGATGTGTGTTATACGAAGAAAAAATACCTATAGCTGAGGAAATGAAGAAAGCAGCCTTTAAATTTGAAATAGACCCGACTGCTTGTGCGTTAAGTGGCGGAGAAGATTATGAACTGCTGTTTACCATAGCACAATCAGATTATGAAAAGTTGGTGCTGAATGAACAAATAAGTGTGGTGGGCTATATGACAGAACCAGACCAGGGAGCTCATATCATAACCAAAGGAGGCGGAAAACATGCCATCACCGCACAGGGATGGAATCACCTGAAACAGAACAATAGTTAATGGGATTTGAAAGGATCATGAGGATACTTCTGATATTATTACTGGCGGCGGGGGGACTGGCAGGATGCGGTGTGAGCAAATCCTCATTTTCTCCCTATAAAAAATATTCTCCTGCGGAACTGATGGAGGATTATTCAGTTTACCGCCAGGTGCTGGAAAAGCATCACCCCAGCTTGTATTGGTACACTCCCAAAGACAGCATGGATTACTACTTTGAATATGGCCAGAATCAGCTCAAAGACTCCATGACAGAACCAGCATTCCGCAAAGTGCTTACTTATGTTACAGCAAAAATCAGTTGTGGCCATACAACTGTGAGACCTTCCAAAGCCTGGAGCCGCTACAGTGATACCGCCAGGCTTGGCAAGATGTTTCCATTAAGCATGAAGGTTTGGGATATGGCCATGTTGGTGAATGCCAATCTTAACCGCCGCGACAGTATTTTGAAACGAGGCACTGTAATTACCAGGATAAACGGCCGGACTGCAGAAGCAGTAGTTGATACATTGTTTGATTATATATCTACCGACGGCTATAACCGCACACACAAATATCAATCACTAAGCAACAGGGGAAATTTTGGTTCACTTTATACATTGCTTTTTGGCCCCGCTGATAAATATGACATTGAGTTCAAAGACAGTACTGGTACTATTAAAACAACTGTTGTTCCGGTTTATGATCCGGCCACAGATACAGCCGGAAGAACAGGTACCCGTACGTTCAGGCCAGCGCAACAACTGACCAAGAAACAGCGAAGAGAATTAAGATTAAATGCTGCCCGGTTATTGCGTATTGATACAGTAAACCGTACAGCCATGATGGACCTGGCAACTTTTGGTAAAGGAGTTGGGCTAAGAAGATTCTTTCATAACTCTTTTGAAGCACTGGAAAAAAATAAAATAGGTCATTTGATCATTGATGTAAGAGGAAATGGCGGTGGCAGCGTTACAAATTCTACGCTGATCACCCGGTACCTTGCTGCACAAAAATTTAAAATCAGTGATTCACTGTTTGCCATACGAAGAGGCAGTGGGTATGAAAGGTATGTTGAACATCATTTCTGGAACAAACTCTTTATGTTGTTTTTCACCCGAAAGAAGAAAGATGGTAATTATCACTTTGGTTATTTTGAAAGACATTATTTCAAACCAAAGAAACGCCATCACTACGATGGCAAAGTGTATATTGTAACAGGTGGTAATTCCTTTTCAGCTACTACATTGTTTGCTTCTGCCCTGGTCAAACAGGATAATATCACAGTGGTGGGTGAAGAAACAGGGGGCGGGGCTTATGGAAATTCCGCCTGGCTGATTCCTGATGTAACATTACCGGTAACAGGTATCCGTTTCAGGCTGCCATTGTTCCGGCTGGTCATTGATAAAACAACGCCTAAGAACGGCAGGGGTGTTCAGCCGGAAATTGAATCATTTCCCACCATTGACGCTATCAAACGAAATGCAGACTTTAAAGTAGAAAAGGTGATGGAGCTGATAAAAATAGACAAAGCTGAGCGATAGCCTGTTATTCTGCTTCATTCAAGATCATAAATCCATCTGCATCTCTTAAGAATGGAAGTTTTTCCCTGATTGTTTCCAGGTGTTTCTTATCGAATGAAATGGTGAAAACATCTTCTTCGTCTTTTTTATGATACAGCACTTCTCCCATCGGATCAATAATCATACTATCACCACTGTGGTATATGGCGTTGCCATCGTTGCCAACCCTGTTTACTCCTATCACATAACATTGGTTTTCGATGGCCCTTGCCTGCAATAATGTTTTCCAGGCATGGCTTCTTCTTTCAGGCCAGTTAGCTACATAAATTAATATATCATATTCGGGGCCATCCGGCTGTGATTGTTGGCGGGCCCAGACAGGAAACCGCAGGTCATAACAAACCTGCAGATTAATCTTCCAGCCCTTTACGGAAGCAATCAATCTTTTAGTCCCCGCTGTATAATGTTTGTCTTCCCCGGCAAAAGCAAAGCGGTGCCGCTTGTCATAAACGCCATATTGCCCGTTTGGCA
>DEHX01000001.1 GCA_002352145.1 Chitinophagaceae bacterium UBA2789
CCAGCAATTAATCCATACGATGCCACTTTCCAGTTTTGCAGCTACCCGGTTTGCCCTGGAAATATCCTGTGTCCAGACCGTTGCTGCCAGCCCGTATGAACTGGCATTGGCCAATTGCAAAGCTTCTTCTTCTGTTTTGAATGATTGCAATGTTACCACCGGGCCAAATATCTCTTCCTGGTTGGTCTGGCAGTTCGGGCCCAATCCTTCAATCACGGTTGGTTCAATAAAATAACCATTTTCGCATCTTCCTTCCGGTTTCACCACATGACCGCCGCATATAATTTTTCCTCCCTCCTGCTTAGCCGTATCAATACAGCGTAATATTTTTTCAAAATGCATCTTGCTCACAATAGCACCTTGTTTAGATACCGCTTCCAGCGGATCACCTACTTTCAGCTGTTTTGTCCGTTCAATAAAATCAGTCTTGAATTTTTCATAAATGCTTTCTTCAACCAGTATCCTGCTGCCGCATAAACAAATCTCTCCCTGGTTAGAGAAGGAGGAACGAATTGTTTCTGTCAGCATTTTATCCCAGTCGCAATCGGCAAAAATGAGTGCCGGGTTTTTACCTCCCAGCTCCAAAGACAGCTTCTTGAATTTAGGAGCCGCAAGCGAAGCAATTCTTTCTCCGGCCCGGGTACTGCCGGTAAAAGAAATCGCTTTTACATCCGGATGCATTACAATAGCTTCTCCTGCACCCGGTCCGGTACCATGCACAATATTTAAAACTCCGGCAGGCAAACCGGCTTCTTTACAAATTTTTGAGAGTAAAAATGCAGTAACAGGCGTCACTTCCGATGGTTTGGCAATAACGCAATTGCCCGCTGCCAGCGCCGGAGCAATCTTCCAGGTAAATAAATAGAGCGGCAGATTCCATGGAGAAATACATCCCACTATACCAACGGGCTGACGAAACGTATAGTTCACCGCTTTATCTTCCATTTGGTGGCTCTCCGATGCAAAGTGCATGATACTGGTAGCAAAAAAACGAAAATTGGCTGATGCCCTGGGTATGTCCACTTTGGTACTCAGCCAAAGCGGTTTACCATTATCATTGGTTTCGGCCAATGCTAATGCTTCAAGGTTCTCATCTATCAGCTCTGCAATGCGGTTAAGCATTTTGAATCTTTCTTCAACAGGTGTTGTACTCCATGCAGGAAAAGCTTTTTTTGCAGCGGTCACAGCTGCATCTACATCTTTTTTATGAGAGTCAGGAATTTGTCCGTACACCTGCCCGGTAGCTGGATTGATGTTGTCTATAAAATTTCCGCTGAGCGGACCGATCAGATTTCCACCAATATAGTTCTCGAGATGATATGGTATATCAAGTTTCATGTTTAAAGTTTAAGGTTTAAGGTTGCCAACATCAAACGTTAGACATTCAACCTTAAACTTGCTAGATACTTCCTGTTCTTCCCCCGTCAACAGGTATACTTACACCGTTCACATAGGAAGCTGCAGGTGAAGCCAGGAATGCGGCCACCGCCGCTACTTCTGAAGCATCCGCAAATCGTTTCATCGGTACTTCTTCCATCATATTCTTTTCTACGATGTCAACAACCGTATTCCCTCTTTTTGCAATATTATCAATTAACGTAGTGAGACGTTGTGTGGCGGTAAAACCAGGCAACACATTATTGACCGTTATATTGAATTGCCCCAGTTCATTCGCCATAGTTTTTGACCAACTGGCGACTGCTCCACGTATAGTATTGGAAACACCGAGGTTCTTCAATGGGATTTTTACCGAAGTGGAAATGATATTGACAATGCGGCCATATCCCTCTTTCTTCATAGATGGGATAACAGCCTTTGCCAGGATATGATTGCAGATCAGGTGCTGGTTGAATGTATTCAGAAATGCCTCTTCAGTTGCTTCTGTTATTGGTCCAGCTGCAGGGCCACCGGTATTATTCACCAGTATATGTACTGTGTGAGACTGCATATATTCCGCAATAACAACTTTCAATTCATCCGGATTATTGAAATCAGCCACCAGGTAATTGTGTCGCTGCCGTAACTGAACATCTAGTTTATGTACTGCTTCTTTTAATGCATCTTCGTTTCGGGCTAAAAGGGTGCAACTGGCACCCAGCAAAGCCAGTTCCTCTGCTATGGCTAAACCAATACCCTGAGTACTGCCACAAACAATCGCATTTTTTCCTTCAAGGGAGAGATTCATATTGTCAAACCTAAAGAAAATAGTTGTAATTTTTCACCAGAAATGAAACGCATTCTCCTTATACCTTTTTTACTTCTTTTTGCAAATGGGTTTGCCCAGACTGGAAAAAATCATCAAAAAGAATGCAGCAGTATAATAATAAAATTCGAATTAGAGCCCAATGCTGTCTTGCTCGGACCAGTTTTTCGTCAAGGTGTTAATTCATTAGCTAAACCCGGATATGTTGTCTTAAATATATTAGGTGCAAGCTGCCCTCTAGATTATACAAAAGTTTATGTTTCCAGCATATATTTATCACCTTTTTCAATTTATTCACAAAAGAAAATCACTTTAACCGGTATTGTAAAAAAAGTAAAGCAGGTTCCAGGCTATTACGTTTGCCAATGGCCTGGGAGTAAGACTTCGCCTTCTTACATTCTTACCCCGATTTATCAGAACCTATTATCATTATAAACGTTGTTTATGCCAGTCATTCCCCCTTTCAATCTAAAAAAATGGATCGACGAGAACCGTGACCTGCTGAAACCACCTGTAGGCAACCAGTGTGTATATAAGGATGCCGAGAATTTTATTGTGATGGTGGTGGGCGGCCCCAATG
>DEHX01000174.1:0-5072 GCA_002352145.1 Chitinophagaceae bacterium UBA2789
GCCGGCGGTAAAATGGTTTTGACCCCTGTACAATATTACAGTCCGGAAGAAAACCTGTATCGGTATATCAACAGCAGGGAAAGGGTGATGAATAATTTCTATTACTACCATCTCTCACTTCCTTTTATGGGCTACTGGACCATTAGCCAGGGATATGACGGCAACATTACCCATAATGGTGATTGGGGAAAAGCACTTGACTTTGTCATAACCAACAAAGAAAACAAAACCTATCAAGGCAGTGGAAGTACCCCGGAAGAGTATTACTGCTACAATAAACCGGTACTAAGCCCTGCCGATGGTGTAGTGGCTGAAATCATAGACCATATAGAGGATAATCCCATAGGAGGAAACAATGTGCAGCAGAACTGGGGCAACACGATTGTAATTAAACATGCAGAAGGCCTCTACAGCAAACTTTCTCATTTAAAAAAAGATTCTTTCAAAGTTGCTAAAGGATCATTTGTAAAAAAAGGAAAGATCGTTGCAGCATGTGGAAATTCCGGCCGTTCACCAGAGCCTCATCTTCATTTTCAGGTACAGGCTACTCCCTATTTTGATTCGAAGACGATAGAGTATCCACTGGCTTACTTTATTGAGTTAAAAGAAGGCATTGCAGTACTGAAAAGTTTTACGGTGCCGGAACAAGGGACTATTGCAGGAAATGTTGTTGTAAACGAACAGCTGCAGCAGGTATTTTCTTTTCAGCCGGGCATGATAATGAAAGTATTTTCTGAAGGCTATAAAGACGAAGAGTGGGAAGTGATGGTGAGTGCTTACAATGAAACATATTTCTATTGCCGGCGGCACAACGATTATGCGTACTTCGTTAACACCGGAACCATGTTTTATTTCACCCAATATTTTGGCCGACGCCGTTCGTTGTTGTTCCTTTTTTACCAAGCGGCTTTTAAAGTGCTGATGAGTACGGATAAAAGAATTACAATTAACGATACGTTCCCACGCAACACAGAAGGAAGACATCCGCTTCGATGGATACAGGACCTTATTTCACCTTTTTATCATTTTATGAGAACAATCTACACCTGCAATGTGAAGCAGGATGATGATGTGCTGGGTGGAGGCACAATAATATTGGAAAGCAGGATGCAGCAACAGCTTGGCAGAGCAATACAAGAGAAAATGAATACCCGGATTGTGATCGGAAGGGGAAAAATAAAAATATTCCGGGCAGTATTTAATAACAAACAAATTGAAGTGAAATGCGAAAGTTAATAATAACAATCAGCCTGGTCTTTTTGATGGCCATACTGAATGTAAATGCACAACAGGATTTTTCTTTTGCAGCGGTTGACAGCCAGTCTTATGCCCTGTACCAAAAAGCCGACTGGAGAAGCCTTCTTGCATATGGAAAATTAGCGATTGCCAATAAACAGGATTTCTTGATGCTACGGCTTCGTACCGGGTATGCAGCTTTTATGATTGAAAACTACAGCGAGGCGATAAAGCATTATGAGGCCGTATTGCAGGAGGATAAATACAATAACACAGCGCATTATTTTATTTATTGGAGCAGGGTCAATTTGGGGCAGCCCGAATTGGCAATGGCGGAAGCTAAGTTCATTGCAAAGGATGCTATTGATGAAAAGAAACTGAAACCTTCGGCAGTTACCGGAGTTGAAACTGAATTCAGTATTAAGCGGACTTCAACCCGGCTGCGAAAAAATCCATTCTATGCAAGAATTGGGTTGACAAATCGTTTCAATCAAAGCTTTCACATGACACAGTCTGTAGCTACGTATCAGCAACAAATAAACGAACCCTTATTGACATTTGTATCACACAATGAAAAGATCAATATTAACCAGTTTGAATATTACAATCGCATTTTATTGAACCTGGACAGGCACTGGCAGATTAAAACTGCCTATCATTACCTGAATACACCGTTTAATAATTATACTTATAACAATCACCTGTTGCTTTTAGGTGTAAAGTATAATGGCAATTATTTTGATTTGCAGGCAGATGCTGTCATTGGAAAATTAACTGATACTGCAATAAAACAGTATAACCTGCAACTGGGCCTGTATCCTTCGGGTAATCTCAATCTTTACAGCTTTTCAACAGTTATGCTTCGCCAGCAGGGAAGTACTGCTTTCAACTTCAGGCAGGTAATAGGCACAAAACTGGTGAAGGAAGTCTGGCTTGAAGGGAACATTACGCTGGGTGAGTTTCGAAACCTTGTTGAGAATGATGCCCTGTACGTTTATCATGCCATTGATCCCAATACAATGAAGGCAGGCGTTACCAGTTATATTTTGTTTGGCGGGAAAACTACTTTGCAGATTGGCTATACTTATGAAAAGCGCCGGCTATTTAATACAACAAACGAATTTCAACAACATTCAATAACAGGAGGATTATCATGGAAGTTCTGAAAAGATCAATTTTGGCAGCCCTGCTGCTTGCTACTTCTTTATACAGGCTGAACGCACAGAACGAAGCAACATTACAGGCTGCGTTCAAAGAAAGTTATACCATGGAAAGCATCCGGAAGTTTCCTGAGGCAATTGCAGCACTCACAAAAGTGTATGAAGAAAAAAGTTATGAGCTCAATTTACGGATCGGCTGGCTGTATTACCTGAACAAGGATTACCAGCAATCACAGGTTTATTACCAACGGGCAGTGAACTTAAAGCCATATGCTATAGAAGCAAAGCTTGGACTGTCTCAGCCCCTTGCTGCATTGCAATACACTGATAAGCTTTTGCAGCTGTATGAAGATGTTTTAAAGATCGATGCGCTGCATTCTGTTGCCAACTATTGGGCCGGGGTTATTCACTATAACCGCCTCAAGTATGAGGATGCGTCTAAGCATTTTGAAAAAGTGGTCAACCTGTATCCGTTTGATTATGATGGTAACCACATGCTGGCATGGACCTATTTGAACCTTGGCAGAAGCAATGAGGCAAAGATTTTGTTCAACAAAGCCCTGCTGGCCAAACCTGGTGATACATCCTGCCTGGATGGACTTAGCAAGATTAAATAAGATTAGATTTCAGCTTGGTCATACTTGAGAAAGCTTAGATTCATCCATGTACAACACTTCCCACTGGTGCCCATCCGGGTCAGCAAAACTGTGCTGGTACATCCAGCCATGATCAGCCGGAGTGCTGTAGATGCTGCCGCCGGCTTCTACGGCCTTGTTCACAATTTCTGTTACCTGATCTTTAGTGGCTACATCTATCGCTATTAATACCTCGGTGGTTTTAGTAGNNTTTGTAAAACCTGCAAAAAAGGGCTCTGTCAGCAGCATGGCGTATATACTTCCTTCGTTGATAACGAGGCAGGCTGCTTTTTCGTCGGTGAACTGTGGATTAAAAGAAAAGCCAAGATGAGTGAAGAACTTAATTGAGCGGTTTAAATCCTTTACCGGAAGGTTTACAAAGATTTTTGTTGGCATAAAAATCTTATTTTTTATGGTTTTTGATTTCTAAAAGAGAGACCTTCATCAGCCAGTGCTTTTCTTAGTATGGGCAGAGATGCAGGGCCTATCCCGTGCAATTGAAGAATTTCTTTTTCAGTGAAACGGGCAAGCTGCTCAATTAAGAAAATACCCTTTCCTTCCAGGGCACGGCGTGCCGGTGCACTCAGCTTTGAATAAAAATCGGCCACTGCACTTTTCTTTTTTTCACAAACCGGGCATACAGGGCAATCACTGCTTTTGTAATAGATATGCCCGGCCTCACATTTTCTTTTCGTTCCGGTTCGCATGATCAGGACAGACTTTCTGTATATTTTTTGAAATTATTCAGTATGGCCTGCCAGCCTGCTTCCTGCATTTCTAATGAATGAATGTTTTCGGCCTGGAAAATTTCTGTGATCTTGATATTACTGCCATCTTGTTCAAACAAAATCTCCGCTATTCTTCCATCATCCATGATATAGCTGATCTTTTGTTCCGGCTCAACTGAGGTGTAAGTGCCGCCAAAATCAAAACTGAAGCTGCCATCCTTTGCCGCCATNNTGCCAGTCATCAGAAGCATTGTTCCAGTTTACAATATGTACAGGATTGGTCCAGCTGTCCCAAACTTTTTCAATCGGCGAGTTGACAGTAGTGGAAACAGTAATCATTGTTTTTACTTCAGACAGTTCTTTTATTTTATCCAATGCTTTGGGCCAGGTGGTGTTGAAGTAATCTTTGTACTCTTCCGTTATTTCCATTTCAACTGTAAGTGTGATAAAACCACTTTCTTCTCTTAACGTATAATTTTCAGTTGCCCCGGCCCAGGATTTCACGGCTTCACTTTCGGTATCTTCGACACCATTATTTACCATACCGATGTGCCGGAAGGACATAAATTCATAAGGCTTATTGGCGGCCACAACACTTAACATGCCGCTATTATTCGGATCAACAAACAGCACTTTGGTACCTTCTTTCCATCCATCGGTTTTTACGGTCGAGCCTTCTGCAAAAAGGCTGGTCCATTGCTCATAGTATGATTTTTCCCACAACACATACCAAACTCTTTGTTTGGGTGCATAGATTGTAGCAGAAAATGTAAGTTTTATCATTTTTTTGTTTTTAAAATGAGACCTGATTTTTTATTTCTTGCCGGGGCTGTTTTTTTCAAAGCTTTTGTTTCATTTTCTTTTACTCTGAATAGCACAATCTTTTTTATAAGATCAAGCGGCAATGGTTCGGAAAATGGAAATTGTACTGAGCCTTTTCCTGTTTTATANNTACGCCGGCATCTGGTAGCTGATCAGTTCTTCAGCATTTGGTGCTGCAGCAATAATTGTCTTGCGCATAGCCGTTAATAGTTTTCTCACAGCCGGTTGAAAACCGGCAATATATTCATCAACACTAGTGAATGTTATTTTTTTCATGAAACCGGTTTGATGGTTTTACCAAAATGCAGCAGCCATTGGTTGCCAAATCTATCCACAAGGTTGCCGAACAGGGCTCCCCAAAAACTGGTGTGCAACGGGTGTGTGGTTACGCCGCCATCAGCCAATTTATCATAACAGGTCCTGATCTCTTCTTCGCTGCAGCAATCCAGCATCAGTGATACAGTATTTCCTCTTTTTAATCCTTCTTCTCC
>DEHX01000174.1:5132-7914 GCA_002352145.1 Chitinophagaceae bacterium UBA2789
AAATAATACGATAAAACTCCCAGCGCCACTGGCAACAATATGAACAACATCCCCGGGTCAAATTTCTTTGACACATACACTACTGAAAAGATAGCCCCGACCAGGTCGAAGAACAAGCCGGCGTAGGCCCACTCTTTTATTTTATCAAAGCCCGGTACCAGTATAGCGGCACAGCCAACCAGCTTGGCTACACTGATGAATGAAATAAAGTAAACAGGATACCCTAAGTAATCATGCAGCACCTGCAAGGTTTGCCCTTTGGGTGAAACTCCTGGCACGGATGACCAGATCATAAAACCTGCAAACAGCAAGGTGGTTACCCAGTAAAGAATGTTGACAGTATTTTTCTTCATGTTAAATGCCGTTTTTTTAAATAATCAGTGCCTTTTGTGTTTTAGTGGGAAATACCATTATGCATTTTCCATTGCAGCTATATCAATTTTTCTCATTTTCAGCAATGCCTGCATAGCCCGTTGTCCTTTTTCCGTATCCATTATTAGCCGGTCAATATTTGCCGGAATGATTTGCCAGGAAATACCGAAGGGATCTTTCAGCCAGCCACACATACTTTCCTCTCCGCCCCCTTCGATCAGTTTATGCCAGTAATAATCTATAGTTGCCTGGTCTTTACATTCTACTACTAAAGAAAGTCCTTCATTGAAAGCAAATTCATGCGGGCCAAAACCATCCATGGCCATGAATACTAAATCATCCAGGATAAACTGGGAGTGTTTCACTTTTCCTGCCAGCCGTTCTCCTTCTTCTTCCTGGTATAGCTTGATGCCGGTGATGGAGGAAGCCGGAAAAATTTTTGTGTAAAAATGTACCGCAGCTGCTGCTTTACCATAATTGTTGCCTACAAATAAAAAGCAGGGGGTGATGTGTTGGTTTACATTGCTGTATGCTGTTTTCATGATCTGCCAGGAAAGTCCAAATTGGTCCTGTAAGAAACCATATCGTTCTGCCCATTCATATTTATTCAGTGGCATCATAATAAGACCGCCTTTAGAAAGTTTGGCCCACCATTCATCGATCTCTTCGTCTGATTCACTGATCAGAAAAAACGAAACCGATGGATTAGGCTTAAACATCGGCCCGCCATTTAGGCCCATGAATTTTTGTCCAAACAGCTCAAAGTTTACAACCAATGGCGTATCCACCGTGATCTTTGATTCAGGGAACAGTGAGCAATAAAATTCAGCAGCTGCTTTGGCATTGCCATTGTACCAGATGCAGGGGTGTATATTGTTTTTCATTGTAGTTGATAAGAAGATGAATATTTTTTTCTACTAATAGCATCACCCTTCTGCCCTTCGACAGGCTCAGGGTGACAGCAATGCAATTATTTCTCAGCACAATTAAACATCCAGTACACTCCATATTTATCAGTACAACTGCCGAAGTAAGCACCCCAGAAAGCATCCTGCAGATCATAAGTCACCTTGCCGCCTGCTGAAAGCGCATCAAATAAACGTTTGGTTTCTGTTCTTGTATCCGGATGGAGGCTGATATGAATATTGTTTCCGTAGCTCACTGTAAATCCCATTTGTTCCGGTGCATCGGTGCCCATTAATATATGCCCGCCGGTAATAGGCANNTAAAAGTGGAAAGCTTCCTCTGTATGCTGAGGAAAGTTCAGGTAAGTACTTACGCTGGCCATGTTGGTTTTTGTTTGAGGTGATTGATTGTTTCTACCAGGTTTGCTTAACAAATCTGTTTGCCATACAAAGATGGAAAGGCTTTTTGAATAAATTGAGGTGTAAAAACGCCTATCTGGGGGGTTGATTACGACATACCAACTTCTTACCTTTATTCAATGAAGCATGTATCCATTCTTGTTCCTGAAACCGCCGTGATAGAAGCCGTGGCTGATCCCCGTTATATGTTTTCTGCGGTCAATATGTTTTTGCAGGAGGCCGGAAAAGAGGCTTTGTTCAATGTACAGTTAGTAGGATTAAGAAAAGAGGTAAAACTGGAGGGAAGTATTTTTTCAGTACATACAGATATGCTTCCGGAGGAGGTCAGTCAAACAGATCTTATTGTCATCCCCGCACTCAGCGGTGATATGACGGCAGCTATTGAACAAAATAAAGCATTCATTCCCTGGATCATTCATCAGTATAATAAAGGAGCAGAAGTAGCATCACTTTGTATCGGTGCTTTTCTTTTTGCCGCAACGGGTTTACTCGATGGCAAGCGATGCTCTACGCATTGGAGCCGCAGCAATGAGTTCAGAAAAATGTTTCCCCGGACAGAACTGGTAGACAGCTGTATCATTACGGAAGAGCAGGGCCTGTACACCAGTGGTGGTGCCAATTCTTACTGGAACCTGCTGGTTTACCTCGTAGAAAAATATACCGACAGGGCGACAGCTATTTTAGCTGCCAGGTATTTTGCAGTAGAAATAGACCGTGACAGCCAGGCAGCCTTTATGCTCTTTAACGGGCAGCGGACACATGAAGATGAAGAGATAAAAAAGGCACAGGACTTCATTGAAGAACATTATAACGATAAATTATCCGTTGACCAGCTGGCAGGCCACTTTGCCATTGGCCGCCGCAGTTTTGAGCGAAGGTTTAAGAAAGCAACCAGCAACACCGTGGTCGAATACATACAACGGGTAAAAATGGAAGCTGCCAAGCGAAGTTTTGAAACAAGCCGTAAAAATATCAGCGAAGTAATGCTGGATGTGGGTTATACAGATACAAAAGCTTTTCGTACCATCTTTAGGAAAATTACCGGGCTCACACCGGTTGAATACCGGAATAAGTATAACAAGCAG
>DEHX01000151.1 GCA_002352145.1 Chitinophagaceae bacterium UBA2789
ACTGATAAGCATCCAAAAGCACTGGCTTTGGTAAATGGCAAATCATTGCTGCAACGAAACGTAGAATACCTGCAGCACTATGGCATCAAAGATGTAATGGTAAATGTGCACCATTTTGCTGACCAGATTGAAGAAGCAATAGCTAAAAACAACGGATGGGGCAGTAATATCACTATCAGCGATGAAAGGGATTTTCTGCTCGATACTGGCGGAGGGCTGCTGAAGGCAAAGCCTTTTTTTACTTCTGGTGAAAGATTCATAACCTGTAATGCTGACATACTTACTGACCTTGATATAAATAAGCTACTTGCTTTTCATGAAGGCAATGCTCCGCTTATTTCTTTTGGGGTATCAAAAAGGAAGACATCCCGCAATTTCCTTTTTGATGGAAACGGGCAACTCTGCGGCTGGCGAAATGACAATACAGGGGAAGAAAAAATCAGCCGGCATAATAAACACCTTGTTTCAAAAGCTTATAGTTGTGTAGTTGTTTTTGAGTACGCTGTTTTCCGGTTAATGGAACAGGCCGGTTTCTTGGGAAAGTTCTCGTTAACCGATGTATACCTGGAACTGGCCAAACAACATACAATTCTTGGCTATGATCATACAGGTGATAGATGGGCAGATGTAGGCAAAACGGAAAGTGTGGCTATAGCTGAATCACTTTTTTTATAAAGTAATGCAAATACCATTTCAATGGTAGTACTCATCCCGTCATTTCCATTATCTTACGGCTTTCAAATACATACCATATGAAGAAATTTGTTTTGGCAGTTGTAGCTTGCTTTGTTTATGTTGGTTTATGGGCCCAATCCGTCTATGATCATAAAGAAGCATTTCATCCCCAGTTTTATCCGTACCCCGGCAACGATTACCGCAGTGCCAGCGGCGAACCCGGACCCAAATACTGGCAAAACAGGGCAGATTATAAGATCAATGCTACTTTAGATACCGGCACCCACCGCATCACCGGTGATGTAGAAATTACTTATACTAACAACAGCCCGGATAACCTGCGTTTTCTCTGGCTGCAACTAGATCAGAATATTTATAAAAAAGATTCCCGCGGTTCCGCCACTACTACAGAAGCAGGTGGTCGCTGGGCCAATGCAAAGTTTACCGATGGCTACAGCATTAAATCAGTAGCTCTTGAATCTAATGGAAAAAAAATCACTCCACAATACAACATTTCAGATACAAGAATGCAGGTTTGGTTGCAGGAAGCTGTAAAATCATCTGGCGGAAAAACAAAACTCTTTATTCAGTTTGAATTTACTGTACCGGAATATGGAACTGACAGGATGGGAAGATTAAAAACAAAAAATGGGATTGTATACGAAGTGGCACAATGGTTTCCCCGTATGTGTGTATATGATGATATTCAGGGATGGAATACCATGCCTTATATCGGAGCCGGTGAGTTTTATTTGGAATACGGAGATATAGAATTTACCGTTACTGCTCCTTCCAGCCTGATTATTGTTGGCTCGGGTGAATTATTAAACCCGCAGGAATGTTATACACCAGAACAAATGAAGAGATGGGAAACTGCCAAAAACAGCGACAAAACAGTTGCTATCCGCAGTGACAAAGAAGTGAATGACCCAACATCAAGACCCAGGCAAGCCAATTGCACATGGAAATTCAGGATCACCAATACAAGAGATGTGGCATGGGCGGCCAGCAAGGCATTTGTTCAAGATGCCGCAAAAATTAATTTACCCAGTGGTAAAAAATCATTAGCTATTAGTGTTTACCCTGTTGAAAGTATTAAAAAAGACGGGTGGCAGCGTTCGACAGAAATGGTAAAAGGTTCCATTGAACATTATTCCAAAAAATGGTTTGAATATCCTTACCCGGCAGCCACCAACGTAGCCGGTATAGTAGGCGGTATGGAATATCCCGGTATTGTGTTTTGTAGCCATGCCGATTCAGGAACTGGTTTATGGGGTGTAACCGATCATGAGTTTGGCCATACCTGGTTCCCTATGATCGTTGGCAGCAATGAAAGAAGATATGCCTGGATGGATGAAGGATTCAATACATTCATTAATGGTCTTTCAACCGATGCTTTCAATAACGGTGAATTCAAAGAAACCAGTTTCTTCGGTGATCCCAATTCATCTTTCATGATTAAATATACTTTTGGAGATGAGATGGATGGCCTCTACACTTATCCGGATGTAATACAACAGGATAATCTGGGCATTGCTGCCTATATGAAACCCGCACAAATGCTTACAGCATTGAGAGAAGTAGTATTAGGCAAAGATCGTTTTGATGCAGCGTTCAGGGAATATATCAACCGGTGGGCTTTTAAACATCCGACACCATGGGATTTCTTTCACACCATGGAAAATGTGTCCGGAGAAGACCTTAGCTGGTTCTGGAGAGGCTGGGTGCTCAACACCTGGAAGCTCGACCAAAAAGTAAAAGAAGTAAAGTATATCAAGGAAAATCCGGCTAATGGCGCTGATATTACTTTGGAAAATGCGGAAAAGATGGTAATGCCCGTTACGGTATTAATAAAAGAGACAAACGGAAAAGAACATCGTATTGATCTGCCGGTAGAAGTTTGGCAAAGAGGGGCAGAATGGCGGTTTAGTGTTCCCACTACCAGTGAGATCCGGGAAGTCATATTGGATCCCGACAAAAAATTACCGGACTGGAACCGGGAAAATAATTCCTGGAAGAAAAGGGCTTTTTAAAACAAACCCTCCGAAAGGAGGGTTTTTAAATATGTTCGAAGAGATAGTTTCAGTTTATTTAACAGCAATCATACTAATTTCTACATTAACAAATTTGGGCAATGCAGAAACCTGTACTGTTTCCCTGGCAGGAAAATCTCCTTCAAAATATTTCCCATACACTTCATTGATAACACTAAACTGGTGCATATCAGTGATAAAAATAGTGGTCTTCACAACATTACTGAAAGTCATCCCTGCCTGCTGCAAAATAGCTTTCAGGTTATGCATCACCTGGTGTGTTTCTTCCTGTACATCTTTATTTTTCAGCTCCCCGGTTGAAGGATCAATACAGATTTGCCCGGAAATGAAAAGCATATTACCGGACAGAATAGCCTGGTTATAAGGTCCGATAGGCGCCGGGGCATCAGGGGTTTTAATAACGGTCTTACTCATAAGTTTAAATCAAATTAGGAATAACGAATTTAGGTTTATGTGTTTTCTTTGCAAAAAATAGATTATGAAGATTGCAGTCATTGCAGGAGAGAATGAAAAAGCAGAATTTCTGGAAAATGGGATTAATACAAGTAATGAAGTATTATGGCTTAACTCCCCGGAAAGTGTGCCGGCTGACTGCAACTGCTGTATTGATCTCTTGTTCAATAACGAATCCAGCAGGGTACAACTATTATCATCCCTTACCATACCGTTGATTGTAGTGAATGCAGTAGCAATTACATCAGCCGGTTTGCCAGGCAACTTTATCCGCATAAACGGATGGTCTACTTTTATAAAACGGCATACAATTGAAGCTTGCTGCTTACAGGAATCGATGAAAGGAAAAGTTGAAGAGGTATTTGCCTGTTTTAATAAAAAAATTAACTGGACTCCTGATATACCTGGTTTTGTGGCTGCCCGCATCATTAGTTCAATTATCAATGAAGCTTATCTTGCATTGGGTGAAAAGGTGAGTACAAAAGCTGAAATAGATACGGCTATGAAATTAGGTACCAATTATCCCTATGGCCCGTTTGAATGGAGTAGCAAAATTGGACTTACTTATGTTTACCAGTTATTGAAAGCCATGGCTGAAGAAAATGAACGCTATAAACCCGCTAATGAGTTAACAAAAGAAGTTAGTGCTTTATGAGCCTGTTATTAAACATAGATACCGCCCTTGAAACAGGATCTGTTTGCCTTGCTAATTCAGCAACAATAATTGGAAGCAGTGTAAACCATCAGCAGCATGACCATGCTGCATGGCTGCACCCTGCCATTCATGAGCTTTTACAAAATAATAATTTGGAAGCCGGACAATTAGATGCAATAGCCGTAACCATCGGTCCCGGTTCATACACCGGTCTCAGGATAGGCCTCTCTGCAGCAAAAGGTCTTTGTTATGCACTAAGTAAACCTTTAATAACTGTAAGCACACTGGAAGTACTGGCCTCGTTAGCTGTTGATGAAGCCGATCAACTTATTTGTCCTGTTATCGATGCCCGGAGGATGGAGATATTTACAGCACTTTACGATAAAGATCTTCAGCTTATCCGTAAACCCGGCGCTTTGGTTTTGCAACATGACAGCTTCAGCGATATTCTTTCAGATCAGCAGGTGCTTTTTTGTGGTAATGCTGTGACAAAAATGCAACCGCTTATTACCTCACCCAATGCTTCTTTTACAAACAAAGCTTCCACAGCCCTTCATCTCGCCTCGCTTGCTTATCAGCGTTTTACTTCAGGCTTATTTGCTGACCTTGCCTATACAGAGCCATTATATCTCAAGGAATTTTATTTTCCGCAACCGAAAGTAAAAGGGAATTAATTCGTCTTATCAGTCGGTAAGTTCTTTTCGCCGTTAATCACATTTAACAGGAGTAATTTCTCTTACCTGAAAGCCAACGATATTTTTGTACTACCTCAAAGAAACTATTGATGAACAACTACTCACTTACGATCAATTCTGTAGCAATGCCAGGCGATACTCTTAAAGTGGATCTGCTGGGTGTAAAAAAAGCTGCACTCGTTTTAAGGGCTATTAATCATAAACTCCGTCAACAGATATTAAAGCATATTGATGAAAACGGAAAAATAACTGTTACTGAGTTATACGTCGCTTTAAGATTAGAACAATCAGTTGCGTCTCAGCACCTGGCTATACTTAGAAAAGCCGGATTTGTTAAGACCAGCCGCAATGGTAAATTCATCTATTATTCCGTGAATTCCAACCGTATAGAAGAGTTGAACCAGTTTGTAAAGAGTTTGGTAGGATAAATTTCCCATTGTCATAAAACACAAATTGAATTCATACCGCTTTAGCCGGTAAATTTGCTGTTCAAAATTTCACCTATGTTCATTAAGCAACTATACACAGGCTGCCTGAGTGAGGCTGCCTATTATATTGAAAGCAACGGCGAGGCAGCTGTTGTTGATCCCCTACGTGACATTGACGAATACCTGCAACTGGCCAATGAAAGGAAAGTCACCATTAAATATATTTTCGAAACACATTTCCATGCTGACTTTGTAAGTGGCCACCTTGATCTCAGTAACGCAACCGGTGCACCGATTGTGTATGGACCTAATACTGTTACAAAGTTTCCCGTTCATGTGGCAAAAGACGGAGAAAAATTTAGTGTGGGAAATCTGACAATTGAAGTATTACATACTCCCGGCCATACGTTGGAATCCACCTGCTATCTTTTGAAGGATGAAAAGGGTAAAGATCATTGTGTGTTCACCGGAGATACATTATTTGTTGGCGATGTTGGCCGTCCCGACCTGGCACAAAAAGGAGCTGAACTCACTACAAACGATCTTGCGGGCATGATGTACGACAGCATTCATAACAAATTATTTCCTCTCGCTGATGAAGTAATTATTTATCCAGCACATGGAGCTGGCAGCAGTTGTGGTAAGAATCTGGGCAAAGAAACATTTAGTACTATAGGAGAGCAAAAGCAATATAACTATGCCCTGCAGGCGGCAACAAAAGAAGAATTCATAACAGCCGTTACTACAGGTATTGCTGCTCCGCCACAATATTTTCCTGTAAATGCCCGGATAAACAAAGAAGGGTATGATAGCATTAATGATGTACTGTCAAAAGGTCTTACGCCATTATCAGTGAAGGCATTTAAAGCCGAACTGAATGAAGAAACAATTATTCTTGATACAAGGAACGCTACTGTTTTCACCCAAGGATTTGTGCCAGGCTCCATCAGTATTGGCCTGGAGGGAAGATTTGCCGAATGGGCAGGAAGCATTTTACCGTTTAATACACCTATGCTGCTGGTAACAGAACCGGGTAAAGAAAAAGAATCGATTGTCAGGTTGGCAAGAGTGGGTTTTGATAAAGTAAAAGGTTACCTGGATGGCGGCTACGATGCATGGCTAAAGGCAGGAGAAAATATTGATATGATCATTGATGTGGAAGCAGATGAGCTGATGATGGATATGCCACACGATACTAACCTTGTGATACTTGATGTAAGAAAAGTGACAGAATTTGGGGATGGCCATCTAAAAGATGCCGTCAATATTCCGTTAGATGAAATGACTGATCCCGGTAACATTGCAAATCTTGAAGACAACATGAACCTTTATATTCATTGTGCCGGTGGTTATCGCAGTGTAATTGCAGCTTCACTTTTAAAACGCCAGGGCATACACAACTTGAGAAATGTACTGGGCGGATGGAGTAAAATAAAGGAACAGGAAAAAGTAGAGATTATAAAAGAAAAGAGTGTGTTGAACTAAAAAAAGAGCTCTCGGTTGAGGGCTCTTTTTTTGTAAATTATTTTAATCCGTTAAATCAGTAGTCACATTTTACTCTTTATCCATGCATCCAGTTCAGGTGAGCTTTCACAACTAATAATCGCCGCATATCTTGGTTTTGTTCCATTATGCACACCCACATGCCACAATCTTTGTGAGTCAACTACAAAATGGGCACCCTTCGGCATCGGTACATGGGCTTCACTTTCTTTGATGGGTAAATTATTTTCATCACTATCGTACAGCAGCATATAGCTGTCTGGATTATCAGTCAGCTCGATCCACATTCTCACTACCCAGCCCTCTCCTTCCGGGTTCAGGCGGTTATTATCATCCCGGTGAACAGAACGCAGTGCCTGATCATGATTCTGTGGCTCCAGTTTGATGATACGAACCCTCCCAAAATTGGCAGGAATTGTTTTGATATAAGCCATCAGGTTGGGGCACAAATCCACATTTGAGGTAAACTTCGCTCCTTTATCCGGTTTTCCATTTTCCCAAAATCCTTTACACTCAATGGTACCATCGCAGGAAGCCAGCGGCGCAAAATTGGTATCACCACCACTTTTCCAGTCCATATAGGTTAAATTCTCCCACTCCGAAGAAGGGATATGAGATATATCCAGCGTCTTCATAATGGCGTAGCCTTTTTCTTTCAAAACAGGCATTTCATAATGATTGGTATTGACCGGAATTTTTACAGACCAGTGTTCGCTGTGGGGCCAGAATATGGCAGGTGCATGTGATGACATAAAAAAAGATTAAGGTTGTTGATTTCGTAAGTTGCTAAAATAGGAAATATAGGCAAACCATGAATTGACATTTACCGATCTTGCCACAATTATCAAACTTTAACGATTCCATTCCGGATAGCATATAACACCAGGCCTACCCGGCTTTTGATATTTAGCTTTTCGAAAAGGTCATCACGGTAGCCGTCAATGGTGCGGTGACTCAGGTTCATTTGTTCGGCTATTTCTTTATAGGTAAGTTCACTTGCAGCCAATTTCAAAAACTCAATTTCTCTCCCTGTCAGGTTAGCCTGCTCGTCTTTTTCTTCTCCACTTTCAATAATACTTCGCATTAACCGGCCGGTTACCATCTCGGAATAATAAAAACCCTTTGTTACTACTGCCTCGATAGCTGCTTTCAGTTCAGTTGGATGTGAATCCTTGAGAATATATCCCCTGGCACCGTTCTTCAGCATTTTTATAATATTCTCTTCATCATCATACATGCTTAATGCCAGTACTTTTGTTTCAGGACAATTCTGCTTAAACCATGTTGCCGTATCATACCCATTCATGTGTTTCATATTAATGTCAAGAAGCGCTACATCAGGCGGACCGGAAGCCTTCACTTTAGATGCTACTTCATTGCCGTCATCTGCTTCGAATAATACCTGGTAACCAGATTCTCTTAGCATACCGGCCAGCCCATTGCGCAGTAATACATGATCATCAATAAGGGCAACGCTTATCATAAGTTCTCATTTTTTTCTGTAGAATTTTGTTTGCTAACAAAGGGCAAGACAATTGTAACGGATGTTCCTTCATTTTTAATACTATTCAGGTTAAATTTAGCACAGATCAGCCGGGCCCTGTTATGCATATTACGGATACCAAGTCCCGAATCGGTATCCTGATCGCCTTCAGCAGTAGGATGAAAGCCTTTCCCATTATCCTTTATTTCCAGCCCTAAATCATTTTCTGTATAGCGGGCCGAAATCCATATAGATGAAGCCTCGGCATGCTTGATAATATTATGGAGGGTTTCCTGAACGATACGAAAAAGTATAAGTTCCGTTTGGGGTTCAAGTTTTTTTATTTTTCCCTCTACATTGAAGCTTGTCTTATGTACACCGGTCTTTTTAATCATATCGAGCTCATACTCTACCGCCCTTACCAGTCCTAAAGCGGATATATTATCCGTATTAAAACTTTTCGACAGATCCCGTAGGTCGTTGATGGCTTTGCTAACCTGGATAAGGGCACTTTCAATTTTTTTCTGCAATTCCTCTGTTTTGGAAATATCCATCGTATTCAGGTTAAGTTTAGCAAGGCTTAGCACCTGTCCTACGTTATCATGTATTTCCTGCGAAATATTTTTTAAGGTTTGCTCCTGGATTTCGAGTTGCGACTGAAGTAAGGTCTGCCGGAAATTTACCTTTATTTTCTCCTCATTTAAGAACATTTCGTTTCGCTTACGTATCACATTTCTATAAAATAGAAAGAATATTAAAAAAAACAGGATAAATATTATTGTAGCCCCTATCAGATAGTAGCCTGCTTCTGTAATTTGGAGGAGCATAACAAAGCTTTTATTAATAATGGATAATATATAACATTCCCGATTGTGTTTAAATTTTTAAATATCTTAAACCGGTTCGGATCATTCCGGAAAACATTTAGAAAAATAGCATTTACATAAAACAGGTGTACAAAATTTACGATTATTATACCAGTTGCAAGCCAGAAGAAAGGATCCTTTGTTATATCAAAATATTTCTGTTCTGTATACAATTTGTAGTAATAACTGATGCCTAAAAAAATAGTATAACAGCAGATAACATTTAGAAACGGTGAATTCATTTGTTTATATCCGTAACGGAAAAGAAAAAACACTTGCAGTATCAGTGCTGCCAAGAATATCGAATGATAAAACCATCGCTTACCTGCTTTTTGTTTTACAGCAAATAGCCTCCAGAAGATGATACACTCTATAATAAAAAAGATGGCATATATCAAAGTCTTTTTTACATGTATCTGTGTATAAAAACCCAGATAAGACAACCCTTCATTTACAACAGTAAAAAAAAGTAGTAATACAAGCAGCTTGAATATACCGGGCTGAAGCTTACGATATAGCATCAGCCCGGTGAGAAATGCCGATAATTCAAGAGAATAGTTTATTAAGAAAGTAATCATCTGTTTACTTATGGATCTTCATTGTGCCAGTCATCATAAAACTTAAATGCTATTCCTTTAATGCTAAAAGGCTTTGGACCTTTCTTTCCATTTTCCAATAATCCCCACTCACCAATCACAATTGTATTCCTGTTTCTCATTTTCTCAGCACGGCTGTTATATACCGGATCACTCAAATTTCCGGCAATAGAAAATCCTGTTGTATCGTATTTAGCAAAGCCAAAGGAAAGAGTGTCAATGTTTGCGTCTATCATATGCTTATATAAAAAAGCAATATTATCCCGGCTCAATTTCAAGTAATGCGTTTGATTTATATTCAACCTTGTAAACTCATTTTGATATGCCCCCATGAAATGATTACCAATTCGCTCCGAAACAGGTATGGCGGCACCGATGTTTTTCTCACCCCGTAAAGCGCCAATTGAATCAACCATTTTCAGGTAATTAATATAACCGGAATCTAATTTATGACATAAGTCTTTGCAGTCTGCCTCTTTGATATTGCTTTGACAGGACATAAAAGTGATACCAATGAAAACAACAAGACAACATACGAGCAAAATAATTTTTCTCATAAAATTATTTAAGGTAAAAGAATAAATTAAAATACCGCACAAATCTGGTATCTCCAAGTCTAAATACCAATAGTTTTTTAACCGATACTATACCGTTTTTTCACCCCTTCCTACGTTGGCTTCTAGGCTTCAATCATTTCATGCCCGAAATCTAAAAGAAACTGTTTTATCAGAGGCTAAAGAAAATTACAAATGTAAACTCTCCTCAGATTTCGAGATAGTTTAATACCCCGGCTTATGAGTGGTCGGCTGCTGGTAGGGTGAAAAAACGGGGTTAATTGGGTGTAAAGGCGGTTTGTCTTTTTTTTGTCTTAATACCTTTATATTATAACAACATGAATATATCAAAATGCTGTACTCAACTTTCCATCATATAAAACTCTAAAAAACGAATATGAAAAAAATATTTATCCTGTCATTATTAGTCTATAGTTCTAAATATGGATTCGGTCAAAATTTGGGTAAAATTTATGCTGACCCGAAGCAAAAAATTAAAATAGAAGAGTTTAAACAAGCTATGAACAGGCAATTTACCAAAGTTATAACCGGAACTGCATTTAGTAATGTAGGAAATTTTGCTGCAATTAGCACAGATGCCAAATCATTTTCTCTTGCAGGAAATTTTGTAACGGAAAGAACAGTATGGGGAATTGAATTATCAGGTGGCGCAACAGAAGGAATATTTAAGCTATTCAACAACCAAATACTTAACTCAAATTTTTCAGGCGAAATTAAATACCATAGAATTTTAAAAACAGGGTTTGCTTCAAGAAATTTATACGAAGTTGCTGAAGTAGAAAGCCAACTTTCAGAGGCATATATTCAATATAGCAAAGATTCCTTGGCAATAGCACAAAAAAGAGACCTTTATAAAACGCAGATTGAAATATTTAATAGTGAATCTAAAATCTCCGAAGGAACAAAGCAAAAAGCCAAAGTTGATTCCCTATTATCGATTGTAGCAATATCAGATAAAATAAAAGATAGTTTAAATGCAGTAAAAGGTAACCTTGAATTCGAAATTGAAAATCACAAATTAAATATTGAGATACTAAAAGAACAAATGAATAAAATAATTAAGGACACAGCATACTTCGCAAGAGAAACCTTCAAAAAACGCCAACTTAGAGATGATAAAATAATAGAATTAACCAAGAAAAAAAAGAATATTGAACTCTTAGAAACAGATATAACCTGGTTTTCAGCTGGAATTCGGTTTAAGAATAACGATATTAAACTTTTTGCTCCGCTTAATTTACCGGCAACACAATATAGTGATACAAGTTTTGTTAGCCGTAGAGTTTCCCTTTCAATTTCGAGATTCCGTAGCACTATAACACAAAACAGAGATTTCTATTTATCAGGAGGAATTCACATGGATTATACTACAAACATTAATTCCCTAAAAAAGGTTGAGATTGAAGAAACTTTGCCTGTAAACGGCAACCCACAACAAGCCATTAAAAAAACAATTAATGCCTACCAGGGAAGCTATGAAGAAGGAATAGTTGAGCTCACACTGTTTTGCGACTACTACAAATTTTGGGGGCAATCTAACGCACTAGTTGGGCTACACTTTAACCCAACGGTGAATTACTCAGAAAAAATAAAAAAACCAGTTACAAATTTATATTTAGGAATAATTGTTCCCTTCATTGACAAAGAAAAACAAGCTTCAAAAGTTAGTGTAGAAATATTTTATAGCATGCAGGATATGTTTAATGATTTAAACAATAAACCAAAGTCAAGTTCATTTGGTTTAAGGGCAGCATTGCCAATAACATCAATAAAATAATAAATTATGATTTACTATCAGGCGATTTGCAGATCCCATGGATGGAGAAGCAGATTATTTGTAACCGAATTAGGTGCGTTAAATGCTGCTAATAACTACAGCAATCAAAATCCCGGACCGCATCAAATGGCAATCTTAGAAGTATTTGTGCCTATAGAAGCCCTACAAGTCAGATCGGAGCAGGCATTATAATATGCAAGGAGAATGAAATTAACGGAGAAAACTCGCCATTGTTATATAAGGAAAAGAAAGCGCTGATATAGTAAACTATCTGTTTTCTTGTTATCTTAATGGTTTTTACATAAAGCCTTATGTCCCTCATCACCGAATCTCCTATCGAACAACTTCCCACGGAAAAAGCAGAAATGATTAGGTTCAGCTTTTCCTCTTTTCAATATCTGCCATTATAAACAATCAGCCACGCAGAGGCATTATCTATCATTTTCTAAAATACTCCCCCGTCTTTTCACCCCTTCCTTACCGTTATTCTCCTCTTTTCTGTTACTGCTACAGCAACCATTTTTACGGCAATAATCTGCACCTGTGAAAGCCATTATTGTTTACACTAAAAATCACAGGTTATGAACTTCAGACAAATTCTTCTAGTAATGATACTGGTACTTACCAGTTGTTTTCTTTGCTTCTCTCTTTTTGGACAACCCACTACAAACGGCTTGCTTGCTTATTTTCCACTGAACGGAAATACCAATAATGCCGGCCCGGCTAATATTACTGCCACTGCCGTTAATACTGGCTATACTACCAATAACGCCAATTTGGCCAACAATGCTTTACAATTTGCAGGTAATCTTAACTCGTATATAGACTTTGTAGATAATGGCAACCTGGATTTTTCAGGCACCAACAATTTCACTATCTCGTTTTCTTTTTTCTTTAATGGTAGTTCGACCTCAGGTCTCTTAGACAATTGCCTTAACTATGGTGGCTGGGGTATTTGGCTTTGGTCTACTGTCGCTGGCACCTGGAACCTTCAGTTTAACTATAAAAATAATTCAGTCGGCAGCGCTGCTGCCACTGCCTTTACTACTGGTGTATGGCACCATGTGGCCGCTGTACGTAACAATGGTACGATTTCGCTCTATATAGATGGTATTTTCAGGCTATCATCCACTGAAGGAACTGCTACGCCAACTTATCCTTTAAATATGAATGCAGGAGCTATGACCTATGGAAGCTTCAGTCCTCCCAGGTATAACCCCTTCGGTGGCAAAATAGATGAAATAAGGATTTATAACCGGGCATTATCAGCGGGAGAAATTGGAATACTTGTGCCATTTTCGTTACCGCTAAAACTGGGAGAATTTACAGCAGTAAGAAAACCAACAGGCATCCGGTTAAACTGGGAAACACTTACTGAGCAAAATACTTCTCATTTTGAAATAGAAAAAAGTACCGATGGGGCCAACTGGAACAGCATAGGCCGTGTATCTGCTGCTGGTAATTCTGCTGATAAAAGATCGTACAGTTTTACGGATAATTCACCAGGCACAGGTGTTGTATTTTACCGGTTGAAGATGGTAGATAATGATTCAGCCTTTACCTACAGCCGTGTCATCACTTTGAAAAATGAAAGCCAGTTTACTTCACTGCAACTGTTTCCCAATCCTGTAACAGATAACATGCAGGTCCAAATACCATCATCCGGAAAATTGGATGCCGTAATTTGGATTATCGATGCAGGAGGAAAAACAGTTCATTCACGAACACTACAACTTTCAGAAGGACAAAATACTGCAAGTATACCAGTACTTCATTTAACGGCTGGTATCTATTACCTTATCATTGATGATGGTAAAAGAAAACATACAAAATCCTTCATCAAAAACTAAGCATCCTCCTTAACCTGTGATGCATTTGAAAAGAGCTGATTATTAATAATCAGCTCTTTCTCTTTTCAAAATAAAAAGTTAACACCCTTTATTTTTTGCCATTCGTCAGGCAGAATAAACCATTCACCTAAATCCAATAATTACCGCCTCATTCGCCATTATCTTCAACCTACGAAGAGGTTAGTATATCACATAAATATGTGATGTAACTCAAAAGGAGTGGTCTTCGTCAAACCAACTATAAGTATAGCCATGAAAATCAAAACCAGCCTGGTCTTTATTATTCTTATCTCATTTTCGCTGCTCAGCAGGGCACAAAAATTGCCTCCCCGTGAAGTACCTGCCAAACGTACCACACAGCCTGTAAAGATTGACGGACTTCTGAACGATTCTGCCTGGAAAGATGCCGCTGCAATGACAGATTATGTAGAATTCAGACCAAAAATCGGCGCTAAAGAAGCTTTTGAAAACAGAACGATCACTTACCTGATGTACAACGATGAAGGCATCTACTTTGGAGGGTATTGCTACGAACGCACCAAAGATAGTATTGCTACAGAGCTGGCCGGCAGAGATGGCTTTGGCACTAATGATTATGTGGGTATAATATTCGATACATATTATGACAAGATAAACGGGTTTGAATACTTTGTTACACCGTTAAATGAACAGTGGGATGCAAAAATGGCACCGAGTAGCAACGGAAACAATGAGGACTTCAGTTGGAATGGAGTTTGGCAAAGCGGCGCTGTAATACATAAAGATGGCTGGAGTTTTGAAATGTTTATCCCTTATGCAGCCATTCGTTTTGGTAAAAAAGAAGTTCAGAACTGGGGAATAAATATTACCCGAAGAAGAAGAAAGACGGATCAGCAATACACCTGGAACCCGATTGATCCGAATATAAATGGTTTTCTTACACAGGAAGGAATCTGGACTGGCATCACTAATATAAAGCCGCCGTTACGTTTACAATTCTCCCCCTATTTCTCTGTATATGCCAATCACTATCCTGCTAATCAGCCCGGTCAAAAAAACTGGACTAGTCAAATTAATGGTGGCATGGATGTGAAATATGGCATTAACCAGGCTTTTACCTTAGACGCTACTTTGATACCTGATTTTGGCCAGGTACAAAGTGATAACCAGGTTTTGAACCTTACACCCTTTGAAGTAAAATTCAATGAAAACAGGAATTTTTTTACAGAAGGAACTGAATTATTCAGCAAGGGAAATCTTTTCTACTCCAGAAGAATTGGTGGTACACCGATTCATCTATACGACGCTTATAATGTTGGGGCTAATGAAAAAGTAATCAAAAATCCCAATGAATCAAAACTTATCAATGCATCTAAGATATCCGGCCGAACACAAAAAGGACTGGGCATTGGCGTTTTGAATGCCGTTACCAAACCTCAGCATGCTATTATTGAAAATTCACAAACAAAAGAGCAATATAAATTTGAAACTGATCCGCTTACCAATTACAATATCCTTGTGCTTGACCAGACCATGAAATACAATTCCAGTGTCTCGCTGGTGAATACCAATGTATGGCGAAGCGGCTCCGACTATGACGCCAATGTTACCGCAGCTCTTTTTGATTTGAACAACAAAAAGAATATGTACAATGTAGGTGGTAAACTGGCGATGAGCAACCTCGTTGGTATTCAGCCCGATGGCAAGACACTAACCGGCTTCAGCCATGAATTATATTTCGGAAAAACCAGTGGAAAATTCAACTTTAATGTATCGCAGCAAAGAACGGATACAAAATTCAACAGCAATGACCTCGGATATTTTACCAATAATAATTTCTTAGACCACAGTGCATGGGTAGGGTATCGCTGGACAGAACCTAAAAAGTGGTATAACCGGATATTTTTAAATTTCAATTCCTACTTCAGTTTACTGGCAAAGAAATTCACCGGTATCGATCAGAATTACCAAACTGCCTTCTTTAATATCAATACAAATATCCAGGGCAAGAAACTATGGTGGCTGGGAACTTTTGTCGGCTATGGACCCGGCGACAATGATTTTTATGAACCAAGAAAAGAAGGTATGTTTTTCAAAAGAGGCTCAACAGCTGAAGCCGGCGGATGGTTCAACAGTAATGAGTCTAAGAAATATTCGTTTTATATAGAATTGTTCGCCAGCAAACGCTTCAATTTTTACAATGGCTACGGGTTCAATATCAGCGCAGGGCAAAATATGAGGGTCAATAACAAATTATCCTTCTCACATTCACTGAACCTGAATCCACAACGCAATAATATGGGCTTTGCCACTATTGATAATAATGGTGATGTTATTTTTTCCCGCCGTGACAGGAATACGGTTGTAAATACATTAAGTACAAAATATAGTTTCTCCAATAAGATGTGGCTTACCTTCCGTGCCAGGCATTATACCAGTTCTGTTGACATAAAAGAGCTGTACAATCTTCAAACTGACGGCAAATTGCTACCCAACACAACCTTTAATGCCAACCTTAACCAGAACGTAAACTTCTTCAATATTGATATGGTTTATACCTGGCAGTTTGCACCCGGCAGCTTCATCAATATTGTTTGGAAAAATGCAGTGTTTGATTTCGACAATGAAGTACAATCAAACTACTTCAAAAATTTTGAAAGGACGATGAAAGCCAGTGAGAATAACAATATTTCTTTAAAGGTTATTTACTTCCTCGATTACCTGCAATTAAAAAATCACAAAAAGAAGAAAGGATAAAAAGCCCCGCAATAGGGCTTTTTTATGAAATGATTTCTCCATACTCCGGCTTCCAGTCCCATTTCCAGCGCCGGTGACTCCAGAGCCACATATCAGGCTGTTCCCGGATAATAGCTGATAGAAAGGCAACGTACTTTTTTGTCAATTCTGTTTCGGATGTTGTTGCTGCATTTTCTGCTGCCATTATAAATTCTGTATTGTATTTGCCCCTGCCTGTTTTCCGGGCAAAAGCAAAAACGACCGGGCAGGCCTTATCTCTTGCCGATCTTTCTGGACCTTTTATAAAAGGAGCAGGTTTGCCCATAAAATTGAACCAATAAGAATTAGTGGGGTCTCCCGGGTTTTGATCTGCCACCAATACCAATGCATGTTCCCTGCTGCGCCAGGGTATAAACCTTGTTTTCATCTCTGTAGCCGCTAGCATAACAGTGCCATATCTTGTCCGCATCCTGTAAAAGATCTTCTCAAATGTTTTATTGGCAAGAGGCATATATACAGCAACTAATGGTTGCCGGAAATTGATAGCATAATGATGATTGATCCACTCCCAATTGAATTGATGGCCTGCATGAATTTGAAAAGCTTTACCCTCACCATGTAAGCGGTGAATCAGTGAAAAATCAGCAGTATTGTGTCTTTCGATAAACTTTTTACCGGAAGAGAACAATTTCAGTGTTTCAATAAACGTATCAACAAGGTTGTGATAGAATTTCCTGGCGATAATCAATCGTTCTTTTTCTGTTTTCTCCGGGAAAGCCTGTGCCAGGTTCTTCAGCACTACTTCCTTCCTGTATTTCAAAATATAAAAGAGGAATCCATAAACTGCATCCGAAAAAAGATACAGCACCTTTAATGGTAATAAAGAGATCAACCACAAAAATCCATAAACAACATAATACATAGCCCGCAAAGATAGCCACTACAACACGATATTCTGAACCAGTTGGCTCTTGGCAGGATAATCTGTATTATAATGCAAGCCACGGCTTTCTTTTCGGAATGATGCCCCTTTAACAATCAGGTAACCTACTGTTATCATATTACGCAATTCAAGCAACTGAGGTGAAACCGTTGTTGTTCTGTACAGTACTTCAGTTTCCTCCCACAGGAGGTCTAATCTCCTGATGGCTCTTTGTAAACGAACATCGTTTCTTACAATACCTACATAATCACTCATGATCAGCTGAAGTTCTTTCAGGCTTTGCGTTATAAGGATCATCTCCCTGGGGTCTGAAGTTCCCTCGGCCCGCCAATCCGGCAATTCTTCCCTGAATGAAATTGTATCAATCTTATCAGCGATATCTAAAAAACACCGATGGGCAAAAACCATTGCTTCCAGCAGTGAATTACTGGCAAGCCGGTTAGCTCCATGCAGGCCGGTACTGGCACATTCGCCGCAGGCATACAGATTTTTAATCGAGCTTCTTCCCCATTCATCTGTCTTTATTCCCCCACAACTATAATGTGCAGCAGGAGCAACAGGAATCATGTGTTGGGTTATATCAATACCTATCGACATACATTTCTGGTAGATATTGGGGAAATGTTCAATAAACTTTTCTTTATCAAAATGCCGGCAATCCAGCCACACATGTTCGGTACCGGTCTTTTTCATTTCACTGTCAATTGCCCTTGCTACAATATCTCTTGGCGCCAGATCCTTTCTCGGGTCATACTTCTCCATGAATGCCTCACCCTTTTTATTCCGAAGAATTCCCCCATCCCCTCTTACAGCTTCTGTAATTAAAAAGGCCTGCCCCCCCACACCCGGCTCGTATAAAGCGGTTGGATGAAACTGTATGAACTCCAT
>DEHX01000153.1:0-14648 GCA_002352145.1 Chitinophagaceae bacterium UBA2789
GCTACGAGTACCGCCGCTTCCCCGATCTTATCCCTCATTTCAGGGGTGACAACCGCAGAAGGTGTTTCTTCCACTACTTTCTGGTGACGGCGCTGGATACTGCACTCTCTTTCGAGTCCATGAATAACATTGCCATATTTATCTGCCACTACCTGCACTTCAATATGCCGTGGTGAAGTCACATACTTTTCGATGAAAACAGACCCGTCACCAAAAGATGATTTTGCCTCACTAATAGCTCTCTCCATCTGTTCCTGCATATCATCTGCCTTTTCAACTATTCGCATACCCTTACCGCCACCTCCGGCAGACGCTTTGATCAAAACAGGGTATCCAATTTTATCAGCAACTTCAATGGCGAGGTTTACATCTTCGATAGCCCTGTCAATTCCGGGCACCATTGGTATATTGTATTTCTTCACACTCTCTTTAGCAGCCAGTTTTGAACCCATAATGCGCATAGCCTCAGGTGTAGGTCCGATGAATTCAATACCGGCATCCGTTACTTTTTGTGCGAAATCGGCATTCTCACTCAGAAAGCCATAGCCGGGGTGGATACCATCTACATTGAGTTCTTTGCTAATGGCAATTATCTTCTCACCATTCAGGTAAGATTGACTGGATGGTGCCGGTCCCAGGCAAACTGCTTCGTCTGCAAATAATACATGCGGTGAATGACGATCCGCTTCTGAATAAACAGCAACCGATTTAATCCCCATTTTTCGGATGGTACGCATAATGCGGAGAGCTATTTCACCACGGTTGGCAACTAATATTTTTTTCATCTCGATGATTTTGTTTTTGATTAAGCTAACTCTACTAAAACCTGGCCTTTGTCAACAGCCTGGCCAGGGGTAACGGCCACCCTTTTGATAGTGGCATTGGCATGTATCATGATGCTGTTTTCCATTTTCATGGCTTCCAGTATCAGCAGCCGGTCCCCTTCTTTTACTTCTTGTCCATCTTTTACAGTTACATCTATTACAAGACCGGGCATCGGCGCTTTTATTTCCTTGATATGTTTAGTGGATATATTACTGAAGCCCATGCTGTCAAGCCGCTGGTCCAGTTCGTCTTTTATTTCAATATCAAAGGCTTCGCCTTCTACTTCAATTTTGAGTTTTTTACCGGAAATGTCTGATTCCAGCAACTTTGCATTGGCGGACCGGTTATCTTTTATGATATTAAATTCATCCGGCGATTTTTTGTAGAAGTCAGAATTGTCTATCGTAGCCTGGTCAAAAGAAAAGACAAAGTCATTGGCTTTAACCTTGAAGGTCTTATTGTTTTCTGCCATACTGAATGGGATTTACTTGAAAGTTAGTTGATTCGCAAGATATCGAAAGATGTTTCATGTCCGCTTTCCCCGAAGGGATAGTTTAAATGGTATTGCTACCCGGTAATTCAAACTGCAAGGTTGTCAATAGACGCCAGATTCGGAATGATTATACTCAAGAAAGGGGAGAATTAAAATCAGGAATAGAGGGGACTATCTTACTTCCTGCATCTCTACCAGCTTTTTATAGAAACCACCCTGTGAAAGTAGCTGTTCATGGGTTCCTCTTTCTACAATTTTGCCTTTTTGTAAGACGATGATCTCATCCGCATGTCTTATGGTGGAAAGACGGTGAGCTATCACAATACTGGTTCGGTTCATCATCATATTATTTATAGCGTCCTGTACCAACCGTTCACTTTCTGTGTCAAGAGAAGAAGTAGCTTCATCCAATATCAGTATGGGTGGGTTTTTTAAAACAGCTCTTGCAATCGTTAACCGCTGTCTTTCTCCTCCGCTCAGTTTGCTGCCCCGGTCGCCTATATTGTAGTTATAGCCATTTTCTTTTTTAGTGATAAACTCATGGGCATTGGCAATTTTAGCCGCCTCCACTATCTGATCATGTGTGGCTTCCTGGTGGCCTAATGCGATATTATGGGCAATCGTATCATTAAAAAGGATTGGCTCCTGGGTAACAATACTCATCAGGCTTCGAACAGAATGTAATGAGTAGTCCCTGATATTAACTCCATCTATTAATACTTCACCCGATGTTACATCATGAAATCGGGGTACCAGGTCGGCTAGCGTTGATTTACCAGCTCCTGACGAGCCAACCAATGCAATGGTTTTTCCTTTTTGTACAGTAAGGTTAATATCATCAAGAATCACTGCGTCATCATAGGCAAAACGTACATTACGAAATTCAATCTTATCCCTGAATTCAGTAAGTTGCTTTCCGTTTGGATTGTCATCTACTGTTATAGGTGCGGTGAGCACTTCTTCTATCCGTCCGATGGCAGCAGCGCCTTTTCGCATATTGCTGAATGATGTAGATAAGGCTTTAGCAGGATTAATGATGTTATAAAAAATAGCAAGATACCCCAGGAATACGGAGGCCTCCAACAGTTCATTCTGTAGAACAAGCCTGCCGCCATAATACAGCACAATGGTAAAAAGCATTACCCCCATCACTTCAGAGAGAGGAGATGCCATGTCTCTTCTATAGGAAATGTGATTTTTTGCATGTAAAAGTTCCTCATTGTTTTTTCTGAACCTCGATCGCATCAGTCTTTCAACATTAAACGCTTTTATAACACGAAGGCCTCCCAGCGTTTCTTCCAGGGTTGATAGGGCATCGCTTGACTTTTTTGCTGCTTCTTCTGAATGTCTTTTAAGTGATTTGGTAACACGGCCTATAACCAGGCCTAATACCGGAATGAGTATTAATATAAAAAGGGTTAGTTGCGGACTTATCAGGAAGAGTACAGTCAGGTTAATGATGATTGTTAGCGGGTCACGGATCCAGCCTTCCAATGTGCCCACAACCGAGCCTTCTACTTCACCCACGTCGTTGGTCATTCGGCTCATCAGGTCTCCTTTTCTTTTTTCTGTAAAAAAGCCGATTGGCAGCTTCAGTACTTTATCATAAAGATCCTGGCGCAGTTCGTTGACAATGGTATTTTTTAAGGGGTTAAGGATATAATAAGAGAGATAAAGAAATAAGTTCTTCATAATGATGAAAGAGATCATCAAAATGCAGATATAACCAAGTACCGGAACTTTGTTGTTGGGGTCTTTCAGTGAATCAAGCAGCATATTGTTGAAAAACTGAATGGCCGGGTTATTGGTCGCTTTAAAAGTTCCTTCACCAGTAAAGATTAACTGTAAAAAAGGCATGAGCATACCCACTGAAACAATGGAAAAAATTATGCTTAATACAATAAAAAGGAAATAAAGGGCAATTTTCCCCTTATATGCTTTCAAATACCTGAATATCCTGGCGTATTGTTTCATTGAAAATGCTTCCCTTGCAAAGCCGCAAAGTAACTAATTTTACAGCGTCTGACACTGCCTGAATGTGCAGACGGAAAATAATGACAAAACTATGGTGGAAGGAAAAAGACAAAAACAGATTGCAGGTTTACTGAACGAGGAGATGAATGTCATATTTCAGCGATTAGGATTAAACATGATTGACGGAGGTATGGTTTCCATCTCATCAGTAAAAGTGACACCCGACCTGCTGGAGGCCCGTTTTTACCTGAGTTTTTTCCAGGTGAAAGATGTGAAAGCAGCCTTGCATAAGATTGAAGACAGGCACCATGACATCAAAAAGGAGCTGGCTGCCCATGTAAGGCACCAGTTGCGCAGCATACCGGTATTGAAGTTTTTCCATGATGATACCCTGGATCATGTTTTCAAAATGGAGGAGTTGTTCAAGAAGATTGAGGAGGAAAAGAAATCCCGGCCTGATTAATTAATCAAAATCACCAGATACCTTGCACTTCCTTTTTGCCTGGAGATACTTTAAAGCCAAGAAATCAACTAATGCGATCAATATCATTGCATGGGTAAGTATTGCCGCAATCTTAATAGGAACTACAGCATTGATACTGGTACTTAGTGTGTTTAATGGCTTTGAGGGGCTGGTTAAATCCCTTTATTCTTCATTTTATACTGATTTAAAAGTTTCAGCTGCTTCGGGGAAAATCATCACGGTAAGCCAGGAGCAGTTGAACCAGTTGCGAGGCATTAACGGTATCCGAAATTTTGCGTTGGTGGTGGAAGAAAAGGCGCTGGTGCAGAACGGAGAAAATCAATCAGTCATTCACCTGAAGGGGGTTGATGAGAATTATCGCTATATCACAGGTGTTGCTGATAACATACTGGTAGGCCAATACAATATTGGTACTGCAGACTCGCCAAAAATCATATTGGGCATTGGCGTCGAGGGAGCCCTGCAGGTAAGTTCCGACGCTTATACTACAGCATTGCGTATATACCTGCCCCGTAAAGGAGGAACGGAACAACTTAATATGCTGGAGGATATAAGCAGTAATAATGTTTTGTTCTCAGGGTCTTTCAGGATTCAGCAGGACTTTGATAATAAGTATGGAATTACCAGTATCAATTTTTTAAAGCAGGCTATGCAGATGGGCGCCAATGACTACAACGGAATTGAAATAGCTGTAACAGATCCTTCCAAAACTGCGGAAATTAAAAGAAAAGTAAAAAAAATATTCGGCGAAACTTACCTGGTACAAAACAAGTACGAACAAAACCGCAGTCTTTATTCTATAATGAATGTTGAACGTTGGGTGATCTACGGAGTGCTTTGTCTTATCCTGGTGGTGGCCGCATTTAATATGATAGGAGCCTTATCTATGCTGGTACTTGAAAAACAAAAGGATATCAGTGTACTTCATGCTATGGGGGCCAATAAAGGTTTTATACAAAAAATATTCTTAAGTGAAGGTTTATTGCTGGCCATCATTGGCGGAGGGATTGGAATGTTGCTGGCACTTGTCATTGCATTACTGCAATTAAAGTATCATTTAATCCCGTTGCAGGGAGGTTCATTCCTTATCAATTATTTCCCTGTTCAGTTAAAATTTACAGATTTCCTGTTAGTGGGTACCACGGTTTTTGTGATTGCCATGCTGGCTTCGTGGCTTCCATCCCGCAAAGCTGCTTCTCAAGATTTTTCTTTACGAAGTGAATAGTAATAATCAGTAATCTCCCAATGTTTCCGGTAATTGTGCCAGCGCTTTTGCCAGTTGTTCATCGTTGGGTGCGATACCATGCCATTCATGGGTGCCTTCCATAAAATCAACGCCTTTGCCCATAGCTGTATGCATCATAATGGCAACAGGTTTTCCTTTTCCGGTGAGGGTTTTGGCTTTTTCTAAAGTGGCTACCACTTCATCCATGTTGTTACCATTCATTTCCAGTGTTTGCCAGCCAAATACATCGAATTTTTCCCTGATATTACCAAGGCCCATTACTTTATCAGTTGGTCCGTCAATTTGCTGTCCATTCCAGTCAATGGTGGAAATAAGGTTGTCAACTTTATGATGAGCAGCAAACATTACAGCTTCCCAGATTTGTCCTTCATCCAATTCTCCATCGCCATGCAAGGAAAAAACCAGGTTGCTTTCTCCATTCAGCTTTTTTGTCAAGGCTGCGCCAATTGCCACACTCATTCCTTGTCCCAAAGAACCTGAAGCAATACGAACACCCGGTAAATGTTCATGGGTGGCTGGATGTCCTTGCAGTCTTGTATTTAATTTTCTGAAAGTGCCAAGTTCTTTGATATCAAAATACCCGGCCCTGGCCAGCGTTGAATAATAAAGAGGTGAGATATGACCGTTAGATAGTATAAATACGTCTTCCTCTTTTGCATCCATCGAGAAATCAGGATTATGTTTCATTATTTTGAAATAAAGGGCTGTCAAAAAATCAGCACAGCCCAATGAACCACCTGGATGTCCGCTGTTTACACCATGTACCATACGAACTATATCCCTTCTTATCTGTGATGCGATTGCAGTTAATTCTGCCATAAGCTTTGATATTATTAAACTTTTTATACTTTTGTAACTCTAACGCTTCAGAAGCACTGATGCGCTGCAAAAGTGCATTCTTTTTTGATATAAAATCCAACCGGATTAATCAAACTGCCAACAAAGTCAAATCATCCTGTGGTTTTACAATTAATTAATTGAGCCATTTAATAAATAGTGGCATAATTATATAGAAACCCGGAAGTTAAAACCTAATTTTGTGACCGATTAAACCTTGCTTAGGATGCTCGATATATTGCTGACTGCTTCTGTTTCTTTCATCATCACCTTTCTGGCGATCCCTGTGGTAATACAGGTGGCGGAGAAAAAGAAACTATATGATATACCGGATGAAAGAAAGCTTCACACAAGATTAGTGGCGTCTTTGGGCGGAGTCGGTATTTTTGGAGGTTTCATTTTAGCTTCTCTATTATCCATACAGGGGTATCAAAACCCGGAATTCCAGTACTTTTTTGCTGCAGCCATCATCATTTTTTTCCTTGGACTGAAAGATGACATAATGATTCTTTCTGCCAGCAAGAAATTTGTGGGTCAGATTATAGCCGCATCCATACTTATACATCTGGGTGGTATCCGTCTCGATAGCATGCATGGGTTATTAGGTTTTAATGAATTACCGGAAGGTTTTGGCCTGGCTCTTTCATATCTTACGATCATAGTAGTAATCAACTCTTTTAACCTTATTGATGGTGTTGACGGATTGGCTGCAAGTCTGGGAGTGCTGACAATGACTATTTTTGGTGCATATTTCTTTGCTATCGATTACCAGGCCTATGCATTGATGGCATTTGCCATGGCTGGTAGCCTGGTAGCGTTCCTTATTTTCAACCATAGTCCTGCCAAGATTTTCATGGGCGATTCTGGTTCCCTGATGATTGGTTTGATCAATTCGATTTTAGTCATTAAGTTCATTAATGTTTCTAATACACCGTTTGTGGCAGTACCTGTACAATCTGCCGTGGCAGTTGGATTTGCCATACTATTAGTACCCTTGCTCGATACGTTAAGGGTATTTGGTATAAGGATTTTCAAAGGCAGATCTCCCTTTACCCCTGACAGAAACCATGTACATCACTTACTGCTTGACAGCGGTCTCAATCATGCCGCAGTAACATTCACCTGTGTTGGGCTCAATATCGGGTTTATTGTATTGGCCTGGACGGGTAAATCAATTGGTCCTAATTATTTATTGTTTATTATTCTGGCTTTGTCATTTGCCGGACTGGGTGTACTGTTTTATCGTAATAAATCCGGCCGCAAAATGGTTATTTCAAAAAGAAAAGATGGGGCTACGGAACTCAAAACTCACTCAAAAGTGGTTACCCTGACCAAAGAAACCCCTGCCGCGGGGAATAATTAATCATTTTAAATAAAAAATGAATTACTGCCTTTTTTGAACCCTTTGGCAGGTAAATTCTTCTGTTTCATTAGCTTTGCCTCCCTGTAACTATTACAGTTAACTAAAAACGTACAGATATGGCAGAAGATATCGCCTCCATTTTTGCAGATGCAGAAGACCACATGAAAAAAGCGATCAACCACCTGGAAGCAGAATTGGTAAAAATAAGGGCCGGCAAGGCCAATCCCCAGATGCTTGATGGGCTGGTAGTTGATTATTATGGTTCACCTATGCCCATTAACCAGGTAGCCAATATCAGTGTGATGGATGCCCGTACACTGAGTATACAACCGTGGGAGAAGAACATGCTGCAGCCCATTGAACGGGCCATTATTGCTGCTAATATTGGCATAACACCACAAAATGATGGTGCCCTTATCCGTTTGTTCTTACCACCCCTGACTGAAGAAAGAAGGAAAGAACTGGTAAAAAAATGTCATGGCGAAGGTGAGCATACTAAAGTGGCCATTCGTAATATCCGCCGTGATGCAATAGAACATATCAAAAAACTACAGAAAAATGGTTTGAGTGAGGATGCCGCGAAAGATGCTGAAGCGGACATTCAGCAGGTTACCGATAAATATACTGCTGCTGTAGAAAAACACCTTACAGCTAAGGAAAAAGAAATAATGTCCGTTTAATTCTTTAGAAAAAATAATAATTGATGGGCAGTACTTATTCGGTGCTGCCCACTTTTTTTGGCGGCTTATTGGCAAGGTAAACTCCCAGCAGGATAATACATAAACCAATGACCTGCATAATCGTCACTTTCTCACCATAGTAAACGCCCCACAGTATGGCAACGAATGGAATGCCGTAAGTGACCAGTGAAGCAAAAAGTCCGCCTGCCCGCTTTACTAATAAATAAAATAAAACGGAAGCAGCGGCAGTTCCCAGTATTCCAAGCACACAGCTTGCCAGAGTGCCTAATGTATAAGCAGGTTCATGCAAAGGTTCTTTAAAAAATCCGCTAACCAGAAGAACTATGAGGGATGGGGGAATCAGCCCGGTAAAGGCGATAGTGGCAATCTGAACAGAACTAACACCAGCCAGCTTATTCTGCACCATGTTTACATTTATTCCATAAAGAATGGTGGCTAATATTACGAAACCTGTGTAGGTAAGGTATTCCGGGGGTTTACTGATATTGGCATACAACAAAAGAAAACTTCCAAACAGGCCAACAATAACTCCAATTAGTTTATTACTACTGGTCCGGGTTCCAAAGAAAAGGGCGCCAGTAAGAATTACAAAAATCGGGGTTAGGGAATTGAGGCTGCCTGTAAGGGCTCCGTCTATCCTTGTTTCAGCTATGCAAAACAGGAAAGCCGGGAAAAAGCTGCCCAGCCATCCGCTGAGCAAAACTGGTCCAATAGCCTTTTTAGGAAGATCTTTAAGTGAATAGAAAAGAAATGGCAGCATTACTAAACCTGACGAAAGCATCCGCAACGCCGCTACATGCCAGGGTGACAAAATAGGCTTCATGTCCTTATCATACATTCCCCATTTCATTAAAATGAAGGAACTGCCCCAAATGATACAAAGCAGGATAAAAACTGCCCAGTTTACTATTTTGTTGCTCATAAAAATGTGCGCAAAGGTCACAAAATACTGGGAGTTATTATTATTTATTTTGATGAAAGGTTTCATATAAATCACTGTGCTGAAATAGTATATTGCATTCAGTAAATTTTTTGCAATGGCAGTAAGACTAAATGAAATTTCTACAAGAGCTCCTGAAGATTTTGACAAAAAGCAGGCTAAAGAAAAAACTGCCCGGATGGTGGAAGAACTGGATGATTTGCAAAACCTCTTATTTGCTGAGGGTAAACACTCGGTACTCATCATTATCCAGGGAATGGACGGAAGCGGTAAGGATGGGGTGATACGAAATGTATTAGGAAATATGAATCCACAGGGAGTTACTGTGAAATCCTATAAGGCCCCCACACAGGAGGAGCTATCACATGATTTTCTCTGGCGCATACATGCTGCTGCCCCTGGTAAAGGCATGATACAGGTGTTCAACCGGTCGCATTATGAAGACATCCTGGTGACAAGAGTGCATAAGTGGTGTGATGATGAAACGGCTGTTAAACGAATGAGAGCCATCAATGAGTTTGAAAAGCTGTTGCAGGAACATAACAATACTCATATCCTGAAGTTTTATCTGCATGTTTCTCCTGAAGAGCAGCATGAAAGGCTTTCAGAGCGGATGAAGGACCCGGCAAAAATGTGGAAATACAATGAAAAAGACTTTGAAGAAGCGAAATTGTGGGATATTTATATGAAGATGTATGAGGATTGCTTCAATAATTGTAATAATCCTGAATGGACTATCGTTCCGTCCGATCAAAACTGGTATAAAGAGTATATAATTGCATCCAAGCTACATACATTGCTTAAGGGTTTGAATATGCAGTTTCCCGGATTAAAAAAATAAGTAGAAAAAACAACATTTATCACATCTAAAATTTACAGTTATGAGTATGCTTAAAGAATTCAAGGAATTCGCAATGAAAGGGAATGTAATCGACCTGGCTGTAGCGGTTATTATAGGTGGTGCTTTCGGAGCGATTGTTACAGCAATGGTAGACAAGATACTGATGCCGATAATCGGATCATTGATTGGTAAAAGCTTTGAGTCACTTAGTGCAACGGTTAATGGAGTTAATATCCAATACGGATCATTTATACAGGCTGTTGTCAACTTTGTAATTATCGCCTTTTTCCTTTTTATTCTCATTAAGGCCATGAATGCTACAAAGAAAAAGGAAGAAGCTGCCCCGGCAGCGCCACCACCAACACCGGAAGACATTCAGTTGTTGCGGGAAATCAGGGATGCACTGAAGAAATAACTGTGGAAAATGACCCTTCTGCCGGAAGGCTGTTTTCCCTTAGATTTGCAAAGTCCTGTTGAAAGACAGGACTTTTTTTCTGAATCAATTTATTAGAAAAGTGCAGAATACTTCTTACCAGATTAAGTTACCCCAATTTGAAGGGCCTTTCGATCTTCTGTTGTTTTTCATAGAAAGGGATGAACTGGATATTTATAATATTCCAATAACGAATATCATCAATGATTTTCTTGACTACATCCATAAAAGTGAAGAGCTCAATATTGAACTAAGCAGTGAGTTTATTCTTTTCATTTCTACGTTGATGCGAATAAAGGCCAAGATGNNTATAAGCGCTTTAAAGAAGCTTCTGCGCAAATGGCCGAAATGGAGGCTCTTCGGATGCTGATGGTTAAGCGAGGCAATATTCACCGGGAATTGTCACAGATCGGTGAAGAAGCCGGTGAAGGAACAGAAATCCAGAATATCACTCTTTTCAAGCTTATGAGAGCTTTTGAAAGAGTGATGCAGAAATACAGTGATAGACTGAACAAGCCGGTTCATACTGTGGTTCAGTACAATTACACCATGGAAGGCAGCCGGGACCAGATGTTGAACATGGCAAGAGAGCATAAGAATGTTTCTTTTGAGAAAATATTTGATCGTTGTGAAAACAGGGTGCATGCCATATTCCTGTTTCTTTCATTGCTTGAACTGGTACAGCAAAAATTTTTAAAGATAATGATCGGGGAAGGAAAGAATAACTTTATCATAGAGTACAATGAGCCCGAAAACAGGCTTGCTGAACTGGAGGAACAAAATCAACAATAAATTCTACTAATAAAAACGATTAATTATGAAAAGCTTTGCAACTGCCAACTGGAAAGGTTCTGGTAAAGAAGGCGGAGGAACACTGACATCCAAATCAAAAGTGCTGGATAATACTGCTTATGATTTCAGAAGCCGTTTTGAGGATGGTACTTACACAAACCCGGAAGAACTGGTAGCAGCAGCACATGCTGGTTGTTTTTCCATGAAACTGAGCTTTGTCCTGGGTGCTGCAGGGTTTACACTTGACAGTATTGAGACTAAATGCACCATTACCTTAGAAAGCGGTGCCATTACCTCAAGCCACCTCGAGGTAAAGGCATCAGTGCCGGGTATCGATGCCGGTAAATTTGCTGAATGTGCGGCTGATGCCAAGGCTAATTGCCCGATCAGCAAGCTGCTTAATACAGAGATCACCATGGAAGCTGCCCTGGCTTGATTATGGATTGGAACTTTATGAAGCCGGTTTACTCGTATACCCAAAGGAGTACCGGCTTTTTTGATGAATTGATTATAAGTTTCAGTTTTTTCAGAAAAGCAGGTGATACTGTCGGGCATCCATTGCTCTGGCAAATCTCATCTGCTACTTCGTTATCAGGTACACAACTGTGACTGTGAAGTACCACAGTTCTTTCCAGCGCATTATTATTGGTGCTGTCCAATCCATGCAGTTTATAGGAATAGCCCCATTTGCCGGTATAAGGGCTGCCTATTTTGTATTTACCTAAAGATGTACAGCCGCTGCCCACCTCATTGCTGTATCGCCGGCCCTCTAGCCAGTATTCAAAACAATTACCATGTGCAACTAACCCGGAACTTTCAATACTGTCTTTTTTCAGGTTATAAATAAAGAACCTGTTTTGCCCTGAAGGCAGGCTCATATCAATCAAAAAACAGTAATTGTTGTTGTATGCTTTCTGCTTTACAAATGATTTTGCTTCGCCGGCCTTTTCCTTCAGCTTTGCCATCCATGCCGGGTTGATTAGATACGTCTTTTTTTCTTTTGGCAGGTTGAGCGCCTTTGTTTTTTTCCAGAAAGCAGTTTTGGGAAACCAGGATACGGCCAGGCAGCCAAGAAAGATGATCAGCAGCAGTCGGGAGTATTTCATAAAAGCATCCGGTTGAATAAGTAGTCAGACACCGGGATAACGAAAATCCATAAAACCGGATTGGATAAAATGCGTTAAAGCTTTTGAAAACTTCAGAACCTCCATCCGGTATATACCTGCACAACATTGTTCTTGGTGTCCACCTTGGGAATAAAGTCGGGCCAGTTGGCTGAGGCATTCTTGTTGGCAGCACTAAGACTGATATTTAGTCTTGCCCCAATAAAAAATCCAAGCAATGGGGATATTTCAGCGCCACCCACGATGCCATAGTCAAACCGGTTGAAGTATTCAAGCAAGCTGCCATTGTTGTTGCCGCCTGTGCTGTCTACGTTAGCGTTGAGCAGTATCGCAACTTGTCCCCCGGCATGCAGCTGAACAAGTTTAGTGAAGTTTAATGTGAAAAGCTGGGGCAACAAAAGGTAATCCAGGTTTACATTGCCCGTATTAGTGTTTGTTTTGTAGTTATAGCCCTGGCGGGAAAGGATAATTTCAGAACGAAACCCGAATCCATTTCTTTTTTTGGGGCCAATATATCCACCAAGCATATAACCGGTTTTGCTGCTATTGTTAATATCTGATGCGTCAGCAACATTGGCGAAATTCAGGCCTCCCTTTACTCCAATTGAAATATTCAGTTGTGCAATTGCTGAACAGGTGATGATAATACACAACAATAGTAAGGTGTGTCTTTTCATACAAATGGCTTTTGATCCTTCTAAAGGTAGAAGGATTTTTGCTGCCACTAAACAAAAAACCGGCAACATCATATTGCCGGTTTGATAATTTATCTGTTTTCTGAATTTATCCCAGTAACTGATTCACAGTAATTCTTTCTTTCATCATTTTCCTTACAGCATCGGCTATTCCCTGGGCATCATACCCACATTCCCGGTGCAATTCTTTTGGCGTGCCGTGTTCAACTAACCTGTCGGGTATACCCAGTATCCTTACTTCGTTTTTGTAACCATGTTCAGCCATGAATTCAAGGATGGCAGAACCAATTCCTCCTTTGACAGTGCCATCTTCAACCGTTATCAGTTTTTCATACTGTTGACATGCTTCGTGAAGGAGTTTTTCATCCAGTGGCTTGGCAAACCTCATATCATAATGTGCCGGATTCAGCCCGTCATTTTTTAACTCTCTGATAGCTGCGGCTGCAAAGTTTCCCGGGTGGCCGAAGGAAAGAATGGCAATGTCTTTTCCATCTTTTAATTTTCTGCCTTTGCCGATCTCAATTTCTTTCATTTCGGTTTTCCATTCCGGCATTACACCTTCTCCTCTTGGATAACGAATAACGAAAGGAAGCTTAGTGGATTCCAATTGTGCTGTATACATCAGGTTGCGCAGTTCGCTTTCATTCATTGGCGAACTAATGATCATATTGGGGATACAACGGAAATAAGCAATGTCATAGCAGCCATGATGGGTTGGTCCGTCATCGCCAACTACACCAGCTCTGTCAAGGCAAAATACAACGGGCAACTTTTGTATAGCAACATCATGTACTACAGAATCGTATGCCCTTTGCATGAAAGAGGAATAGACGTTACAAAATACTCTCATTCCCTGGGTAGCCATACCAGCACTTACTGTTACGGCATGTTGTTCTGCTATGCCCACATCAAATGCACGGTGCGGCATTTTTTCCATCATGAATTTGAGTGATGAACCGGAAGGCATGGCCGGAGTTATACCAAAAATTTTTTCATTCATTTCTGCCAGTTCAATGATGGTATGTCCAAACACATCCTGGTATTTCGGTGGTTGCGGCAGATCGAATTTTTTCTTGTGTATCTCACCAGTTACTTTATCAAATAAACCGGGTGCATGCCATTTGGTCTGGTCTTGCTCGGCCAATGAATAACCTTTCCCTTTGGTAGTAATAATATGAAGGATCTTTGGACCGGGTATTTCCCTAAGGTCTTTCAGTGTATCAACCAATTTGGCAATGTTATGTCCATCGATTGGACCGAAGTAACGCAGTTTCAATGCTTCGAATAAATTGGCGCTGCTGCTCACCATTCCTTTAAGACCTTCAGCCATTTTGTGAGCCATTGAACGGGTAAAGTTCTTACCCACTGGTAATTTGCCCAACAGTTTCCACACATCATCTTTTACTTTGTTATAGGTAGGAGATGTGGTAATATCAGTAAGGTATTCTTTCAATGCGCCCACATTAGGGTCAATGCCAATACCGTTGTCATTCAAAATAATGAGCATATCGGCATCTGCAACGCCAGCATGGTTCATCCCCTCGAATGCTAATCCGGCAGTCATGGCACCATCGCCGATAACTGCTACTACCTTTCTGTCTTTTTCGCCTTTATACTTGGCAGCCATGGCCATACCTAATGCTGCAGAAATGGAAGTAGAGGAATGGCCTACACCGAAAGTATCGTATTCACTTTCACTTCTTTTGGGGAAGCCACTTAGCCCTTTGTATTTACGGTTGGTATGAAAATTATCCCGGCGGCCTGTCAGTATTTTGTGGCCATAAGCCTGGTGACCTACATCCCATACCAATTGATCATAAGGCGTGTTGTAAACATAATGAAGAGCAGTAGTTAGTTCTACCACCCCAAGACTGGCGCCAAAATGCCCGCCATGCACACT
>DEHX01000153.1:14737-18980 GCA_002352145.1 Chitinophagaceae bacterium UBA2789
GCCCATTTGTCTAATTAATCTGCCACTGGTATATTAGTATCTGTTTGCCGGAAGGTATTGATTAGATTTGCTCTATGTGGTTTGGTACTGCCAGGTATTGGTTATTTCAATTGATCGGTTGGGGTGGATTTACCCTGATCAATATTTTCTTTGCTTACTCATTTGATCAGCTCAACACAAAAAAACAAGTCATAGAGGTTTTGGGACGCCTGGGTATTTTCGTGGCGCTGGGCCTGGTGCTTACCCACCTGATGCGGCTGGTCATTATCAATATCAACCTGCTTCAAAAAAAGCTGGAAAAGCAAATCGGTATTTTCATCCTTATTACATTTCTATTCTCCATTGTAGGAGCTTTTTACTATACACAGGTTTTACAGAAATATAACCTGTTGAACAAAAGGGAGCTTGAATTTTTGAGCAACAAAGTATTGTTGATTGCCAGCGGGGCATTTTACTTTTTTGTTTATTTCTTTATCTGGAACCTGCTGTATTTTATTTACCACTATGTTACCAAAAGCCGGAAGCAGCAATTAGATACGCTGCGGCTGGAATCGCTGGTAAAAGAACTGGAACTAAAGACCATCAAGGCGCATATCAACCCGCATTTTATTTTTAACTCACTCAACAGTATACGGGCATTAGTAGATGAAAATCCTCAAAGAGCCCGGAGGGCAGTCACGGAGTTAAGCAATATCCTCCGCAGTAGTATGCAGGTAGAAAAGTCCGAAACAGTGACGCTGGAAAAAGAACTAAGTATTGTAAAAGATTACCTCGCCCTGGAAAATATGCGGTTTGAAGACCGGCTTCGGATAGAGTATGATATAGACGAAGATACGCTTCACCAACCGGTGCCACCTATGATGCTGCAGACGCTTGTGGAAAATGCAATAAAACACGGCATCAGCCGGCAGATAAATGGCGGAGTGGTGAAAGTGATTTCCGATTTTAAAGGAGATTGTCATGAACTGATTGTTCAAAACACAGGACAGCTAAATGGTAATTTGAATGCTGAGGGGTTTGGTCTTTCAAGTACGGTTAACCGGTTAAATCTTTTATACGGCGATAAAGCAACTTTTGATATCAAACAAATCAATGGCTCACTGGTGGAGGCAAAGGTTTGTTTACCTGTATCTGTTCATTAAATTATAACCAATGAGAGCAATTATTATCGATGACGAACGCCTGGCCAGGACCGAGTTGAGAAAATTATTACAGGAATACCCTGAAGTAGAAGTAATAGATGAGGCTACAAATGCCGATGAAGGCCTGAGTAAAATTGAAAGTCAGCAACCAGATCTTATTTTCCTGGATATACAAATGCCTGGTAAAACAGGTTTTGACCTGCTGGCCCAGTTAGACAGGGCGCCTCATGTTATCTTTACAACAGCCTATGATGAGTTTGCACTAAAAGCGTTTGAAGTCAATGCGCTGGATTACTTGCTTAAACCCGTTGAGCCGAAGCGGCTGGCTGATGCGATTCAAAAATTAAATACCGGCGAAAGCAGGGAAATCCGTTCAGAAACAGAGCATACCAATAACAGCATATTGTCAGAGAATGACCAGGTATTTGTAAAAGATGGTGAACGTTGCTGGTTTGTGAAGCTAAGTGATATACGTTTATTTGAAAGTGTAGGCAATTATGCCAAAGTTTTCTTTGGCCCCAATAAGCCGCTTATTTTAAAATCATTGAATGCATTGGAAGAAAGGCTGGATGAAAAAACGTTTTTCAGGGCCAACCGTAAGCATATTGTAAACCTGCGGATGATTGAAAAGATCGAGCCATATTTTAACGGAGGCTTATTGCTGGAGTTGAAGGGTGGTGAAAAAATTGAAGTAAGCAGAAGGCAGACAGTGAAGTTTAAGGAAATGATGAGCCTGTAAGTGAAAGAGCAATACTGAATGCGAGACTTTAAAAAGGAATATTCTAATTAAACAAGGATAATGATTAAAAGATTATTTACAGGGTTGTTGGCAGCAACGACCCTTTTTTTATTATTAACAGGGTGTAAAAGCCCGGGACAGGCACAACAGTCAGGTGGTATTAATGACGATATAATTAATGTAAAAGAAGTTGAGCGGATTGAAAAAGTACTTGCTTCAGATGCTATGCGGGGCAGAAGAGCATTTACACCGGACATAGATAAAGCCGCTGATTTTATAGCAGCAGAATTCAAAACTGCAGGCCTTGGCACTCTTAATAATAGTGGCAGCTATAAACAGGAGTTTGCAATGGTTCGTACCAAACATCTCTCCAGTTCGGCTACATTGGATGGCAAAGTAGTGGACCCTAAAAATATCCTGGTAATTACCTGTCAGCCACAATTGAAAATTACTGAACAGTCTGGGTATGAAAAAGTGGTGCTAAAGCCAGGAATGACCCTGCAGAACGAAGCAAGAAAATATGCCCGATCAAATAAAAATCTCCTGGTGCTGGTTGATAAAAGCTATGCCAACAGCTTTGGAAATTTGTCAAGACTACGTTCAACCTTGTTTAAAACAGAGAATACAGTGGTATTTGTACTGGCAGAGGCTGAACCGTCCAGTTATGTAATTGAATCCACTCATGAAATAACAGAACAGAAGCTGGCTAATGTAGTGGCTGTTCTGCCGGGTAAAAGCCTGAAAAATGAGTATGTGGTTTTTTCCGGGCATTATGATCACCTGGGTGTAGGTAAGCCAGTAAATGGTGATTCTATTTATAATGGTGCTAATGATGATGCAGCCGGCATAACTGGCGTTATCATGCTTGCCAAATACTTTAAGCAGCAAAACAACAATGAACGTACATTGATATTTGCAGCTTTTACTGCGGAAGAAGTGGGGGGATTTGGATCACAGTATTTTTCCCGCCAGTTGAATGCAGACAAAGTGGTAGCCATGTTCAATATTGAAATGATTGGCACGGAGAGTAAGTGGGGTAAGAATTCAGCTTATATCACCGGGTATGAAAAAACCAATATGGGGGCCATTATGGCCAAAGACCTGGAAGGTACCGGCTTTACTTTTCACCCCGATCCTTACCCGGCCCAGCAATTGTTTTACCGTTCTGACAATGCTACACTGGCAAGACTGGGAGTGCCGGCGCATACTATTTCCAGTTCCAAGATGGATGTGGAACCGCATTATCATAAACTGACTGATCATATAGAGACGCTGGATATGGAAAATATGACAGCCATCATCAAAGCCATTGCATTGAGTGCAAAATCAATTATTAAAGGAACAGCTACGCCTTCAAGGGTGAAAGTAGAAGAACTTCGCTAACGATATTAATGCCTATGAAGCGAATCAGATTTCTTCTTTTTTCTTTATTAATTCAAACTCTATTACCGGCCCAGGTGCCGGTAGACTCTATCCTGGAAAAAGATGTAAAGGCTTCTATTAAGTTCCTTGCATCGGATGAATTGATGGGACGAGCCAACGGGTCAACTGGTATTATCAAAGCAGCGACTTTTATCGGAGAAAAATTCAGGGCGGCAGGGCTGCAGCCACTGCCGGGACAGGCAGCTTACTACATTCCTTTCAGCCTTACGACTAAAAATAAGAAAACACCTCCGGCTATACTGGAGTGGAATGATGGTGTATTGGAACCGGCCAGGTTCCTGTACCTGCGGCAGCAACCCGGTCACCATGCTCCGCTTTCATTGGCTGATTTTACGGTTATAGAACTGGATAACTGCATCACCGAAGACATTCTGTCAAATTATGCAACACAAAGCGGAAATTTTTTGCTCTGGACAAGTAAAAGACAGCCGGACAGCAGCTATTTCCTCCCGGCTGTTATTAAAATACCGGCAGGGGGTTTACAACAGGATTTCCTTATTGTATGTGCCGATAAGCAACCCGATTCATTAAAACTGAGTGCCGTACCTGGCTATCATAGCAATACAGGTTACAATATTGTGGGCTTGTTACCCGGAAGATCAAAAAGAGACGAAGTGCTGGTATTTTCTGCCCATTATGATCATATAGGAATTGCCAGCGGTAATAGCAAAGACAGCATTATGAACGGAGCTAATGACGATGCATCTGGTACGACGGCTTTGCTGGCACTGGCTGAGTATTTTGCCATGCGGGACGATAATGAACGAACACTGCTATTCTGTGCTTTTGCGGGAGAAGAATTTGGGCTGGTCGGATCAAGGGATTTTATCCGGCACATCAAACCGGAAAAGATGGTAGCCAATATCAATATAGAAATGATCGGCATACCACAGTATGGTAAAAACAGCATCTTCATTAC
>DEHX01000006.1:0-1199 GCA_002352145.1 Chitinophagaceae bacterium UBA2789
TACTTCCAGCAGTTCAATGCGAAGAATGCTGAGTTTGGCAGGCTGTACCTGAAAGGCATCATGGAAATGGATCCCGTAAAAGCGAAAATGATGTATCCTGATGCTACGTTCACCATGAGAGTGAGCTATGGTAATGTAAAATCTTACAGGCCGAGAGATGCTGTGTTCTACGACTATGTTACCACATCAAAAGGTTTGCTGGAAAAATACAAAGCAGGTGATTATGAATTTGACCTGCCTGCAAAGCAGATCGAATTGCTGAAGAAAAAAGATTTCGGCCAGTATATGGACCCCACCCGTAAAGACCTGGTTATCGGTTTCATAACTACCAATGATATCACCGGTGGTAATTCCGGTTCACCTGTTCTGAACAATAAAGGTGAACTCATCGGTCTTGCTTTCGATGGCAACTACGAAGCGCTGAGCCACAAGCTGGCTTTTGATAAAGACCTCAACCGTACTATCTGTGTAGATATCCGCTATGTATTGTGGTGTATCGACAAATTAGGCGGCGGCAGCAATATCATCAAAGAGCTGAAGCTGATGAAATAATTATCATCTCCTCTTCTGTAAAAGCCATCCTGTAATACAGGGTGGCTTTTCTGTTTTAAGCAAGCAATTATTTCAGTATCATTGCAACAACGTTATCCTTCTTGCTGAAACGATTTACCATACTCCTGCTGCTGGTTGTTATCACTGCATCCGCTAATGCACAAAACATGCGGTTCAGTGTGGCCACAGACCTGGGCGGGCAACGCAGTTTCAAAAAGGGACAGCAGTTCTGGGCACTCGGCCACACGGTACATGCCCTGTTCAACCTCACACCGAAAGACGGTATCTATGTCTGGTTTGCTTATTACACCAACGGAAAGTTTACCAACGAACTGACAGCAGCTGCCAAATCACCACTCACCACACCACAGCAAATAAATTACAGCAACAGGGCCACTATGCGGTTCAAACATTTTTCGGTGGGCTGGAGAAANNATGTGCCGGTACGGGAAGGCAAAGCCAATTTCAAACGGCTCACCGCAGATCTCGGTCTCGGATGGGAAAAACCTGTTGGTGCTGATTTCTTTCTCTATGCTGAAGGCAGGGTATGGATTCCTGCTTCTGATTATCCCAGCAAATACATCTTTGTAAATGATAATGCCCCGCTGGCTGCCATGATGAATGTGGGGCTGCGTATTCTTTTCTGA
>DEHX01000006.1:1204-3550 GCA_002352145.1 Chitinophagaceae bacterium UBA2789
AAACTGGAACGTACCGGAAATAACAAAATTGATCGTATCTAACCTGGTAATCGTCACTGTGCCTGTATGTGTGGCAGAGGTCATGAACTCATTGGTAGGCGTCAGGTTTCTTTTTACATAATAACCATAACTGCTGTTCTGTGTAGGATAGCCGGATGTGGTATTCAGGTTATACACCCCCGTGCTGTACACATTCTTCAGGAAAAATTCAAACTCCGTCTCCCTTGGCGACTTGGAAAAATTCCTTGCATTAATGATCACATTGCCGCCGATCCTTCTTGCCTCCAGCAGGTTATTGGCCGGGAAGGGGCCAAAGCCCTGCGGCACCCAGGTTTCACCATTCACCTTAGCGCCGAATGTGTTGGCGCCGGTCTGTGTTTCAGGTGGCAGGTCAGATACTTCTTTTTTACAGGATGCAAAAAGCACAATTAATAAAGCGGCGGCAAGGATATTCTTCATATACATGGATTCGTTCTATAACGCTTTTTCGGTGACTTTCGTATAAGGACAAAAACAAGGCCAGAATATTTCCCGCAAAGGCACCAAGGGCACTAAGATAATTTCACGCAAAGACGCTAAGACGCAATAAACCTCTATTCATCTGTGCTTATTTGTGTCCATCTGTGTACCAATAACCTGCCGAAGGCAAAAAAATCTGTGTTTATTTGTGTTCATCTGTGGCCAAACAACCTGCCGAAGGCAGTCAATTTGTATTCAATAAATTTCATTCGTCGCTAGAAAATATTGCCGAAGGCAATCAATCCGTGTTAATCCGTGTAATCCGTGGCTAACCAACTTTTGCCACAGGCAATCCATCTTTCGTGGCCATTCTTTTTCACCACCGCATCCGCAGCAAACATTTTATCTTTATCCCCTATACCAACTGTTTATGAGCAACTCTCTTACTATACGTCAAATAGAATTATACAAACTCTCTATTCCCCTCATAGAGCCCTTCACCACATCGCTGGGTACTGATTACTCCGCCGACAATGTGCTGGTAAAGATCAGCACCGAAGAAGGCATCACCGGTTTTGGTGAATGCAGTCCCTATATGCCCATCAATGGTGAAAGCCAGGACACCTGCTTCATCGTAGGACAATATTTTGCCAAAGCACTCAAAGGAAAAAACGCATTAGATATTGAAGGCAGCATACAACTCATGGACAGTATCATCTATGCCAGCACCAGCATCAAGAGTGCCTTTGATATTGCCCTCCATGATATTGCAGCACAACAGGCCGGCATGCCTTTATATAAGTTCATCGGCGGCGAAAACAACAAGACCATCGTTACCGATTACACCGTCAGTGTGGGCGATATTGATAAAATGGTACAGGAAGCTTTGCGCATACAGGCACAGGGTTATCCCGCCATCAAAGTAAAACTGGGCAAAGGCGGAAAGCAGGATGTAGAAAGAATAAGGGCCATCCGGGCAGCAGTAGGAAAAGAAATTCCCATCCGCATAGATGCCAACCAGGGCTGGAAAGTAAAAGAAGCCATTGAAACATTAAATGCACTGGCGGAATTTGACATACAGCATTGCGAAGAACCTATTGCCCGCTGGAAGTTCATGCAGCTGCGCAAAGTAAAAAAGAACAGCCCCATTCCCATCATGGCTGATGAATGTTGCGGTGATGATCATGATGCAGCAAGGCTCATTGAATTAAAAGCCTGCGATTATTTTAATATCAAGCTCGGCAAATCCGGCGGTATCTACAAAGCATTGAAGATGGTACGCATGGCCGAAAAAGCCGGCATACACTTACAGGTAGGCGCCATGCTCGAGAGCCGCATTGCCATGACGGCCTTTGCTCACTTTGCACTCTGCAGCCCGATGATAGAGCATTATGATTTTGACACCGCCCTCATGTTCAGCGAAGACCCTGTTACCGGCGGCATCCGTTATGAAGCCAACGGTGTCATCAAAGTGCCCGAAACACCCGGCCTCGGCGCCAGCATAGATGAAGAAAGATTGAGCCGGATGGAAAAAGTGGTGATATAAACAATCAGAAAGGCAACAATTCAATTCGCTGTTTAATAACGATGTTTTTTTTAACTAACCCTTGCTTCAGGCATCGGTAACTGATGCGCTTACCCGTACCCGGAAACCGGAAAACAAGATTGCCCCGATGAATAGAAGTTGTAAGCCGTACAGGCTTTTCAGTCAATAGCCACACATTCCTTATATCCTGAATGCCCAGTTGATAAACCGGGTGAAAATATTTAATGACTATCTCTTCAAACACGGTAAATATTTTTACTAAATTTACGAAACAGGCTGGTACAGATTATAATTGATAATCAATACAAAAACGTACCAGCTATGGCGTATATTACCGAGTT
>DEHX01000035.1:0-2490 GCA_002352145.1 Chitinophagaceae bacterium UBA2789
TTTAGTGTAATGATTATACCTCAAGGCTGCTTCCTAGCCAGGCCATCATGCCCATGCCAATTTCAATGGCAGATTCATCAATATTAAAAACAGGGGTATGAACGCCGGCTGTAATTCCTTTGGCTGTATTCATAGTGCCGAGGCGATAAAAACAAGCCGGTATTTGCTGCGCATAATAACCAAAGTCTTCTGCTCCCATTCGCAGTTCTGTTTCACTTACATATTTTGCGCCCATGTACTCCTCTGCTTTTTTACGGGCACTGGCATTCACTTTTTCGTTATTCATTACACAGGGATAGCCCACATCAATGTGCAGGTCAACCGTGCCACCCATGGAGGACACAAGGTCAGTTGTTATTTTTCGGATCAATTCATGAGCTTTGAAACGCCATTCTTCATCCATGGCACGGAAGGTGCCCATCAACTTTACTTCGTTGGGAATAACGTTGGTGGTATTGCCTCCATTAAAAGAAGTTATTGAGAGTACTGACGGATTGAACGGATTATTATTTCTGCTTACCAGTTGTTGTAAAGCAATAACAAGGTGAGAGCTGATCAATATAGGATCAATTGTAAGATGAGGAGAAGCGGCATGACCGCCCTTGCCTTTCACTGTTATATATATTTCATCGGCACTGGCCATTACTTTGCCGCCACGAAAACTAAGCTGGCCCACCTCCAGGATAGTATTGACATGCAATGCCAAAATAGCCTGTGGTTTTGGGTTTTCCAGCACTCCGTCTTTGATCATCAGGGAAGCGCCACCGGGGTTTTTTTCTTCACCGGGCTGAAAGATCAGTTTCACTGTTCCTTCCCATTCCTCTTTTAATTCATTGAGAATTTTAGCGGCACCTAACAGGCAGGCCGTATGCACATCATGGCCGCAGGCATGCATCACCCCTTCATTTTTCGATTTATAGGGGATATCATTTTCTTCTTTGATGGGCAGTGCATCCATATCAGCCCGGAGGGCAATGATGCGGCTACCTGGATTTTTACCTTTGATCAGTCCCACCACACCGGTGGTGGCTTTTACTTCAAAAGGAATCCCGAATTCTGTCAGCTTTCCCTGTACAAATTTTGAGGTTTCAAATTCCTGGTAGCTCAGTTCAGGGTGGGCATGTAAGTGCCGGCGTATATCAATAAACTCTGATGCGTATTGTTGGGCTAGTTTCTTTATTCTGGACTGCATTTGGCAAAAATAACATTTCAGGGGAAAGACAATTAACCATATAAAACAAAAGCCATGCTGTCTGGCATGGCTTAACAATGTTCTAAGTGCTTTTATGGTTGAATATCATCTTCTTCGCCTCTTCCCGGTTTCACTTCAATAATATCCTTCATGATGAAAACACCCTTTGGAAAGTAAACATTCAATCGCTTCTGGTAGGCCTCTGCATCTTTCCTGTCTTTGAAATTGCCGGCTTTTACCCGGAAGTAGGGAGACTGGTACCAGAGATAGGCTTTTAGTTCAGGAAAATAGGTATATACTTTTGTTTTTGCAGCAATCGCTTCATCCCTGTTATTGGTGCTGATGATCATGAGGCGAAAACCCTTATCGGTACGACGGCCATCACGGCTGGTTACTTCGTTGATGGTTGCCTGTTTTTTTACCAGCAGTTCAAGACGGGGATCTTTATGTACAATAACAGAATTGCTGTCAACCGGTTGTGGTGCAGTGCTATCCGTCTGTGCAAATCCTGAACCTGCTACTAAAGAGAACAGGAGAACAAAAAGAAATTTCATATTAGGCATAAGGGTCAAAATTCCGGCCAAATTTAATAACCTCCTCCTGCTCCGGCAATATTTTCTACCGGGTGCCAGGTGGTTTTTATTTCCTGGGTATCCATGATGAAGTAGGGCGATTGTCCTTCTTCACTGTACCAGTTCACATTATTATAGAAAAAGATACGTTTCAGGTTAGTAGCCGATTTTTCCCGCATCGTTTTCTGAGTATCAGAATTATTTTCACAATAAATGGTTGCATTCACATCCATATGGTCCACAAACCAGCTAGCCAGTTCCGATGGTTTGCCTGTTAAAATATTAACAACACCACCGGGCAGGTCAGATGAGTTCAACACTTCTGCAAAAGTTACAGCACAAAGTGGTTTGGTTTCAGCGGCAAGCACTACACAAGTATTACCCCCGGCTATAACAGGAGCTACAACAGAAACTAATCCCAACAATGAATCACTTTGCGGAGCAATAATGGCTACCACACCTGTAGGTTCTGGGACAGAAAAATTAAAATGCGAACTGGCCACCGGGTTTACAGCGCTGAACAGTTGCTGAAACTTGTCGCACCAGCCGGCATAATAGATTAACCTGTCGATGGCAAGGTTCACTTCTTTTTCTGCTTTTGCTTTGGTTGAATCCTGTTGCACCAGCTCGTAAATGAATTGTGCTTTTCTGCCTTCCAGCATTTCTGCCATCCGGTAGAGTATCTGGCTGCGGTTAAAAGCGGCACGGCCGCTCCATCCGCCAAAG
>DEHX01000035.1:2554-39365 GCA_002352145.1 Chitinophagaceae bacterium UBA2789
TAAAGCTTAATATTTTCAGTTAAAACATGTCGTGAAATTCCTGTCTTCTTTTTTCATAGTCCCGGAATTCACTCTCACTCATTTCCATCAATGCACTGCAGCGGTGAATATGATCACCGGGATATTTTCTTTTTACAAACCAGATGATCTCGTCATGGGTTTGCGGATGATGAAAGTCTTCTTCGTCAAATTCCAGTTGCTTGTTCTCCTGTCCTTTGTAAAGGCCTCTCCACATATTATACATATAGAGATAATGCAAAACAATAGTCAGGCTCAACTCATCTAACTCTTCACCGGTCAGTTTGTCTTTTGCTTTTTGATCATAATGGTTTCTTACCAGCTTAAAATTACCCAGCAGCAAAGACTGAACGGTTGCTTCATCCTGTTTGCCAAAGAACAATTTCCTTTCTCCCCAATACAACATCACATTCCCGTTTTCCTCCAAAGTGCTTATTTCAATATGGCCAGCCTTAAACATCATATTACCCCACTAAGTTGAGGTAGGGCAACAATCCATGTAGTCCTCCCTCTCTTCCAAAACCACTTTCCTTATAGCCGCCGAAAGGCGATGTAGGATCAAACTTGTTAAACGTATTGGCCCAAACCACACCTGCCCGCATACGTTTGGTCATATTAAAAATCTTGGAACCTTTATCGGTCCACACACCGGCACTCAAACCATACGGCGAGTTGTTCGCTTTCTCAATCACTTCATCATCTGTTCTGAAAGTCAGGATGGCTAATACCGGCCCGAATATTTCTTCCTGTGCTATACGGTTGCTTTGCGCCACATTGGTAAACAAGGTAGGGCGGCAGAAAAATCCTTTGCCAGGGAGTTTGCAATTGCTCTCATACATTTCGGCGCCTTCCTGTCTGCCTATCTTAATGTATTTGTGAATGGTTTCTAATTGTTGTTTGGAATTGATAGCGCCGATATCTGTATTCTTATCCAGCGGGTCGCCTACTATCAGCGATTCCAGGCGGTCTTTTAATTTTCTGATCACTTCTTTCGCTACTGATTCCTGTACATACAACCTTGATCCGGCGCAGCACACATGACCCTGGTTAAAGAAAATACCATTGATAACCCCTTCCACGGCCTGGTCAATGGGTGCATCTTCAAAAATGATATTGGCTGCTTTGCCGCCCAGTTCCAGCGTTACTTTTTTATTGGTTCCGGCAATGGCCCTTTGAATAATTTTTCCAACGTCTGTAGAACCAGTGAACGCAATTTTATTTACGTCAGGATGGTTAACGATAGCAGCACCGGTGGCACCTGCTCCGGTAATAATATTCACAACGCCGGGAGGCAGATCTGCTTCCTGTATTATCTCCGCTAATTTCAAAGCAGTAAGTGGAGTGGTCTCAGCCGGTTTCAATACAACTGTATTACCGGTGGCTATTGCCGGTGCAATTTTCCAGGCAGCCATCAACAAAGGAAAATTCCAGGGGATGATCTGGCCTGCCACACCCAATGGTTCCGTTCTCCTGTTGGGGAAAGCATATTCCAGTTTATCGGCCCAGCCTGCATAGTAAAAGAAATGATTGGCGGCAGTGGGCACATCAAAGTCGCGGCTCTCCCGGATGGGTTTACCGCCATCCAATGATTCGATGATGGCCAGTTCCCTTGCCTTCTCTTGCACCATGCGGGCAATTCGGAAAATGTATTTAGCCCTTTCTTTGGCCGGCATTTTCTTCCACACTTTTTCGTAGGCATTTCTGGCAGACGCCACAGCCTTGTTTACATCGGCTTCATTGGCCTCCGCTACTTCACTCAGTTTTTCTTCATTGGCCGGGTTGATGGTGGCAAAATATTTACCGCTTTGCGGTTTTGTCCATTCGCCATTAATGAAAAGGTCGTATTGTTTGCTGATGGTGGCAGCACTTTTACTTTCCGGTGCAGGGTCGTAGGACCAGCTGGTATCAAATTTTAATTTGATCGTATTGCTTTTTTTTGCTGCAGCTTTTTTCTTTGTAACGGCCATAATATTTTTTATTTATCCAGAGATAGTAACACAGATGGTCTTCTGTTGCTTCTCACTCTTAGTCATTCTGATTTCTTATCATCAAAAATTACCACGGAGCTTAATTATCTGGTATTTGTGACTTTTTTATTGTTTATCAATTTTACAAACCGGTCAATCCAATAAGCTAAGAACAAAAAAAACTGAGTCCATCTCAACCATCTTTTTTCTGGTACTTCCTCCCAAAATTTATAATATATCATAAGGATTAAACATGCAGTGAGCACAGTTATTTCAATCCATAATCTGTATGTTTTCCAAAATTTTTTCAACAATAATGGTTGATACTTCTTAATCCACTGAAAAATAATTGGCACTCTGATAAAGCCCGGTTTGTTCCTTCACTATCTGCATCAACACATCATTGGCCAAACTGCTGGCGCCAAAGCGGAACCATTCATTGTTCAGCCAATTCTCGCCCAACACTTCTTTCACCATTACCAGGTAGTGCAAAGCCAGTTTTGATTTGGAAATGCCACCTGCCGGTTTCATTCCTATCATTTTGCCGGTTTTATAATAAAAGTCACGGATTGCTTCTAGCATCACCAGCGTTACCGGCATGGTAGCGGCCGGCTGAATCTTTCCGGTAGAGGTCTTGATAAAATCGGCTCCCGCATGCATGGCAAGATCGCTGGCCCGACGAACTTTATCAAAAGTGCCCAGCTCACCTGTTTCCAATATCACTTTCAGTCTCGCATCACCACAGGCTTCTTTGATGGCGGCTATTTCATCAAACACAAAATTGTATTCACCAGAATGAAACTTACCGCGGCTGATCACCATATCCACCTCATCGGCTCCTTCATTCACCGCATATTTAGTATCCCTGATCTTTACATCTCTTGGCGCCTGCCCGCTGGGAAAAGCAGTTGCTACCGAAGCTACTTTTATGCCCGAACCATCTAGTGCTTTTTTTGCCACTCTGACCATACTGGGATACACACAAACGGCGGCAACTGTGGGGATGCCAGGTACGGCATCATGGGGATGCATGGCCTTGTAGCATAGCTGTTTTACTTTACCCTCTGTATCCTTTCCTTCAAGGGTGGTAAGGTCGATCATGTTCAGCACCAGTTTGAGGCCGTTCATTTTGGACTCTTTCTTAATGCTTCTTTTGGTAAACCGGGAGGCCCTTTCTTCTACCCCCACCTGGTCAATGCGGGGAGACAGACTAAAGTCAGGCAAAACACTTATTAATTTGGCCACTGCCATAGTGAAATGATTAGTTTTCAAAGATAACCAAAGTTTTCAGGAAAGGATAGTTGCCGGATTTACGTCAAATCCAACCTTTCGTCCTGTTATTTATTATTATCAACGACCGGATTGCGTTAAATTCGGTCTCCTTTAAAAACAAACATTGCAATGAGAAAACCCAACACCTGGTTGGCGATGGTATGTAGCATTTTCTTCAGTTTACCACTCTGGGCCCAACCTACTTTCCCCGAAAATGGCGTAGCCGACCCGCGGCATGGCCACTATGCATTTACGAATGCAACAATTGTAAAAGACGCCGTTACCACTTTGACCAATGCCACACTTGTCATTAAGGATGGCAAAATAGTGGCGGTTGGCAGCAACCTGAAAGTTCCGGCAGGAGCTGTAGAAGTGGATTGTAAAGGCAAATTCCTTTACCCATCCTTTATTGACATTTATGCGGACTATGGCACACCTGCTGCCCAGCGTACTACGGGTGGCGGCTTTGGCGGATTTACCCCAGGTCAGCAAGCACAACTAAGCACCAACACAAAAGGAGCTTATGGCTGGAACCAGGCCATTAAAAGCGATGTGGATGCCTACAAAGTATTTGTTGTGGATGATGCCAAGGCCAAACCATTAAGAGATGCAGGTTTTGGAACAGTGCTGGCTCATGTAAAAGATGGAATTGCCCGTGGTACTGGTACAGTGGTTACACTGGCCAATGAAAAAGAAAACCTGGTAATGTTGAAAGAGAGAGCTTCCGCTCATTATTCTTTCAGTAAGGGGACTTCTACACAAAGTTATCCTGGCTCTATGATGGGAATGATCGCATTACTTCGCCAGACATACCTTGATGCCCAGTGGTATAAACAAAGACCGGCTGCGGAAGGAATCAATCTAAGTTTACAGTCATGGAATGATAACCAGGGACTGCCTCAAATATTCGAAGCCAATGATAAATGGAATAACCTCCGTGCCGACAGAATCGGTGATGAATTTGGTGTACAGTATATCATTAAAGGTGGCCAAAATGAATACCAGCGAATAAAAGAGATGAAGACTACCAATGCCACCTTCATCCTGCCATTGAATTTTCCGCAGGCACAGGATGTAGAAGATCCCAATGAAGCAAGGTTTGTGGCACTTACTGATATGAAACACTGGGAACTGGCCCCCACTAATGTAGCGGCTTTTGAAAAGGCAGGAATTCCCTTCTGTTTAACAACAGCAGATTTAAGAGATGTGAGATCATTCTGGTCCAGCCTTCGCAAAGCAATGGAGTACGGACTCAGCGAGACAAAGGCGATGGAGGCACTCACTAAAACTCCGGCAACCTTATTAGGTGTTTATGATAAAGTCGGCAGCCTGGATGCAGGTAAGCTGGCCAATTTTGTCATTACCAACGGGCCTATATTCAATGAAAAAACAGCTATACTTTTTAATTATGTTCAAGGAATTAAATACACCGTAAAAGAAGAAAATTTAATTCCAGGAACCTACAACCTTGCCATCAATACTCCATCAGGAACTGAAAGCTATACATTGGATGTAAAGAGCAGCAGTTCTGCTACCATGTTTGCAAAAGACACCCTGAATGCTAAGTTTACCCAGGATGGCAAGATGATAAAATTGAATTATGCCCCGCTGACAAGGCGTATGCGTCCGCAGGGGGCAACAGATGGGCAAAGACCTCCGATGGGCTCCGGTGGTTTTGGACGGGGAGGAACAACCGATCAAACATTACCTGCCAATGCTGCAAGGCTAAGTGGTGTAAATAATGGTAAAGAATGGAATGGAACGGGAATTGACTCACTGGGTAATTCATTGACATGGACAGCTACCCTGGTGAAGGAAACAGAGATGAAAACAGATTCTGCGAAGAAAAAAGACATGCCTGCCATTGGTAAAGTGGTTTACCCTTTTATGCCTTTTGGCTGGGAGGATGGTCAGCAGCCAAAGCAGGAAAACATTTTGATCAAAAACGCAACGGTATGGACCAACGAGAAAGAAGGTGTGTTACAAAATGCTGATGTATTAATCAAAAACGGAAAGATTGCAGCAGTAGGCAAAAACCTGTCTGATGCTTCTGCAAGAGTTATAGATGGTACCGGAAAGCATGTAACTCCCGGTATCATTGACGAACACTCACATATCGCCGCAGCTTCCATCAATGAAGGTGGTCAGAGTGTTACGTCAGAAGTTCGAATTACGGATAACCTTAATCCCGATGATGTGAATATCTACCGCCAGTTGAGTGGTGGTGTTACCACATCACATATCCTGCATGGCTCGGCCAATGTGATTGGCGGACAAACGCAACTGATAAAACTTCGCTGGGGAGCCAATGATGACGACCTGAAGTTTAAAGGATGGCCCGGCCAGATAAAATTTGCGTTAGGTGAGAATGTGAAACGGTCTTCTTCCGCTATTTCTAATGCTTCAAACAATAACCGCTATCCCGATACTAGAATGGGTGTTGAACAGGTGCTGATTGATGCCTTTACGAGGGCAAAAGATTATCAAAAGGCATGGAAGGAATATAATGATGCAAAAGAAAAGCTTATCAAAGAAAAAAAATCAACAGCATCATTAGTTGCTCCCCGCCGTGACCTTGAACTGGATGCACTGGTGGAAATATTGGAAAAAAAGCGTTTCATCACTTGTCACTCTTATGTGCAAAGCGAAATTAATGGCGCTATGAAGGTGGCTGAGCAGATGGGATATACCGTGAATACGTTTACGCATATCCTGGAAGGATATAAGGTGGCGGATAAGATGAAAAAGCATGGCTCTTTTGCTTCTACTTTCTCCGACTGGTGGGCATACAAAATGGAGGTTGAAGATGCCATTCCTTATAATGCGGCCATCATGCAAAAAGTTGGGTTGACAGTTGCGATTAACTCCGATGATGCAGAGATGGCCCGCAGGCTTAATCAGGAGGCAGCCAAGATTGTAAAATATGGTGGTGTGACAGAAGAAGAGGCATTAAAAATGGTTACGCTGAACCCTGCTATCATGCTGCATGTGGATGACAAGGTAGGCAGCCTGAAAGTGAGTAAAGATGGTGATGTGGTGCTGTGGAGCGATCATCCGCTGAGCATATATGCTAAATCACTTTACACCATTGTAGATGGCACGGTTTATTTCGACAGGCAGAAGGATGAGGCTATGCAAAAGCAAGTCGATGATGAAAGGCTAAGGCTGGTACGGAAGATGAACGGAGAAAAGAGAAGCGGTGCACCCGTGATTCCGGCGCAGCCAACTTACCAGATCATGCATACCTGCAGCGATCATGGTCATAGCCATGGTTTGCTGGTGATAGATTCTGATGATATTAATAACGACTAAACCAACAGTAATGAGAAAGATATTTCTTATAATGACAACCTGTTTCACCCTTGCGGCAACTGCCCAGGAAACAGTATTGCCTGCCAAACCACAAAAGGGCATTATTTATATAAAAAATGCTACCATCCATGTAGGGAATGGCAAAGTGATTGAAAATGGTACTATAAAAATAAAGGATGGCAAAATAGAGGAAGTGGGTGCCAGCCTGCCTGTTCCTGCAGATGATGTTAGTGTTTATGATGTAAAAGGGAAACATGTATACCCGGGATTGATCTTGCCAACCAGTAGTCTTGGTTTGGTGGAGATATCCGCCAACAGGGCCACTACTGATGTTAGGGAAATTGGAGATTTAAATCCCAATGTAAGAGCTATTGTGGCTTATAACACTGATTCAAGAGTGATCAATACACTCCGTTCCAACGGGATATTATTGGCGAATGTGATACCGCAAGGCAGTTTACTGACTGGCTCATCTTCAGTAGTACAACTGGATGCATGGAACTGGGAAGATGCAGCTTATAAAACAGATGCAGGGATACATCTTAACCTGCCTTCGCTGATGGCCAGATCCGGTGGTTTCAGAGGTGGTGGCTTTGGTGCAGGTCCGTCTGCCTCACAAACTGATCCGGTTAAAGAAGGGCTGGAACAAATTGAAAAAGTGAAGGTGTTTTTCCGTGAAGCCAAAGCCTACCAGGCGGAAGGTAAACATGAAGAAACCAACCTGAAGTTTGAAGCGGTGAAAGGTTTGTTTGAAAAGAAGCAAAAGCTGTATGTTAATGCGAACACTGTCAAACAGATTCTTGTGGCCCTTGATTTTGTAAAAGAGTTTGGCGTTGATATGGTCATAGTTGGCGGAAGCGATAGCTACCAGGTGGCTGATCTTTTAAAGAAGCATAATGTATCTGTTATTTTACAGCAACCGCATAGTTTGCCTACGGCTACTGATGACGATGTGGACCAGCCCTATAAAACGGCGGCTGCTTTGCAAAAAGCAGGAGTTTTATTTTCTATCTCTGATGATGACAGTCAGACCCGTGGCCGCAACCTGCCTTTTAATGCCGGTACAGCGGCTGCTTATGGATTGACAAAAGAAGAAGCTCTGGCTGCAATTACTCTAAATGCGGCAAAGATTATGGGAGTAGCAGACAAAACAGGAAGTATTGAAGCAGGCAAAGATGCCAATATAGTGGTAAGTGATGGAGATATCCTTGATATGCGTACCAGCAATGTAACAGATGCATTTATACAAGGCCGCAAAATAGACCTGACTGACAAACACAAATTGCTGAATGAGCGGTTTGAGCAGAAGTATGAGATAAAAGGAAAGAAAGGTTTCTAATGTATAAGAAGAATTATCACTAAAAAAGGCCGGTTTATGACCGGCCTTTTTTATGGGTCAGTTCGATGAGCATGGTTATTGTCGTCTAATTCTAATTGTTCACCGCAATTGGGGCACCGATGTGTCTTTTTGATTCTGTTCATCCTGAACTCTTCCAGGAAGCCAGCTGTGATGATACCGGCAGGTAAAGCAAAGAAGGCAACACCTGTCAACATAATCACCATGGCCATAGCTTTACCTAAATAAGTCATGGGATACATATCCCCATAGCCGGTGGTGGTAAGCGTTACCACGGCCCACCAGATGGTAGCCGGTATACTGGTGAATTTGGCTCTGTTTTCTATATGCTGGTGTTCGGCAAAATAAACGGCACTGGATGCAATGATGATAAGAAAAATTACCAGCACCAGGCTAAGTGCCAATTCGTTGATCCTTTTTTTGAATACATTCGAGATCATATGCGCAGATTTCATGTAGGCGGTAAGCCGGAACAAACGGAAAAACCGCATAAGACGTAAAATTCTGAGCATTCGCAGGTCGAAACCAATGATGGCATGCAGGTAAAAAGGAAGTATGGCCAAGAGGTCAACCAAAGCGCCGGGGGATAGCATGTATCTCAACCTTCCCTTAAGGCTTCCCTTGTATTTTTCTTCATGATTACTGCTCCATACTCTCAAAACATATTCGATACTAAAGATGATAACAGAGACAACATCGAAGTAGTGAAAGAAGTCCGCATATTTTTCATGCAATGATGAAACGGTTTCCAGCATTACAGCGATCACATTCAGAATGATCAGTGAAATGATAAAAATATTGATGATCTTATCCCAATGTTTATCTCCGACAATTTCAGGATGCAACAGGCCATGCACCTTTTTTTTGGTCACCTTATACATACGGGCAGATTAGATTTGGTAACTAAAGTTAAAATAAAATCCCCCCGATAATGTTACCGGGGGGATTTATTATTGCATTCAGCTGCAAATATCTTATTGCGGCATCAGTTCTTTAGCAATTGCCATAGTCCAGTCAGTCCACTTTTTAGCTTCATCAGGAGATGTGGCCAGTTTGGTACCTATTTCTGTTGCCCTTTTTGACCAGTCTTGCATTTTCTGTGCTAAAGCAGAAAGTTTTGCCGGGTCTTTCATACCTTCTTTGTATTCCTTTACAAAGGCTGCATAATCATTGGCGAATTTCTGTACTTCAGGATCAGAGAATGAAGGAACACCATCAGCATTGGTGCTGGTAGGTGCTGGTTCTGTAGTTGTGGGTGTAGTGGTGGGTTCTGTTGTAGTTGGTTGCGCTGTTGGTTCTTCCTTCTTGTCTTCTTTTTTGTCCTTACAAGCAACTGCAAGCAGGCTGACCAGGGCCAGCATCGAAAAGAGTTTTTTCATTGTTTAATGGTTTTGGGTTTAAAAATTGACTGCCAAAGTAGTGATTAATCCTTAGAACTACAAGCCGGGAATAAGCTGTTTTTGCACATTCCATAAAACGAGAAAGGAGCATCTAAATGCTCCTTTCTCGTCAGTATTATATACCCCATCAGGCATCTTTACCATGGCAATGCTTGTACTTCTTACCTGACCCACAAGGACATGGATCGTTGCGTCCTATTTTGGGTGCGACGGTTACTGGTACCAGTTTATCCTTCTCATTGGCTGCATAGTCATCACCGGTGGCATCCACTTCTTCTTTATTGGCCCGCATTTTACTCATGTCTGTCTTTTGCTGACGGCCCTCTTTTAACTGGGCATCTTCCTGCTGAATAGGTATGGATGAATGGCAGAGGAAAGAAACTATATCCTTATTTACTTCTGCATTCATGTTGCGGAACTGGTTATAAGCCTCCACTTTATATATAACCAGCGGGTCTTTTTGTTCAAGGTAGGCTGTCTGCACACTTTGTTTCAAATCATCCATAGCCCGCAGGTGCTCTTTCCATGCATCATCGATTACCGCCAGAGTGATGGTCTTTTCCAGTGCATTCGTCAATTCAACTGCATTTGACTGCAATGTCTTATCAAGGTTGCTGAGTACGTTCAGTCCCTTGCGTCCATCTGTAAAAGGAACTATTACATTTTCTATGTGGCTTCCTTGTGTCAGACGGATGTTTTTGAAGACCGGTATTGCCTGTTTCTGTAATTCTTCTTTGTGCCGGTTGTATTTTTCAGTGGCTTCAGAATAAATACGGTCAGTCAATGTATTCAGGTCACCTTTTTTGAATTCTTCTTCTTCAATTGTTGTGTCTAATCCAAAGTTGACGATACAGGCCATTTTGAACCCTTCATAATCTTCCTGTTCACGGAAGGAGCTAACAAGACCTTCTGCAACCATTGAAAATGAAGTGTCAATATCCAAGGCCAATCTTTCTCCAAACAGGGCATGATTACGCTTCTCATAGACTGCATTACGCTGCTTGTTCATCACATCATCATACTCCAGCAAACGTTTACGTATACCGAAGTTGTTTTCCTCAACTTTTTTCTGGGCTCTCTGAATACTATTACTGATCATGCTATGCTGAATCACATCACCTTCCTTATATCCCAGTTTATCCATCAAAGATGCTATACGTTCACTGCCGAACATCCGCATCAGGTCATCTTCCAATGATACATAGAATTGAGAAGTACCCGGATCACCCTGGCGGCCGGCACGGCCACGCAACTGCCTGTCCACCCTGCGGCTTTCATGTCTTTCTGTACCGATTATGGCCAAACCTCCTGCTTCTTTTACACCGGGGCCTAGTTTAATATCTGTACCACGGCCGGCCATGTTAGTGGCAATAGTTACAGCACCAGCTAATCCGGCTTCTGCTACGATTTGTGCTTCCCGTGCATGCTGCTTTGCGTTCAAAACATTGTGAGGGATCTTTTTCTGCTGCAGCATTCTGCCGAGTAATTCACTTACTTCCACTGAAGTAGTACCCACGAGGCAGGGCCTGCCTGCATTTCTCAGCGCTTCAATTTCATCAATGACTGCTTTGTATTTTTCTCTTTTTGTTTTGTAAACCAGGTCTTGTTTATCATCCCTCACCATTTTCAGGTTAGTAGGGATGCTCACCACGTCTAATTTGTAGATACTCCACAATTCAGCAGCTTCTGTTTCGGCAGTACCTGTCATACCTGCCAGTTTGTGATACATACGGAAGTAATTCTGCAGAGTGATAGTGGCATAGGTTTGTGTAGCCGCTTCGATCTTTACATTTTCCTTTGCTTCAATAGCCTGGTGCAGGCCGTCAGAATATCTTCTGCCTTCCAGTACACGGCCTGTTTGTTCATCTACAATTTTTACTGAGCCGTTATCAATGATGTACTCTACATCTTTATCAAATAAGGTGTAGGCCTTCAGCAACTGCTGCACGGTATGAATACGGTCTGCTTTCTGTGCGTAGTCATTAAGAATTACTTCTTTCTGCTGAAGTTTCTCATCAGCAGAAGCGTTGCTCTTTTCAATTTCTGCCAGTTTGATTCCGATATCCGGTAAAACAAAGAACTCTGGGTCTTCACCCGTTTTGGTGATCATCGCCAGTCCTTTATCGGTCAGGTCTACGGAGTTATTTTTTTCATCAATATGGAACAGTAGTTCGGCATCTACGATATGCATATTACGCTGCTGGTCCTGCAGGTAATAATTCTCAGCTTTCTGCATCTTCACTTTTATACCCGGTTCACTCAGGTACTTGATCAGCGGACCATATTTGGGCAAACCCCTGTAAGCCCTGAATAAATAAAGACCACCACTTTTAGGATCATCATCGCCTTCCGCAATTCTTTTCTTGGCCTCGTTCAGGTTATTACGAATAATTCTTTCCTGCTCTTGTACCAGTTGCTGTACCCTCGGTTTGTGCACATGAAATTGCTGGTCTTCTCCCTTTGGTACCGGGCCAGAAATGATCAATGGAGTTCTCGCATCATCGATCAACACAGAGTCCACCTCATCTACCATGGCGTAATGGTGCTTACGCTGTACCATTTCTTCCGGAGTATGTACCATGTTATCACGGAGGTAGTCAAACCCAAATTCGTTATTGGTGCCATAAGTGATATCGGCGAGGTATGCTTTTCTTCTTTCTTCACTGTTAGGCTGGTGTTTATCGATACAATCGACAACTAAACCAAGCCATTCGAATATGGTACCGTTCCACTCCTGGTCACGACGGGCCAGGTAATCGTTCACCGTTACAATATGTACGCCTTCACCCGGTAACGCATTCAAATAAGCAGGAAGAGTTGAAACAAGGGTTTTACCCTCACCAGTAGCCATTTCAGCAATTTTTCCCTGATGCAATACAACGCCGCCGATCAGCTGCACATCATAGTGCACCATATTCCAGGTTACCTGTCCACCGGCAGCAGACCATGTATTTTTAAAGACCGATTTCTCACCGTCAATGGTAACATAATCTCTTTTCACACTCAGGTCACGGTCAAGCTGAGTAGCAGTAGCTATGATCTCTGTGCTTTCTTTGAAGCGGCGGGCAGTTTCTTTTACCACGGCAAAAGCTTCCGGTAAAATAGATTCCAGTGCTTCCTCAATCTTTTTATCCCTTTCTTTTTTCAGTTTGTCTACTTCCTGGTAGATGGCATCCTTACCCAGAAGGTCGTTGAAGGGTAAAGCATCTGCAGCAGCATTTCTTTCTGCTATTTCTGCATCAATCTCTTTCAGATGTTCTTTTATACGCTGACGAAACTCCTGTGTCTTGTTACGCAGTTCGTCGTTGCTCAACGACTGGTAAGAATTAAAAAACTGGTTGATTTTTGCGACATAGTGCTCAATTTTCTTCACATCTTTTTCTGACTTACTGCCGCCGAATAATTTAGAAATGAAACCAAGCATGGTATTGGGAATTGGGTAATTGGTTGATTAGTTAATATTATATGATCAAAAGGGAATAGCTAAAACTTTCACTATTAATCCCTTTATTGTCAAAAACGGTGCTACAAAAAAGTACAGGCCATATTGACAGCCCTCAAAAGAAGCCCTTTTGAAGGGTGGCAAAGATAAGTCATAGTTTGGAGTTAATCAGCAGGTTTAAACACGGCGGCTGGCTAATTAAAGGGGTGAGTTTCAACATATATTTCCGTTGTTGATGTAACTTTCGCCCCTCATGACTATCAGGAAACAGATCATCTTTTTATCCGGGTTTTGGAGCTTGCTCATCATTTTCACCTTTATGGCCTGCAAAAGCAAGGATAAAGCTGTAAACACAAATAATGATCCCCAATCCATCTTTTTCGATTTCCAGGTAACTGGCAGTGAAGAGGAGGATTCAGTTACTGTTTTGCTGCATTTCAGAAACAGTGATATAGAAGGGGAGGCATTTAGGCTGGACAAACCCTCTGAAGTAAGACTGGATGGAGAAAGCCTTGATTATAACAGCTCAAAAATGACCGGGCATTATTATGAAAAAAGAAAGTCAGTGGGTTCATTTTCCGGGGATCATAAAATTATTTTCACCGATGTAAAAGGTAACACCTACCAGGAGAATTTCTCATTTCGCCCTTTTTATCTCGTTAAACCGCCAAACGAAATTCATTTTGGTGATAGCCTTGCATTGCAATTTGACGGCCTTGAAAAGGAAGACTATTTGCTGGTTTTAATGACAGATACCAGTTTTCCCGGAAAGGGACTTAACCGGGTCGATACGATCAGGAATGGGAAATTGATCATTAGCCCCAACGAACTGCAGCAACTAACCCCCGGACCTGTACAAATAATATTCACACGGGAATTTGAAAGACCCCTCGAAAATGGCACGAAAAGCGGCGGAAGACTGGCCATAACCTATCGCCTGAGCAGGGAATTTATTCTTCAGGAGTAGCTTGAAAAAGAAGGATTTACACAAATAAATCACAGTGATCGTTTGGAGGCTTATTATTTTGATTCATCGATGGAATTTTAGCTGTCAGGCCATACCTTTGCGGCCAATTCAAGAAAAACTATGTCAGGTCAGTTAAAAGAGGTAAGAAACCGGATTAAATCGGTACAAAGTACGCAGCAGATTACAAAAGCAATGAAAATGGTGAGTGCAGCCAAGTTGCGCCGTGCACAGGACTCCATTTTACAAATGCGTCCCTATGCCCAAAAATTACAGGAAATGCTGACAAATATTGTGAGCAACAGTGAGAGTGGTGCCGGTATGTCATTAGCTACAGAACGTCCGGCAGAAAAAGTGTTGCTGATTGTACTTACCAGTGACCGTGGCCTTGCAGGTGCATTTAATGCCAATGTTATTAAATTGGCTAAGGCTACAATTGCTGAAAAGTATACTGAACAGCATAAAAAAGGAAATGTAACGATCTGGAATATTGGTAAAAAAGGATACGAACATTTTGCAAAGCTCAATTTTAAAACTGACGCCACATATAAAGATATTTTTCTTCACCTGACCTTTGAAAATGTACAACAGGCTTCTGCCGCCGCTATGAAAGCTTTTGAAGAAAAGCAATTTGATGTAGTGGAACTGGTATACAGCCAGTTCAAAAATGCAGCGACACAGCGTTTTGTTGTGGAAAGATTCCTTCCGATTCCAAAAGTAGATAAGAAGGATGGTGCAACGAAAGCGGATTTCATCTATGATCCTTCCAAAGAACAATTGATTGCAGAATTAATGCCTAAAATCCTCAATACTCAGTTATTTAAAGCAGTTCTTGATTCCAATGCGTCTGAACATGGTGCCAGGATGACTGCCATGGATAAAGCCAGCGAGAATGCCAATGAAATGCTGAGAAGCCTGAAAATATCTTACAACCGGGCCAGACAGGCCACCATTACTACCGAGTTGACCGAGATTGTAAGCGGTGCTGCTGCATTACAAGGATAAAAAAGCCATTTTATTAAATATATTGAACTGGAATGCTCAGTTCAAAATGTTAATAACTGTGTTTCTGACTTCCTCGGGGTAATATTAATTTCGTTCAAATCGTTTCGAAACATCAACCATGGAAATAGCTAATCTGATACCTCATATTGAATCCCTGATTTTTGCCAGTGATAAACCGGTTACAACGTTAGAGCTCACTGACCTGGTAAATAATGCACTGGGCTTTATGGACGATAAAGTTTCCCTTGACCAGGTAGAGGCGGCGTTGGAAGGTATACAAGAAAAATACAGCAGCGAGTTTTATCCTTTTGAAGTGATACAAAGTGGCGGTGGCTGGCAATTTTTGACCAAAAAGGAATATCATAAAACAGTCGCCCAGTTGAACGGAGATAAGTTTTTAAAGCGTCTTTCTGCAGCTGCACTTGAAACACTGGCTATTGTCGCCTATAAGCAGCCGGTTACCAAAGGTGAAATAGAGTCCATCCGTGGTGTAAGTTCCGATTACGCATTACAAAAGTTACTTGAAAAAGAACTGATCATCATTAGCGGTAGGAATGAAAAAGCGCCGGGCCAGCCTCTTTTATATTCCACTTCAAAAAACTTCATGGATTATTTCGGCATTAATTCCGCAGAGGATCTGCCGAAGATAAAAGAAGTGATCGCAGAGCAACTGGTAGAGCCAACAGTGATAAAAGATGTTCAGTCTGAAAATGAGAACAGTGCAGATGAACAACTTGACAATGCAGAGGCACTAGCGGTAAATGATGGTGGTGAACTGGTGGTTAATGATGCCGGCAGTGAGGGTGAAGAAAATTAGAATTATTTTTTTGAAATAATATTTGCCATGCCATTCCTTCGGGAGTGGCATAGTTGTTTTAACTATTTTCGCAATCATGACAATGCAGCTTACCAGGGAACAATTACTAAGTGCGGCGGGTGAATACGGAACACCTGTTTATATATATCATGCCGAACGGATAAATGAACAATATTTGCGGCTTACTAATGCTTTTAAGGGTACAGACTCCCGGTTTTTTTATGCTGCAAAAGCATTGACTAATATTCATGTGCTGCGATACATCAGGGAAATTGGCTGCAATGTGGATTGCAGCTCTATTAATGAAGCAAGGCTTGCACTATATGCCGGGTTTGAACCCTCAAACATTTTGTACACATCCAATAATATTGCTTTTGAAGAAATAGAGGAAGCAAAGCATTTGGGTATCCATATCAATATTGACAGTATTTCAAACCTGGAAAAATTTGGTAAAAAATTCGGTCATACATACCCTGTAGGAATACGACTCCGGCCCAATATTATGGCAGGTGGCAACCTGAAAATATCAACTGGTCATGCAGCCAGTAAGTTCGGAGTTCCGCTGGAGGATATTGAGCAGGTGTTAAGAGTGCAGAAAGAAACCGGCTTATTTATCCGCACTTTACACATACACACCGGCAGCGAGATAAAGGATGTGGAAGTATTTGCTAAAGGTATTGAGGTGTTATTTGAAGTTGCCCAGCATTTTCCTGAACTGGAAGTGATTGACCTCGGAGGTGGATTTAAAGTACCATATATGCCTGGGGAGGAGGGGACTGATATTGAAAAACTCGGGAAAAAAGTAAAGGAAGAATTTGAAGAGTACGAAAGGAAATATAACCGGCATCTGCAGGTGTGGTTTGAACCCGGAAAATTCCTGGTGAGTGAAGCGGGTTATTTTATCACGAAGGTGAATGTGCTGAAAAAGGCCGGAAACATATCATTTGCCGGTGTGGATACCGGTCTTAATCATTTTATTCGACCTATGTTTTATGGTGCTTACCATGAAATTGAAAATATCTCCAACCCATCAGGCGAACCTAAGTTGTACAATGTAGTAGGCAATATTTGCGAAACAGACACATTTGCCGAAAACAGGTCTTTGCCCGAGATCAGGGAAGGTGATTTTCTTGTTTTCAGCAATGCAGGTGCCTATGGCTTTGAAATGGCATCAAATTATAATTCAAGGTACAGGCCAGCAGAAGTATTATTCAAAAATGGATTACCGCAACTGATCAGAAGGCGGGAAACATTTGAAGACCTTCTTTCAAATCAAATATAACCGGGCATCTATTTTACGGTGATAATGGTACTGGTCCTTGAGGTGACTGGTAAATTTCCAAAACTTGTTTCTGTATTTCCGGTTGATTCTGTGTTGATTGTTTTTTCACGGATAATGCCGGTATTTTTATCTACCAGGATTTTACCAGTAGATTTATTGTTCATCGTCGTAGTAGTTTCATTGCCCATCATTTCCGCTTTACTTACCGTTACAGAATTGGCCGTAAAATCAATCACAATAAGGCTATCGGTTACTTCAGCGAGTTTATAAGTGGCACTGTACTTCCCGCCTTCAAGGTCGTATGATTCTGTCCAGGTATCGCCAATACCAACTTCCGATTCAGGCAGCACTTTAAAGAAACTGGCTCTTCCTTGTTTGGGTGGTTGTACCAGGTCAAAAACATCTTTCATCATATTACTGATGATTGCCATCCGGCTGTCATTTTCGGTCAGTTGAATTTTCTCAGGAAGGGCCATCATAGTAGTGCCGGACGGATCAATGATTATGTCATATTTCTTATCCAGAAGGTCTTTGATAGGTTTTCCGAATGGACCGCTGATATCCTTTTCATTGTTGGAATCGAAATTTCTTTTTTGCCCCATGCCATCAAAAGCAAAATTGACGGATCTCATCTGATGGTTGAGTGTACTGTTATCATCGGTGGTATTGGTCACTTTGTATTCATGAATGCCTGTGGCATCGACAGTAAAGTCAATGGCCTGGCCCATTGCCTGCTGAGCAATAGTGGTTTTCATTTGCATGGTCACATTAAGTGACTGGCCTTGCTCAAATTTTATTTTTCCTGCCACTTTTTGTCCCATAGCAAAAGTGGCTGATAACAAGCAGGCTAAAGTGATCCAGTTTTTTTTCATAATTTTTTAAAATAAGAAGCACAAAAATGACGATAGTTATTTATAAACGTTGCAGCATATTAAATATTAACAACAAAGATTGTATTACTGTTTATTCGGCTGAACTTGTTTATTTTTAATACAAATTACTATTAAAAAAGTTTACTATGCCTATCAGAATGACAGATGATCCTGTGGATCCTAACCAGCAGGATGACAGCGGTGGAGGTGGAGGAAGAAGACCCTCTTTTCCTGGCGGGGGTGGTGGTGGTTTGATGTCTTTGCTTCCTATGCTAATGGGATTGTTTAAGGGGAAAGGAATTATTTTCCTTTTAGTGCTTGCTGCCGGGGCATATTTCCTGCTTGGCAGGAGCGGAGGCTGCAATGTGGCGGATGTTGTAAAGAAATTTTCAGAAAGCGGATACAATTTTAATCCTGCTGAATTCAATAAGGCATCTGTTTATGAAGGACTGGAAGATGATGCCGGGAAAAATCCTTTACCGGAGGCAGTATCATTATTACGATTTGCTCCAGACCGGCTAAACCAGGGACAGCAAGGCAGTTGTGTAGCGTGGAGCTGTGCTTATAGTGCACAAACAATTTTAACAGCAGCAGCAACAGGTGCCGATCCAAATTCGATACGCTTTAGTCCTTCTTATTTATATAACCAGATCAAATTGGATGGCTGCCAGGGCTCCTACCTGCAAAGAGCCATGGAGGCGATGAGCAGAAATGGCGGGGTGCCCCTAAGTCAATATCCCTATAATGACCAGGATTGTGATAGAGATCCAAGCAGTTTATATTCAGCAGGCAGACAAAATGTAATACACGGATTTACCCGCATCACCAACGGTGATAATATCAATGAAATTAGTGTCCGTGGTATTAAAGAGCATTTGGCTAAAAATGCGCCGGTGGCTATTGGCATGATGGTGGGCCAAAGCTTTATGCAGGATATGATGGGGCAGGAATTGTGGACTCCTCAGGGAATGGATGAGTCGCAAATGGGAATGGGCGGTCATGCGATGACCGTTATCGGTTATGATGATCGCAAATTTGGCGGTGCTTTCCAGATCATGAATAGCTGGGGACCCGAATGGGGACAAAACGGTGTAGCATGGGTTCGCTACGGTGATTTTAAAAACTACGTAAGGGAAGCGTATGGTATCGACCCGCTTCCAAAAAGAAGCAATGTGGCAAATATTCCACTTGAGTGTGCTATCGGTCTGGTGAATAATGAAGATAAGCAGAACATTACATTAAGAACAGCTGGTGGAAATTTATTTGAAACTGCATCTCCCATAAAAGTGGGCACCCGGTTTAAAATGTCAATCGAGAATGCTACAGAATGCTACATCTATGTATTCGGACAGGAAGTGGATGGTAGTAGTTTTGTGTTGTTTCCTTACCTGAAACCCGGCGAAACAGTTTCAAAACATTCGCCCTATTGCGGTATTACCGGTTATCGTTTGTTCCCCAAAGCACAATCCATGGAAGCAGACAGCATTGGTACTAAAGATTATATTGCCATCGTAGTGAGTAAAGATGAACTGGATTATAACAGTATTAATAATGCGATCAGCCAAAGCCGCCAAACCACTTATGCTGCAAAAGTGAACGAAGCGCTTCGGCCTGTTTTGATTTCTTCTGCAAAGTTCAACAATACGAATGATGGCAGGATTTATTTTAAAGTAGATGCAAACAGTAACAAGGCAGTAGCGGCTATTGTTGCGTTTGATAAAAGACCCTAAAAGTTTTATATAAAGAAAGATGAAAAGAATTATTGTTGTTACGTTGATATCCTATTCTTCTGCGATGGTTTATTCGCAGGACATGACAAAGTTCAGGCTGTACAACCCCGGAGATAATGCAGAAAAGCAAATTGAAGCGGCGGTAGAAAAGGCAAAAGATTCAGGAAAGCATGTTATGCTGCAGATCGGCGGCAACTGGTGTGTTTGGTGTGCCCGGTTCAATGATTTTGTTACAAATGATAAGTCATTGGACTCCTTGCTGAATGCAAACTATGTAGTGTATCACCTCAATTACAGCAAGGAAAACAAGAACCTTGATATACTGAAAAAATATAGCTTTCCCCAGCGATTTGGGTTTCCCGTTTTTTTGGTGTTAAATGAAAAAGGGCAATTGCTGCATACACAGACTTCCTGGTATTTGGAGGCAGGAAAAGGTTACGATAAAGAAAAAGTGACAGCCTTTTTTAATGACTGGGGAAAGAAAGCTTTAGACCCGGCACAATACAATGACTGATCATGAATTCACATACGCAAACATTTATTAAGCTGATGAAACATCCTGTTAAGTTCAGGATGTTTCTGTTTGCCAAATTACCTGCTGCGTATATGGCCGGTGTTAGGGTAAGAGAAGTGGATGAAAAAAAATGTGTGGCAACGGTGCCCTATAAATGGCTCTCACAAAACCCTTTTCGGTCTACTTATTTTGCATGTCTCAGCATGGCTGCAGAAATGAGTACAGGAGCACTGGCGATGGCTCATTTATACAGGATACATCCGCCGGTATCGATGCTGGTAGTAAAGGTGGAGTCGGAATATTTCAAGAAAGCCACAGGCAGAACAAGTTTTATTTGTGAGGACGGTGAGCTGTTTCAGAAAGCCATTGAAGAAACAATTTCAACAGGAGAAACCCGAATCGTGAAAGCCAAATCGGTTGGAACAAATGCAAATGGTGAGATAGTGGCAGAATTTTTAATAACCTGGTCATTCAGGGTAAAGACAAAGTAATTTTTTAATCAAAAAATCCCTTGGGAGGAACCATGAAGTTCATCCAAAGGGAGGAGGAGTGGGTATGAAAATTTCATTTCATGGTGCCGCCAGGACCGTTACTGGTTCTAAGCACCTGCTGACATTAAAAAATGGCAAGAAAATATTGCTTGACTGTGGTATGTTCCAGGGCATGGGTAAAGAAACCGATATGCTCAACAGGCAATTTGGTTTCAACCCTAGAGAAATAGATGTGATGGTGCTATCCCATGCACATATAGACCATAGCGGTTTGATACCAAAATTGATTGCTGAGGGTTTTGAAGGGAAGATATTTTGTACGCCGGCTACAAAGGACCTGACCACCGTCCTTTTACAGGATTCGGCAGAGATACAGGAGGACGATGTAAAATATACAAATAAGCGAAGGGCTGCAGAAGGCTTGCCCTATTTGAAACCACTTTATTCTGTTGAAGATGCTGCAAAAGCCGAAGAACATTTTGTAGTAAGAGCTTACAACGAATGGTTTGATGTAACAGATGGGGTGCAGGCTATGTACACTGATGCAGGCCATATTATCGGCAGCGGTTGTGTGCATTTGCGGATCAAAGAAAAAGAGGAGAAAGAACAAAGGCTAACTTTCAGTGGAGATGTGGGACGTTACAGGGATGCAATACTGAAGTCACCAGAAACTTTTCCGCAGGCAGACTATATTATTCTTGAGTCCACTTATGGCAATAGTCTTCACGATAATAATGTAACAACACCGGATATGCTGCTGCGCTGGATTGAAAAGGCCTGCCTGCAAAAAAAAGGGAAACTGATCATGCCAGCCTTTAGTGTAGGAAGAACGCAGGAACTGCTATACTCATTGAACCAGTTGGAGATAGAGAACAGGCTGCCGCCTGTGAATTACTATATCGACAGCCCTTTAAGTGTAGAAGCTACAGAGATTGTAAAACGCTACCCGCAATATTTTAATAAGACCATACAGCGGATCATGCAAAATGACCAGGATCCATTTTCATTTGAAGGATTGCATTATATCAAAACAGTAGATCAGTCCAAACAGCTCAATTTTATGAATGGCCCGATGGTGATCATTTCGGCTAGTGGTATGGCTGATGCAGGCAGGGTGAAGCACCATATCAGCAACAGTATAGAAAACAGTCATAATACAATCTTGCTGACTGGATATTGTGAGCCCCGTTCCCTGGGTGGTCGTTTGCTGGCCGGTGAAAAAGAAGTAGGCATCTTCGGTGTCCAGCATGAAGTACATGCGGAGATCGGTGTTATCCGTAGCATGAGTGCCCATGGCGACTATGAAGACCTGTGCCAGTGGCTGGCCTGCCAGGATGCCCGCCAGGTAAAAAAACTATTTCTCGTACACGGAGAATACGAAGTGCAGCAAAACTTTAAACAGCGGCTAATCAAAAAAGGATTCCTGGATGTGGAAATACCCGAAATGCACTACGAAGTTGGTCTTGGCTGACAAATTGCAGACATTATGCTTTAATTCTAACCGGATTTTCACATCTTGTTAGTAATCTCAGCACATTTTTTGGCGTTTATAATGTGGTTTTCAACTATCACATTAAAACGATCAGTATGAAGAAGTTTAGAAAGCTGTGGAGCTTACCTGTTGCGATCGTCTTCTTGCTTGCAAGTTGTACTTCCACTGCTCATATTGAAAAAGACGATAACACTGATTTCAGCCGTTATAAAACTTTTGCCTGGATAGAGAAAGACGGACAAGGTAACAGTAATAAAATCAAGAATAACAACCTGACTGAACAAAAAATACGGCAGGCAGTAAACGCTGAGCTGATAAAGACGGCAGGTTGGAGAGAAGTGAAGCATAAGCCGGATGTGATGCTCAGTTATGATGTGCTGGTAGAAAGATCCAGCAGGGAAATTAACAGCCCGGTTTATTCAAGACCTTTTACCAGGCTTATTTATAATCCTTATACCCGCCGGTATACTACTATCTATTATCCATCACAGTTTGTAGGGTACGAAAGAGATGAAAGAGCCATACGGGAAGGAACCGTTACAATAACAATGATCGATTCCAGAACAGATAAGGCAGTATGGCAGGGATGGACTACAGAGGAGGTGAATAGTAAGAATCTTACCACAAAAGAAATTCAATATGCAGTTCGATCCATCTTTAAAAAATTTGATATCGCAAAAAACTGATTTTTCTATGAGGACGGTTCCGGATACAGCCTCTCCGAAAGGAGAGGCTTTTTTCTTTAAAAAATAAGCTGAAATCCATTATTTTTGCCGCCCAATGCCGGGGTAGCTCAGCTGGTTAGAGCATCGGATTCATAACCCGAAGGTCGGCAGTTCAAGTCTGCTCTCCGGTACAATAAAGGCCCCTAAATAGGGCCTTTTTTATTTCTTTTTTGCTTTATTTACAAGATGACAACTATCCGACTGGCCCGGCCTACTGATGCCGCTGGTATATTAGCCATTTATTCGCCTTATATCGCCAGCACTTCCTTCACATTTGAAACAGAAGTACCATCTGAAGATGACTTTACCGACCGCATTACCTCATACCTTGCCAACTGGCCCTGGCTTGTTTGTGAAGTGGACGGGCAAATAGCCGGCTATGCCTATGCATCCCGCTACCGGGAGCGGGTAGCCTATCAATGGTCGGCGGAATGTTCAGTATATGTTCAGGATGATCATCACAGGTCAGGCATTGCCCGGGCATTATATACGGCCTTGTTTTCTATTTTAAAATTGCAGGGCTACCGGAATGTTTATGCGGTCATCAATTTGCCGAATGAACGCAGTGTTGCTTTTCATGAAAGCATGGGCTTCCGTTGGTTTGCTACTTACGAGCAGGTTGGTTATAAACTGGGGCAATGGAAAAATGTGGGCTGGTGGCGGTTAATCATAAATGAATTTGAACAAGAGCCGGCACCGGTAATAAGCTTTTCACTGCTTGATCAGTCATTTGTTCCGCAATTGTTAAATGACGTTACCGGTTTGTTGAATAAATAAAAAACCGCCCCGGTTCGCAGGGCGGCTATAATTCCGGAATAATTCCGGGTATAGAGAAAATCATTTTGATAGCACAGCCTTTTCTTCTTTTGCCACAACTTTTCCGGGATACTGCTCCAGTGCTTTCTCCAAACAATCCATAGCAGCATTGATGGCATCAAGATTTAATACATAAGCCAGTCTCACTTCATTTTTACCAAGGCCGGCAGTTCCGTAAAAACCAGTGGCCGGTGCCAGCATTACTGTTTGGTTATTGTAAGAAAACTCTTCCAGTAACCATTGGCAGAATTTATCACTGTCGTCGATAGGTAATTTAGCAATTGCATAAAAAGCGCCGCCGGGATTAGGACAGAATACGCCCTGCATTGTATTCAAACGACTTACCAGCAAGTCTCTTCTTCTCTGGTATTCTTTCTTGGGAGCATCGAAATAACTGTCGGGAAGATCTACGGCTGCTTCACCCATGATCTGGGCCAGTCCCGGAGGGCTTAGCCTTGCCTGGGCAAATTTCATGGCTGCATCATAAACGGATTTGTTTTTAGTAACAAAAGCCCCCAGTCTGGCACCACAGGCACTGTACCTTTTTGAAATGGTATCCATTAATACCACATGCTGTTCCAATCCCTGCAGGTGCATAGCACTTACATAGTCACCGTCATAGCAAAACTCACGGTAGGCTTCATCACTGAAGAGATAGAGATTATGTTTAATGCAGATTTCTTTCAACGCTTCCATTTCCTCCCGGCTGTACAAATAACCCGTAGGGTTATTGGGACTGCAGATGATGATGGCCTTTGTTTTATCAGTGATTACTTTTTCAAAGTCGTGAATAGGAGGGAGGGCAAATCCATTGTCAATTTTAGAAGTGATTGGGACTACATGCACACCGGCGGCACAGGCAAACCCGTTATAATTGGCATAGAATGGTTCCGGGATGATAACCTCATCACCGGGGTTCATACAGGTAAAGAAGCCAAACAGGATAGCCTCACTTCCACCGGTGGTGATCATTATCTGGTCATGGCTGATATCAATACCTACTTTTTTATAATACTGCACCAATTTGCGGCGATAACTCTCGTTCCCGGCACTGTGGCTGTACTCCAATACTTTAATATCGGCATTACGCACTGCATCCAGTATAGCCGGTGGTGTTTCAATATCAGGCTGACCAATATTAAGATGATAAACCTTGATTCCTTTCTTTTTGGCAGCCTCAGCATAAGGCACCAGTTTACGTATAGGCGAAGGTGGCATCAGCTGGCCACGTTGAGAAATAGTTAGCATGCGACAAAGGTAAGTATCTGTTAGTATCGGTGCGATGTAATATCATATGTACAGTTGACCTTGGTTAGCCAAGTTATCCTGTTTGCTGGCTACTTTACGCAGAAATTTACCGGACTTACAGGATAATAGTTGTATATTATAGATTTATCTGAATGCNNTGTACGGGCAGAGATAATGGATTATCTGGTTATAAACATGAATATGTAACCGAGACTGCTAAGACCAGGATAAATCCCGGGTTGGCGGGTTTTTCCATTTATAGCACTTTTGATAATAGTGATGAAATAGCATCTGCGGAAGACAATAAATCTTTAATGAGTTTGCTTAAAGAGTATGAAAAAATTCTCCCATAATAACTGGTATGAGCCTGTTTCAGTCAATAGTAAATAAGATAAAACCCAGAAGATTACACAACAAAATAATCTGGGGTGTTGTGGTAGTGCAGACTTTATTGCTGGGTTTCTTTGCTGTTTACATAATCAAGCAACAGAAGCAAATTACATTAAAGCAAAACAGGGAACAGGCGAAAAGCCTGGCCCAGGCTTTGGCTGTAAATGCCAGGTTTTATATTATTTCACATGATGAAGAGATGCTGCTGAAAAACTTGCAGTCAATTAATAAGTTTCCAGATCTTGAATATGCTGCTATATTAGAGAATGATGGAAAGGTACTGGCGCATACCAATCCCGCTTATTTAGGCATGAAACTGGCTGACAGCATTGGTTTAAAGGGTATTATGGATTCTGATGGTAGTATAATCTTTGAGAACAGCAAAGTGGCTGATGTAACCTTACCAATTTATGATGAAGGCGGCAGCAGATTAATAGGATGGGCAAAATTGGCCCTGCACAGAAGTTCGATCTCAAATGAGTTTAGCATCATTGTCAGGGAGGTGACATTATACATGCTGCTTGGCCTTTTAATCAGTATTATAATTGCCTATTTCATTGCAAAAAATCTATCGAAGGAGCTAAATATTCTTTCCGGCCTCACTGAAAAAATTGCACATGGCCAGGTGAAGGAAAGGGCAGCTGGCTTTAAAAATATCGAGGTAGAGCGACTGGGAAAATCTTTTAACCGGATGCTGGATGAGTTAAATACGAATCAGCAGTTGATGAATACTATTATTGAAAACCTGCCGGTAGGTGTCTGGCTTTTGAATGAAAAAGGTGAAATTATTTCGAGTAATACAGAAGGAGAACGGATATGGGCTGGTGCAAAGTATGTAGGGAGTGAACACTTTGGGGAATACAAAGGATGGTTCCTGAATACTGGTAAGAAAATTGAACCCGAAGAATGGGCTGCTGCAAGAATTATGAGGACAGGAAAGGCGGTCCTAAATGAAGAACTCGAAATTGAGTGTTTCGATAAAACAAGAAAAATCATTATCAATTCGGCAGTTCCACTTTTTGATGAAGATCATAAAATAAGTGGAGGAGTAATCATCAATGTTGATATTACAGGTATCAGGGAAAAAGAAAAGGAATTACTGCTGGCACAAAAGCAAATTGATCTGACAGATGCCACCATGAAGATTGCCTTTGATCAGTCGCCTATTGGAATGGCACTGGTTTCTACAGAAGGTAAGCTGCTCGAAGCGAATAAGGAGTTTTGCCAAATATTGGGCTATACTGAAGAGGAAATTGCAAAGGTTTCAATTCAGGATATTTCACACCCTGATGATATGCAAATAGATGTGGAGTATGCTATGAAACTACTCAGGGGAGAAGTGGATAAATATAAAATTGAGAAGCGATACTATCGAAAAGATAAAACCCTGGTATGGGCTAACCTGACGGTACACCTGGTACGTCATAAGAGCGGAGTTCCGCTTTATTTCATTTCACAACTGGAGGATATAACAGAAAGAAAGGCCGCAGAATTAAAGCTAAGAGAGAGTGAAGAAAAATTCAGAACATTAATTCAGAAACTCCAGATAGGCATTATTAAACACAAGGCAGATACAAGTATTGAGCTATTCAATGACGCCGCTTTACAGCTTTTGGCGCTTACGGCGGAAGAGATAACAGGTAAAACAGTTTTTGATAAGGTATGGAATGCAGTGAGGGAGGACGGTACATTTTTTAAAGGGGAGGATTTCCCTGTTGCAAGGGCAATTGTTACCGGATTACCCCAAAAGGGGATAGTGATGGGAGTTTTGAAACCCGGTAGTAATAACAGGATATGGCTTTCAGCAGACGCTGTACCTGAATTGTCGGCCAACGGTAAGGTTGATCATGTAGTACTGTCATTTACCGATATATCAGAAAAAATTGCTGCTGCCTTTGAAGCCAATACATTAAACAGGCTTTATAAATTTATTGGCAACATCAATGAATTAATTCTCAGGGATAACGACAGGAATGAAATTTTCCAACAGGCCTGTCATACTGCCGTTCAGGATGGCGGCTTCAGGATGGCATGGTTTGGTTTGTATGATGAGACAACACAAAAAGTAAGTCCCTTCACCTGGGCGGGTTATGAAGAGGGCTATCTCAGCAGTATTAACATAACCGCGGATGAAGAAGCTACAGGACAGGGACCTACAGGTAAATGTATACGATCTAAAAAATACCAGTATTGTGATGATATAGCCACTGACTCGGATATGCTGCCCTGGCGGGATGAAGCGTTAAAACGAAATTATCGATCCTCCATTTCTCTTCCGGTAATGGTCAATGGAAAGTTAGAGGCTGTCTTTACGCTATATATGTCAGAGCCATACTTCTTTGGACATCCGCAGGAAATAGAATTGTTGCTCAAGGTTACCAATGATATTGCTTACGCTTTAGATAAATTAAGGCTGGCAGAATTGCAGATGAAGATGGAAAAAGAACTGCATGAAAGTGAGTTAATGAACCGTGCCATACTGAATGCTTTTCCTGACCGAATTTTCAGAATTAAAGAGGATGGGATGATAATTGAAGTTCAGGCAGGGGTAAGAGATCAGTTAAGGCCAATCAGTGAGCTTACCGGAAAGAAAATCAGTGAGGTTATAACAAAAGAAACAGCGGAAAAACTAATGATTGCTCTCCACAAAGCACTTGTTGTGAGAAAATTGGTTAGTGTAGAATATGAAATTGCGGAACATGGTATCCATTTTTATTTCGAGGGAAGGATTATTGCCCTTTCAGACAAGGAAGTTTTGTTTATTGCCAGGGATATTACAGAAACAAAAGAAACCAATGCGACGCTGGAGAAAAAAGTAAAAGAGGTTTCTGATTTGCGCTACGCATTAGATGAAGGTACTATCGTAGACATTGCTGATCAGAATGGCGTTATTACCCACGTCAATGATAACTTCTGCGCCATTTCAAAATATAGCCGTGAAGAATTGATTGGGCAGAATCACCGTTTACTTAATTCAGGGCATCACCCATCTTCCTTTTTTAAGGAATTATGGACAACAGTGCAGGCTGGAAAAATCTGGAGAGGTGAGGTTATGGAAAAATCAAGAGATGGTTCATATTTCTGGCTTGATACAACGATAGTGCCATTCATCAATGATAAAGGTAAGCCTTACCAGTTTGTCAGTATTCGTAAGGATATTACAGAGAATAAGATGGCTGAGGAGAAATTAATTGAAAGCGAAACAAAATTCAGGAGCCTTGTTGAGCAGGCCACAGTTGGAGTTTTTATACTGCAGGGTGGCCGATTTAAGTATACAAACCCTGGATTTGAGAAAATATTTGGTTATTCAAGGGAGGAGTTTCTTAAGGAAGTCACAGTTGAAATGATAGTACATCCGCAAGATCTTGAAATTGTTAAAACTGCTATCGCACAAAAGTTAACCGGTGAAAAAATAAGTACTAATTATAGCACTCGGATCATTCGAAAAAATGGCAGTACCGCTTTTATCGAAGTAATCTCATCAAGTCTTATCTATCAGGGAGAACCAGCCAGTATTGGCACTGTGATTGATATTACTGATAAAATTGAAGAGGAAAAAAGAATTGGTAAAGCTGTAAACGATGCCCAGGAAAACGAAAGGTTACAGATAGGAATGGAGCTGCATGATAATGTAAAACAGATTATGGCTGCTTCACTCATGAGTCTTGGTTTTGCCAAGGACAGCATGAATGAAAATCCTGTTGTGGCAGCACAAACAATCGATAATGTCAGAGATTATATCCGGGAAGCCATCCACGAACTGCGAAGATTGTCACACCAGTTGGCACCTTCGGCAGATACTAATCTTCCGCTGTCAGAAAAGATAAAGATGCTGGCAGAAAATATGAATAACGCAAATTCGCTGGATATTCATATCAATGTAGAAGATTTTGACGAACCTCTTCGCACTGATATACAGTTGGCTATTTATCGTATCCTTCAGGAACAATTGTCAAATGTTCTTAAATATGCAAAGGCTAAAATAGCCGAGATTGTAATTGAAAGAAAGGGTAATGTTATACAGCTCAGAGTAAAGGATGACGGTAAAGGATTTGATACTTCTGTAAAGAAAGATGGTATAGGTCTCGAAAATATCAAACGTCGTGTCAGTGTACTGGGAGGAGAAACAAAGATCATTTCGTCTCCGGGCCAGGGATGCGAGATAATTGTTCGAATACCTCTCCGCTAATACTGTTGTACCTATCGGGTATTCAGGATAATTCGCAATACTTTTTGCTTGTGATACAGCTAATTCATTTTCAGTCAGCAAACATCTAATCAGATTCTAATTCTTATCATTTCTTTTTGCCGCTAACTTTAATAAGTTAGAATACCAGTGTATGATCAGTGTCATTATACCGGCATTAAACGAGGAAAAAACAGTAGGCCAGGTAGTAAGGCTTGCCAAAAGTTCACCGCATGTTACCGAAGTAATCGTGGTGGATGATAAATCTTTGGATAATACTATTGCTGAAGCACAAAAAGAAGGAGCTACTGTAATCACAAGCACAAGACTGGGCAAAGGGGCGTCGATGAAAGACGGTGTTTTATATGCTTCCAACCCATTGATTGTTTTTTTAGATGCCGACATAACAACCTATCAAAAGAACATTATATCATTACTAACAGCTCCACTTATCAGTGACGGGGCAGATTTTGTGAAATCATGCTTTTCAAGACAGGCTGGTCGGGTTACCGAGCTGGTGGCAAAGCCATTGCTTTCCATTCTTTATCCAGATTTCCCAGTTTTCTGGCAGCCGTTAAGTGGTATGATTGCCGGGAAAAAGGAAATGCTTGAGAAAATTGAATTTGAAGAAGGGTATGGAGTTGATATAGGGATTTTGATCGACATGTACCACATGGGTGCAAGAATTGAAGAAGTAAGTATTGGCCATATTGAAAATGATATGCAGCCATTGGAGCAGTTAGGAAAAATGTCAAGAGAAGTGGCAGCTGTTATTTTAAAAAAATCGAGACATAAAGAGGCTAATAATTTCGAAACACTGGAGTATATACAAACCATAAGAGAACAAATGGAATTTGCTATAAGGGAAAGCTCCCGGCAATTGAAGAAGGTTGCCATTTTCGACATGGACAATACATTGCTTAGGGCAAGTTTTATTCATACTGCCGCAGAAAAATTTGGGTTTAAAAAAGAACTTCTGGAGATAGTTACCACACAAAGCAACCCTTTCATCCGTACAAAGCAGATAGCAAGATTGCTAAAGGGCAGAAACATCAGTGAGTTATTGAAACTGGCAGACGAAATCGAAGTAACAAGGGGTGCAGCAGAGGTGATTGAGCTTCTTCGCCTCAACGGGTTTATTGTTGGCCTGGTGTCCGACAGTTATGATTGTATAACCAATCATTTCAAAAACCGGCTTGGCTTTGATTTTTCATTAGGCAACGAGCTGGAATTCTCAAAGAGTATTGCTACCGGCGAAGTTAAAATCCCTTCTTTTTTCCTGTTACAGGAAAAAAGTATGTGCAATCATGAATATTGCAAGTCCCATGCTCTGGCACAGGTATGTTCCAATTTTGGAGTGCCGGTTTCCGATTCGCTGGTGATAGGCGACAGCGAAAATGATATTTGCATTATAAAGAAGGCCGGCATTGGTATTTCCTTTTGCTCCACTAATCCTTTATTGGATTCTATAGCAGATTATGTCATAAAAGAACCTGATTTTAATCTGCTGGCACCTGTAGCCGGTTGATTTTTTTCATCTGTTCTTAAATACAGCTCATTTAAATGGCTTGCCGAAATGGATTAACTTGCATAGCTATAATTAAAACAACAGGATGGGGGGTGTTTTTAAGGAATTCGTTATAAGGAAATGGCTTTGTACGTTATTGGCATTGACCTGTATATCATGGATGGCCGGTGCACAACTTTGCACCGGCAGTCTCGGAGATCCTGTAGTGAATATTACTTTTGGAACCGGCGGAGGAAATACTTCAGTTTATACACCGCCGGGGTATAGTTATGATGCATCTGCCTGCCCCAATGATGGTTATTATACAATTACAGGTTATACTTCAGGCTGTTTTGGCAATGCCTGGCACACAGTCAATAACGATCATACCGGCGGCGGGAACTTTATGCTTGTTAATGCTTCCTATCAGCCGGCAGATTTTTTTCTTTATACGGTACGGGGGCTTTGTCCCAATACCACCTATGAGTTTTCTGCCTGGATAATGAATGTGCTTATTTCTCCCACAGGTATTCAGCCCAATCTTACTTTCAGGATTGAAACACCTGCCGGCGCTGTACTGAATACTTTCAACACAGGCGATATACCGGTTACGCCGGTACCACAATGGGATCAATATGGCTTTTACTTTACTACTACTGCAGGTAACCCGGATGTGGTTTTACGAATCACTAACAATGCACCGGGAGGCATCGGTAATGATTTGGCCCTCGATGATATCAGTTTCCGGCCTTGTGGACCGGTACTGAGTTCATCAATACTGGGCAACTCTAACGAAATAGATATTTGTTATTATGACCAGCCCGGTTATACTTTTAATGCAGTTATTTCACCCGGTTTTTTGAATCCTGTATTTCAATGGCAGCTGAGTACCGATTCTGCGGCTACATGGAAGGATATTGCCGGTGCTACAAACCTTGTATATCAACGCCAGCCAACTGTTGCAGGCCACTACTGGTATCGGCTTACGGTAGCAGAAGATGGAAACAGCGGGATACAGAGCTGTCGCATTGCATCAAATGTTTTACGGGTAAACGTAAGGCCCAAACCACAGGTGAATGGGGGGCCTGACAGGATAATAATAAAAGGAGGCAGCGTACAGCTTTCTGCAACGGCTACAGGCGAAAACATCATACATACCTGGTTGCCCCCGGATGGCATTAGTGATGTCACAGTATTAGATCCGGTAGCTTCACCGGCAGGCGATACTTACTACACCTTGAGGGCTACATCGGCATACGGATGTGTAAGTGAAGATTATGTAATGGTAAAAGTGGTAGCAGGAATATTTGTGCCTACGGCTTTTACACCCAATAATGATGGAAGAAATGATTACTGGCGTATCCCTTACCTTGATCCATTACAGGGTGCTACCGTCAGTGTATTCAACCGCTATGGTCAGTTGGTGTACCAGGCTGCTGGTACGGCAGTCAGTTGGGATGGAACGTTTAAGGGAATACCGCAAAACACCGGAACTTATGTTTACCTGATACAGTTTAAAGACGGAACCCCGGATATGAAAGGAACTTTTACATTGGTCAGGTAAAAAATAAAAAACCTCCTGTAAAGGAGGTTTAGCTATTCGGTTAAAAACGGGTAGTTTAATTTTTCGATTTACTGCTTTTTTCTTTCAGGTAAGCTTCATAGGCTTCTACGGTCAAAACTTCACCAGTAATCTGAACAGTTTTAGGCTGATCAATACCCACCAGCTTGATGTAAACATCTTTGGTAAAAGGAGCAACAGCAGCAGCATTATACTGAACTTTGATCTTTCCGCTTTCGCCGGGCATAATGGGTTCAGTAGGTTTTTCCGGTGTAGTGCAACCGCAGGATGCATTGGTGCTTTCCACCACCACAGGTTTGTCGCTGATATTCTTCACTTCAAAAACAAAATCAACAGGGACGCCTTGCTTGATTTTGCCAAAGTCATGCTTGACAGTATTTACTTTAATAACATCATCTGCTTTTGTCTGGGCTGTTACAGCTAAAGTAAAGAGGAATGCAGTTGCGAGTAAGGTAATCTTCTTCATGGTTTGTTATTTTAAAAGGTTTGTTTTTTTAAGAAATTAATAGATGCATTGGCAGGGGCAGAGCCTTCAGGGGCCTTCCACACCGTACCTTTTATTTTGATGAGTTTGGTTTGGTTTCCGTTGTAGGTAAGGGTAATGAATTTTTCAAAGAACCCTTCCGCGGCAGCATTGTAACCCACTTTGATTTTGGTAGTGCCACCCGGTGCAATGGGGTCGCGGCTCCATTCAGGAGTAGTGCACCCGCAACTGGCATGTACATCATCCAGCTTTAAAGGGGCCGTTCCTGTATTAGTGATTTCAAAACTGTAATAAACGGGTTTGCCCTGTGGTATTTGGGCAAAATCATGTTCCGATTCTTTTAACTGCAGGTTATCCGGGGGCTGTACTTGCTGGCCATTTGCCAGAAAAAAACAGCCAGTTAATAATAACAGGGTTAAAATTTTCTTCATATTACCTTTTGAAGCTTCCAAAATTAGCAAAAAGATGGCACAATACACAGGTGGGTTGCAAGGGGTTACAGGTATTTTTCCCCGGGGGTAATACCGCATGGCAATCTCCCTATTTTTGCTGCATGGAAAATACCAGCCCGGAAATGATTGCCGAAGCCGCCAAACTCTCCTTCGACCGGTTCAGGGAAGAGGTGCTAAAAGATTTTCGAATTGCTTGTATCAGCAGGGAAGCCAGCCTTTTAGGACGAAAAGAAGTCCTAAGTGGTAAAGCCAAATTTGGCATTTTTGGCGACGGTAAAGAAGTAGCCCAGGTGGCTATGGCCAAGTTCTTTAAGCCCGGCGATTTCCGCAGCGGTTATTACCGCGACCAGACCTTCATGTTCGCAACCGGTCTGGCCAATGTTCAGCAGTTTTTTGCCCAATTATACGCAGATCCCGATCCCGTCAATGAGCCTTTTAGTGCCGGACGGCAGATGAATGCCCATTTTGCCACCCGAATGGTGGACGAAGAGGGCAACTGGCTCGACCTGGCACATTTGAAAAATATTTCCAGTGATATTGCTCCAACAGCCGGCCAGATGCCCAGGGGACTGGGACTTGCCTTTGCTTCCAAAGCTTTTCGCAATGTCCCGCAACTGAAAGATTTTAAAAATCTATCAGATAATGGCAACGAGGTTTGCTTTACAACCATTGGTGACTCATCCACCAGTGAGGGTCACTTTTGGGAAACCATCAATGCTGCCGGGGTAATGCAGGTGCCTTTAGCGGTTTTTGTCTGGGATAATGGTTATGGGATTTCTGTTCCTAAAGAATACCAGACAACTAAAGCGTCCGTTTCAGAAGCCTTGAGCGGTATGCAGAAAACACCTAATACAAACGGTTTTAATATTTACCGGGTGAAAGGATGGGACTATGCTGGAATGTGTGAAGTCTTTGAAGAGGGGATAAGACTAGCCAGGGAAACGCATACACCGGTGCTGTTTCATGTGGAGGAAATCACTCAGCCACAGGGACATTCCACCTCTGGCAGCCACGAAAGGTATAAATCAGCAGAAAGATTGCAGTGGGAAAGAGACTGGGATGGTATTAAGAAAATGAAAGAGTGGATCATTGCCAATGCGCTTGCCACAGAAGAGGAATTAAATTCCGTGGCGGAAGAGGCCAAGCATCATGTAAGGGAATGTAAAGCAGCAGCATGGGAAAAATATATAACGCCGGTTAAAAACCAGGTAAGTCGTGCTGCTGATCTGATAAATAACATGGCGGCAGCCATACCTGAACAAAAAGAGGTATTGCATAAAATGGTCGTTGCATTAACTGCCATCAGGGAGCCGTTGCGCAGGGATGTAATGAGAACATTGCATGCGGCTATTACTTTGGCCGGTAATAAAGATGCCGCATACTGGACCAAAGATTATTACAACGATTTAAAGACGGAGAATAAAAAAATTTTCAGTTCTTGTTTATACAATGAAGGGCCTAAAAGTGCCCTGAAGGTAACAGAAGTAAAAGCCCATATTCCGGTGGATGCACCGGTGGTTAACGGGTTTGAAGTACTGAATCGTTTCTTTGATGAATTATTCANNGATACCGGTATCCGTGAACTGACAATCATGGGACAGGGTATTGGACTGGCGCTTCGTGGCCTGAGACCGATCGCTGAAATACAATATCTCGATTATTTATTGTACGGTCTGCAGCCTTTGAGTGATGATGTGGCTACGCTGCACTACCGTACCGCTGGTCAGCAAAGCTGTCCGCTGATTGTTCGTACAAGAGGTCACCGGTTGGAAGGTATCTGGCATAGTGGTTCACCAATGGGTGTGGTGCTCAATGCACTTAGGGGCATGTATATATGTGTGCCCAGGAATATGACACAAGCTGTAGGTATGTACAATACGCTGCTCCGCAGTAACGATCCCGGCCTGGTAGTAGAATGCCTGAATGGGTATCGTTTGAAAGAAAAGCTGCCGTCAAATTTGCTTGAATTTACGGTGTCACTTGGCATACCGGAAGTAATCAAAGAAGGAACAGATGTGACTATTGTTTCCTACGGTTCTACCCTGCGTATTATTCAGGATGCGGTCCAGGTGTTGGAAGAGCAGGGCATCAGTTGTGAAATAATAGATGTGCAAACACTTTTACCATTTGATAGTAATCACAGCATCCTGGAGTCATTAAAGAAAACCAATCGAATCGTATTTGTAGACGAAGATGTGCCCGGTGGTGCGGCAGCTTATATGTTCAATAAGGTAATGGAAGAACAGGGAGGTTATCGTTATTTGGATGTTGCCCCACGAACCATTACCGCAAAAGCGCATCGTCCGGCTTATGGCAGTGACGGGGATTATTTCAGTAAGCCCAATGCCGAGGATATTGAGGAAGTGATCAGGCAGATGATGGCAGAATAGGCTGAGCGACTTTGATATACCGGCTGTTGTTGCTATTTGTGCAATTAAATAGTAACTTGACAAAGACAAATAATCACTAACCATAAACCTACTGCTATGCCAATTGTAAAAGTTATCGAAGTAATCGCCTCATCGGAAATAAATTTCGACGATGCTGTGAAACAAGCCGTTAAGGAAAGCTCCAAAACTATTCGCAATATTGATTCTGTATGGGTAAAAGATATGAAGGCCCATGTAAAGGATGGAAAGATCAGCACTTACGGCGTAATTTGCCATATCTCGTTCAGGGTAGATAATGAAGAGAAGAAAGAAAAGAAAAAGGGAAAAAAGAACAAAGACAAAAACGATGAGTGAGAGTTGAAAGATAGCTGGTCCCGTTGCTGAATAGTAACGGGATTTTTACTGATAAAATGTTTTCCGATAATACAATGCCAACCCAATTTCTTCTCATCATCGACATACTGGGAACATTCGCCTTTGCAGTATCCGGGGCATTCCTGGCTATGGAAAAAAAACTGGATCCGTTCGGAGTGCTGGTGCTTTCTTTTGTTACGGCCATTGGAGGTGGTACTCTTCGTGATATTTTGATTGGAAACTTACCGGTAAGCTGGCTGCAGAACGAAACAGCATCTATAGTTATATTCTCTTCTGCTATTGCTACTATGTTTTTTGGGCGCTACCTGAAAAAACTGACGATTACCTTATTTCTTTTTGATGCACTTGGCCTGGGCCTTTTCACTATAATCGGCATTGAACTGGGAGTTGATAAAGGTTTCAGTACGGGGATATGTATTGCATTGGGCACTATTACTGCTTGTTTTGGTGGTGTGGTGAGGGATGTACTGCTGAATAATATCCCGCTGTTATTCCGGAAAGAGATTTATGCACTGGCCTGCATTGCGGGCGGCCTTTTTTATTTCCTGCTCAGGGAAATGAGATTTGATGCAGTCCCCTCTAAAATTCTTTGCATACTAATTATATTTACCATTCGGGTAATGGCCGTACGGTTTAAATGGTCTTTGCCCCAATTTTATAATAAATCAATAACTGAAAGATGAAACTAAACCTTTTCCAGGCAGATGCATTTACCAATAAG
>DEHX01000035.1:39524-42319 GCA_002352145.1 Chitinophagaceae bacterium UBA2789
ATATCCTCCAGAATTGCTGGCTTCCTTGGGCAATCCTGAAATCACCGGTGTTTATCAGAACAGGGAATACCTTGTCGAGCTGACTAATGAAGACGCCGTAAAAAACTGCCAACCCGATTTTTCCCTGATGAAAAAACTGGACAGGATGGTGATCATAACAGCACCTGGAAAAGAGGTGGATTTTGTATCCAGGTTCTTTGCCCCAACAGCGGGTATTGATGAGGACCCGGTAACTGGTTCGGCACACTCTCAACTCATTCCTTTTTGGAGTTACAAACTTGGCAAACAGAAAATGACAGCCCGGCAGTTGTCAAAAAGAGGAGGTGAATTGGTTGTTGAGCAAAAAGGAGAAAGAGTGATGATGGGGGGTGAATGCGTTTTTTACATGAAAGGAAAAATTCAATTACCTTAATTATTTATAACCTTCTGTTATGTCTAAATTCCCATTTACGCTACTAACTGATGAACAGGTAATCGATACCTGGACACTGATTTATACTCCTCCCGGCGGGGGTAAGTATAATGGAAAACTAACTGTTACCAATAAACGGCTCCTGTACGATGCAAAGTATGATGTATCGGCCAAAGGGTTGTTGTCAGAAGCTATGTTCGTAAAATGGGGAAGTGAAGGCTATCTTGAAATTAGTAAGTCAGATATTAGTTCGGTAAAAGCGGAAAAAAGTTTTTTGGCCAAAAAAGCCCTTGTAACCCTGTCAGACGGTTCTGTACATACGTTCAATTATGGTGTATTGAATATCGACAAGGTTATTGAAGCAATAAATCAGCGTTAAAATGGTATAGCAATAAAATCAGCAATGACGCCACAAGTAAAAAATATTGCCTGGAATACACTGGCATTCATTTTAATGACGGTAGCTGTTTGTATAGTCAATTACATTCTGCAGATCATAATCATATTTATGGATGTTTTTTCCAGGAGGCTTGAAGAATCAGTTGCCTATATCATTGTTTTGTGGCTGGTGACAGGAATTTTTGGATCTGTATTTACCACAGGTTTAGCAGAACACCTGGTAAAAAAAGAGAACTTCACTTACAAAGTTTCCGGCAATACCATATTGGTTATCTCAATATTGGCAATTATTCCTGCAATAGTTATTATGAGTAAGGGACATTTTATGCATAATCCCAAAGAGTTCACTTTGCTCTTGAGTAATGGGTATGTATGGGTGGCTTATTTTGCGGGAGCAGGTGGTATGGCAGCCATTCTCAGGAACCTTGACAAATAATCAGTCTAAAAATCGTTCTCTTACTTCCGGTGTTGGCACCATACAGCTTTCCTTTTTACCAAACCAGCGATACCGGTGCTGGGCAATGATATTGTAGAAGAAGTCCCGGAGAAATTTCGGGATGATAAGTAATCCGAAAAAAATCTTCCATAACCCTGAGAGGTATTTACATATCCTCAATGCAGCAGAAGATTGGGTAAAAACCTTTCCGTTTTCAATAAGGATAACTGAATTGATGGATTCTATAGCAATATGATGCTGGCTTAAAAGCAGTTGCCCTGCATTGCTTTGAAAAGGGGCGAACTTTATTCTTTTTTTAGGATCATACTTAATGGCAAAATTTACCCAGAAATTGCAAAAGGTACAGATGCCATCAAAGAGTATTACCGGGTGATTGATTGTTTTCATACTTCTTATAACTGGTAAAGCTATGAAGGTTTGTATTTTTCAGATTATTTGATTTGTCTAGTTAAAAAAAGCAGGCCTATGTCAGAGGCCTGCTTTATGCTTGTATTTGCCTGTCAATCTTTAATTACTTCTTCAATAACGAAGAGCTTTTCCCCGGCAGGCACCTTCCATTTTACATAGTCACCCTGTCCAAAGCCAATCAATGCGGTGCCAACCGGAGAAAGAACAGATATTTTCATTTCTTTCAGGTTGGCTTTATCCGGTGTCACAATTACAAGTTCCATCAGTTTGTTGGCCTCAAGATCCCTAACTTTTACCAGGCTATTAAGCTGGACAATGTCCTTTCTAAGATTTTTTTTGTTTACTATTTGGGCTCTTTTCAATTCTGCTTCCAGTTTGTCAGCCGACTGACTATCTGCGGGGCTACGCCATTTTCCGCTTCGCAGGTAAAACAGGATAAGGTCATGGTCTTCTTTGGAAAGTATTATTGGGGTTGTTAAAGTATTCATTTCAGTTTACAGTTTTTTTATTTTATTGTTTTCGTTTAAAGACAGTGTTAATCCGCCATTGATCGAGCAGGCAGAGCAAAAGTATTGGTACGGTGATCCAAAGGGCCTTGTACCATTGGTGGTTTTTTACAAGGGCGGTCTCTAAGATCACTGAATTAAGCAATAGCAGAATTAGTATCAGCATGCCATGCACTGATTCTTCTTTAAGTTTCATGTTGTTGAATTAATTGTTCAAGAAATCATTCACTACTCATGGTATAAGCAAGAGTACATCTGACAGGAATCTTGTTGCTGTCAGATAAAAGGTCGCCGGTCCCGAATTGATCAGACCGGGCTTAGCTTTTAAAGGCTTTAAAAGTGGAGAAGTAAAAAAGTTGTTCGCAGAAAGGAACAAATTCGGGGAATGACCAGGTATAACAATCCGTCAGGTCTGCGATTGCCTGACCTGACAGGTAAGTATAATTGTATGACGAATACCTGCTCATTAGCTATGAAGATACAAAATATAATGTGAAGAAAGTACTGCTTTTTGTATTGGTTATCACGGTAATACTAAAACCTGTTTTGAACAGAAGCAGATTAAAAAAGGCTTTGAATTAATTCAAAGCCTTTTTTTGTAGCCCGTACGGGA